>JACPJE010000132.1 GCA_016187725.1 Candidatus Latescibacterota bacterium
TTGGTGGGCACCGTTCCCGCGACGGGCCCCAGGGCCGCTGAGAAGCTCGCCGTCGTCGGCGGGCCGGTCAAGGAGGGAGACCGGGTGACCACCACGCCCAGTTCCCTGGCCTGCGGCCGCTGCTACTACTGCCTGCACATGCCCCACCGGCCCACCCTGTGTACCAATCGCTTCGTGTACGGTTTTGTCTCTTCTGGTATTGCCCCGGCCCCGCGCGGCGGCTTCTCGGAGTACCTGCACCTGACGGCCAACTCCTGGCTCTTCAAGATCCCCGACGACCTGAAAAGCGAATACGCGGTGCTCACCGAGCCGGCCGCCGTGGCCACCCGGGCAGTGGAGCGGGCCCTGGGCCCGGGCATCCCCCATATCGGCGAGGGACTGGGCATGGACAAGTCGGTGCTGGTCCTGGGCGCCGGCCCCATCGGGCAACTGGTGGTGGCGGCCCTGGCCCACGTGGGGGTGAGCCAGATCATCGCCGCTGACCTCAGCCCCGCGCGCCTGAAACTGGCCAGGGCCATGGGCGCCCAGCAGACCGTGCAGGTGGACAAACGCCCGCTGCCCGAGCGGCTGGAGGAGGTCAAGGCCCTGACCAGCGGGGTGGGCCCGGACATCGTCATCGAGACCGCCGGGGTGCCCATCGTCTTCAAGGAATCCCTGGATTTTGTGCGGCGGGGCGGGATCGTGATCGAGGTGGGCCACTTCACCGATCCGGGCGGGGTGGAGATCCGGCCCAATATCATCTGCTTCAAGGACCTCGATATCCGGGGGATGTGGGCGTACCCAGGGATGCAGTTCAAGACCGCCCTCTCCTTCCTCAAGAACACCCGCGCGCCTCTAGACCGCTTCATCACCCACCGCCTGCCCCTGGCCCGGATCGCCGAGGGGCTGGACATCACCGGCAGCGAGACGGCGATGAAGGTGGTCATCGAGCCCTGATTTTGCGCTCCACGTAGTCGACCAGGGACCGGACAGTGGCGAAGAGTTCCACCCGCAACTCCTCGTCCTCCACCTCGATGCCGAACTCGGTTTCGAGGGCGAAGACCACCTCCAGGGTGGCTTCGGAGTCGGCGCCCAGGCCGCTGCCGAAGAGCACCTCGTCGTCGGCCAGCTCCTCGGGGGCGATCTCCAGCTCCAGAGAGCGGACTATAGTCCGCTTCACCCTATGGACGATGGTCCGCTTGGCGCGCTCGGCGATGCTGTTCATGTGCCCTCCGCGGCAAAGTGGCGCAGGACAAGGTCTACCATCCGCTCCTGCCCGGCGGGGGAGAGGATGGAGACGGCCGGCAGGCCAAAGCGGTCTTCCAGGCGGCGCAGGTGTTCCTCGATCTGGGGGGCGCTCATCTGGCGCTGGCCGATCCAGCCCCGGCCCCAGGCCTGGCGCCACTGCTTCTCCTGGTCGCTCATGGCCAGCAGGATGGCCGGTGCCCTGCCCACCACCCGCAGCGCCTCCAGGGTGTCGGCGATGTACTCCTCTGGGTCGATGCTGTTGATCACCAGCACGCAGGCGTCGGGCTGGGTGCCGCACAGAAAGGCCAGCGAGGCCAGGGAACAGGTGCTCGGCTCCTCGGGATCATAGGGGATGGTTCCGGACTGGGAGCCCACCACGATGAGGTCGGGCTGCTTGAGCTGGCACAGTTCGCGCAGCCTGGCGTCCAGGTATGGGGCGTAATCCTGTAAACGCAGGACCAGGGGCGAATCGTAGCCCGAGGGAAAGACCAGGTCCATGCCGAAGAGTTCGGCGTGGGGCTCGGTGCCCAACTGGCCCACCTGGTAGCCCCGTTCCAGCAGCTTGCGCCGCAGGATCAACTGCACGGTGAACTTCCCCTGGGAGGAACTGGTGCCGAAGACCCCCAGCACCGGCACCTCGACGCGCGGTGCGGACGGGGCCCGGGCCAGGGTCTGTTCCACTTCCTCGACGGGGACATCTGGATAACAAAGGCGCAGGCCGCGGGCCTGTGCCTTTTCGTGCAGGTCGCCGTAGTCGGCCGGTCTCACAGGTCCAAAGCTGAACACGTGCATCCTCCTTTCCAGGGCCAGTGCTACACTCTCGCGCAGCAGGTCGCGCCGCTGCAGGCGCCCCAGCTGGTCCACGTGCCCCAGGATCAGGGTGTCGGCGTCCCGGCACACCGCTTCCAGGCGCGGGGCGATGCGCAGGCCGCAGGCCGCCAGGCCCAGGGCCTCTCCCGCGTCCTTGCCGGCCAGGCCCCGGCCGGCCGGGTCGGCGATGCCGGCGATGCGGAAGGGCAGCAGGTCGGCGAAGCGCACCAGGGCGTGCATCTCCTTGCCAAAAGGGTAGAGGGCGGCGCGGCGGAGCCAGGCAAAGGGTTTTTCCCACTGCGGCGAAGGCGCCGGGCGGAGGGACTGGCTTTCCTCGAGCAGGGCATTGGCCTTGAGCGCGCGCCGCACGATGTGCAGGTCCGCGCCGGGGAAAGCCTGGCGGACCAGGGCCACCAGGCCGCTCAGCCGGGCGGCGGCGAAACTGTTGCCCCCCGCCAGCACCTCCCGGCCTTCCAGCCAGCACAGACGCTGGACCTCGCCGCGGGCCACGCACTCGGTGGGCTCGCCTTCCCGGTAATAATACCCGTAGGGCTGGGAGAAGGCTCCACCCCGCACGCCGATCACCTCGGGGAAGACCGCCGGGTAACTGAGCAGGCCTTCTTCGTGAGCGGCGGCCACCAGGATGAGGCCGGCGGCGGCGGCCTCCCGGCAGGCGGCCTGCAGGTCGGCGATCCCCTCGGGCTGGACGGTACCCAGGCTGAGGTTGAGCAGGTCCAGACCCTGGGCGGCAGCCCAGCGGATGGCGGTGGCCAGCAGGCGCAGGTCGGCACGCTGTGAGGCGTCGAGGATGCGCAGGCTGTAGAGGGCGGCGGCAGGAGCTTTGCGGCGGATGAGGCCGGCGCAGGCAGTGCCGTGGCCGGCCAGGTCGCCGCTGGCTTCCCGGCAGTGGATCTGTCCGCTGGGGCCGAAAGCGAATTCGACGCTGCCGGCCAGGGGGCCCACCCTGGGATGACTGGGATCGATGCCGCTGTCGACGACGCCGACCTTGACGCCCTGGCCGGTGAGGGCGGGGAAGTCGAGTTGGTAGGCTGGTTCCATGGCTGAGTCCTCATACCAGGCAAACGCAAAGCCGGCAGGGGCCGGCTTTGCGGGCAGAGATCCCGGGGTGTTATGGTGAAGGCTGAGGTGTTGCGGTGCTAGTTCGTGCGATGGCAATTACCGCTGTTGGGGCGTCGGGTTGACGCAGCGGGTATTGTCCGCCGGCGCGCTTGCCGGTGGGGGCTGGCCTAGAGAGAGCGGAGGGTGTTCAGGGCGATATGCGCGCACATGCATTTTCGTGGGATGGAGATAGGAACGCATCCTTCTCTTGATCAGCTTTTGCATGATCTGGCTCCTTTGGCTGTGAGCACCCCGGGCTCTCTGCGTCAGGGTGAAAAATGAATGAAGTAGCCGGTTGTAATGGTCGTTGCATTGGAGGGTTGGGGGAGCAAGGGCTGTGCCGGCGGTGGGCTGCGGGACGGTGTGCCGGGCTAAGTGGCTGAAGGCGCCGGGAGATGGGCAACGGGGAGAACGAGGCGGAGCGACTGCGGGCAGGAGACCGGCTGACCCCCTTTTGCCACAGCCCTGTTTCTGGGCCGCTACAGTGCGGCCCACCAGGAGTCATTGACTTGCCAGGGGCTTGTGCCTTCATTTCTGGGGTCTAGCCCGATTTTAGAAGGAGCAAACATGTTTTATAAATCCGTGGCTGAAGAGCGGCCCGACCGGTACAAGGTATCGGTCGCCGAGTACGTGCAGTACCAATCTCAGGGCTTTCTGGTGGTGCCCAGCCTGGTGTCCGCCGGGGAGGTCGAGTCCCTGGTCCAGCACGGGATGGACATCCTCCACGGCGCGGTCCAGGTGCCCGGGGTGGAGCCGCCGCCCCCTGGTGCCACCCTGGGCCAGTTGCTGAAGCGCTTCACCCGCGTGCACATGCTCCACCGCCACGACCAGCCCAGCGAGCGCTTCCTGCTCCACCCCCGCGTCCTCGACGTGCTCGAAGCCCTGATTGGCCCCGACGTGCTGAGCCTGCAGACCATGCTCTTCTACAACCCGCCCTCCCTGGGCGGCCAGGGCTGGCACCAGGACGCCTATTACATCACCACCTATCCCGAGACCCTGATCGGGGCCTGGCTGGCCCTGGACCGGGCCGACGAGGAGAACGGCTGCCTGTGGGTGGTGCCCGGCTCCCACCGCGAGCCCATCTACCCGGACGCGCAGCGCGGCAGCCTCATCCACACCGAGGGAGCTTTTGCCGATCTGCAGATCGTCGAGCAGACCAGCAATCTCGACGACGCGCTCAACACCCTCTCGCAAGTGGCGGCCAAGTACCCGCCCCCGGTGCCGGTGGTGGTGGAGCCGGGGGACGTGGTCTTCTTCCACTCCCACCTGCTGCACCGCTCCCATCCCAACCGCAGCGCCCGGCGCTGGCGGCGGGCCTTTGTGAGCCATTACTGCAACGCCCGCTCCTGGGTGCCCTGGAACCACGGCCACCCGTACGAGGGCGAGGCTGCCAACTACCAGCACATCCTGGCGCGCGGGGCCACCCACCTGCCCTTTGCCCAGCCCCGCTTCGGCACGCCCTGCGCGGCGCTCAAGTACGGGGGGATCGGCGCAACACCAGAGCCCCAGCCGGTCATCGCCGGCGGTCGGACCGAGAAGCGCTGAGAGGAGAGACATGGCAGCCAAAAAGGTGCTGATCACCGGAGCGGCGGGAAACATCGGGACAGAACTGCGCGCCCGGCTCAAGGAGCGCTACACCCTGCGCCTGCTGGACCGCCGGCCTATCCCGGAGCCCCAGGGCCAGGCCCTGGTCTGCGACCTGGGGGACCTGGGGGGGCTGGAGGCAGCCTGCGCCGGCATGGACGCGGTGGTCCACCTGGCCGGCAACCCCGGCAACAGTGCCCTTTGGGAAGTCCTCATGGAGGACAACATCAAGGGGACCTACAACCTCTTCGAGGCGGCGCGCCGGCAGGGGGTGAAGCGGGTGGTCTTCGCCAGCACCAACCACGTCACCGGGTATTACGAGCGGGAGGGGATCTACACCACCCCCGAGATGCAGGAGCGCCCGGACAGCCTCTACGGGGTGAGCAAGGCCTTTGGCGAGGACCTGGGCCGCTTCTACGTGGACGAGCACGGGATGGGGGTGATCTGCCTGCGCATCGGCTCCTTCCAGCCCGAGGAGGCGGTGAAGCAGCGCCGCGGGGACCGCATCCTCTCCACCTGGCTGAGTCCCCGCGACTGCGCCCAACTGGTGTGGCGGGGCATCGAGGCCGAAGAGGTGAAGTTCGGGATCTTCTACGGGATTTCGGGGAACAAGCGCGCTTATTGGGAGATCGAGAACGCCTGCCGGCTGCTGGGATACGCCCCCGAGGACGACGCCGAGCGATTTGCCTGAGAGGTGTGAAAACCATGAAGATCGCCCAGATCGAAACCCACGAGATCCATCCCCCCTTCGCTCCCTTCAACGGCGAGGAGGTGCGGCTCTACCTAGGGCCGGCGTACGATACCCGCACCATTATGGTGATGCGCGCCGACAATGGGCTGGAGGGGCTGGCGGAGATGACCAGCCCGCTCAACGAGCAGGTGAAGTCCTGGCTGGATCGGCTGCGGGGCACCAACCCGGCTGTCTGGCTGGCCCATCCCGAACTGCCCATCTGGCTGGCGCCGGCCATCTACGACCTGGTGGGGAAGTACAACGAAGTGCCCGCCTGCCAGCTCTTCGGCCCGCCGGTGCGCTCCTGGGTGCCGATGGGCTACTGGACCGTGTCGCGCACCCCGGCCAAGATGGCCGAGGAGGTCAAACACGCCGCATCCCTGGGTTATACCTGGCTCAAGTACCACACCGACTATTGCCACAACGCCATCGAGCAGACCCGGGCCATGCAGGAGGTGGCCCCGCCCGGCTTCAAGGTCCATTATGATTTGAACTTCGACAACACCGTGGAGCACGTGCTGGGCCTGGCCGCGCAACTGGCCCGCTTCCCCATAGCTGGACTGATCGAGGACCCGCTGCGGACCTTCGATGTCGAGGGCCACAAGCTGTTGCGGCAGAAATGCCCGCTGCCCATCGCCTTCCACCACCTGCCCCTGGGGGGCCGCGAGGCCCTGCTGGGCCTGGCCGACGGGTACATACTGGGCCACGCGCCCGTGGGCATGGTGGTCCGGCGCGCCGGGCTCTTCGAGGCGGCCAACGCGCCCTTCGCGCTGCAGAACGTGGGGGGCAACATCACCCGGGCCCTGGTGCTGCACATGGCCGCGGCCTTCGAGATGGCCACCCTGCACCACTGCACCGACACCTTCCAGTGGGCCGAGGACGTGGTGAGCCCGCAGTTCGAGGCCGTAGCCGGCACCATCCAGGTGCCCCAGGAGCCGGGGCTGGGGGTCCACCTGGACCGGGAGGCCCTGGAGCGGTTTGAGCGCGCCGCCCCGCCGCCCCTGCCCAAGGCATTGATACGGGTCAGGGTCAGCGGCGGCCCCACCGTCTACGGCCAGCCGCCCCGGGGCCGGCGCGATGCGCTGCGCATCCACGAGAAATTCATCCCCGGCCTGGGCGAGGGGTACGACCACCTCGCTGACCTGGACTTCTGGTACGACGACGGCTCCGCCAGCTTCGCCCGGCGGTGGGAGCAGGCGCAGCAGGGGCCGGTGATCGAATAGGAGGAGTGATGAGCAAGGCCTACCGGGTCCGCGCGGCCCACTGCGACCACCGCGCCGCTGGCGAAGAGGTGTACCAGACCCTCAAGCGGATCACCGAGCCGCTGGAGCGCTCGTGGGCGCGCCTGGAAAAGGCCCGCAGAATCGTGCTCAAGTTCAACATGATGTTCCACCAGGAGCAGGTGGCCTACTTTGCGGGCCGGCGCCGCGAACTGGTGGACGACGCGGTGTGTCTGGCGGTGCTGCGCCTGCTGCGCGAGCGCACCTCGGCCAGACTGGTGGCCACCGACACCTTTGCCTATGACCGGGAGGGCAAGCCCACCGGGCAGTTCAACTACCAGCCTCATCTCGACGAGTTCGGGGTGGAGTTTGTGGACTCGAACCGGCCGCCCTTCTCCACCTACGAGGTGCCCGGCGGCGGGCGGATGTTCGGGCGCTACACCCTCAGTTCCTGCTTCGCCGAGGCCGACGAGGTGGTCTCCATCGCCAAGATGAAGAACCACCACTTCATGGGCGTCACCCTGTGTATGAAGAACCTCTTCGGCCTCACCCCGGCCATCCCGCCCCTGGGCCGGGTGCGCACCTATTTCCACCACGCCATCCGCCTCTCCTACGTGTTGCCAGACCTGGCGATGATCACCAATCCCTGCCTCAACATCATCGACGCGCTGGTGGGGCAGTGGGGCTGCGAGTGGGGGGGAGAGGGCCGCATCACCGACGCGCTGATCGCCGGGGACCAGATCACCGCCACCGACGCCTGCGCCGCCCACCTGATGGGCCACGACCCGGCCTCGGACTGGCCCACCCCGCCCTTCCGCCGCGACCGCAACCACCTGCTGCTGGCGGCCCAGGGCGGCTTGGGCACCGTGGACCTGAACCAGATCGACTTCCACAGCGAGGTGCAGGGACCTTTGGCCGATTTCGATTCCGTGGAATACGACCCGCCCGAGGTGATGGCCACCTGCCGGCAGACGGCCTGCGAGCAGGGGCTCTTCTACCGCGATCGGCAACGGGACATGATCGATCAGTACCGGGGCGATTTCATCTACATGCAGGACGGCGAGGTGGTCTGGCACGGCCCCGATCCCTCCCATATCCAGAGCCACCGGCAGTTCAGCGGCAAGAAACCGGGCAGCGCCCTGTGGCTCAAATACGTGGACCCGGAGGAGCGGGAGCAGGAGCGCTTTGCGGCCTACGAGGAGTGTCTGGCCCGTATGCGGGCGTAAAGCCCGCACAAGCGCCTGAGAGGAGAGCAGGGATGAGCGCCTTCAAAATCAACAAGGACCTGAGGTAAAATCATGGGCATTGAGGTCGGTATCTGCGGCGCCGGGGCCTTTGCCGACTCTTTCATCCCACTCTTCAAGGCCCATCCCCTGGTGGACCGGGTGGTGCTCTGCGACCTGGACGCGGAGAAACTCAAGGCCAAGGCTGAGAAGTTCGGGATCTGTGATACCTGCCCCTCCCTCGACCAGTTGTGCCGGTCCCCGGTCGACGCGGTGGCCATCATCACCCAGCACCACCTGCACGGCCCCCAGGCAGTCCAGGCCCTCGAAAGCGGCAAACATGTGTACTCGGCAGTGCCCTCGGCCATCTCCATCGAAGAGATGGCCGCCCTGGTCCGCGCCGTGGAGCAGAGCGGCCGCATCTACATGCTGGGGGAGACCAGCTACTATTACCCCTGCACCCTCTACTGCCGCGAGCGCTTCCGCCGGGGCGACTTCGGCCACGTGGTCTATGCCGAGGCCGAGTACTATCACGACTACATGCACGGCATGTACGCGGTGGCCCAGTGGCGGCACGGGGCTGAATGGGAGAAATACTTCGGCATGCCGCCCTTCTTCTATCCCACCCACTCGACCAGCATGGTAGTGTCGGTGACCGGGGCGCGGGCCACCCAGGTCTGCGGCATGGGTTTTGTGGACCGCCATCCCGATAATCTCTACGCCCGGCCCGACAACGTGTGGCAGAACCCCTTCAGCAACGAGGTCATGTTGTGCCGGATGTCGGACGGCAGCATGGCGCGGATCAGCGAGTTCCGCCGCGTCGGCCACCCGGGCACCGTGGGCATGCGCCTGTACGGCACCGAAGCCTCGTACGAGGAACAGGTGGGCTCGCAGACCTGGGTGACCCTGTACAACGACGTGTGGGCAGGGAGCGGCGCATGATCCACTACAGCTTCATGATCATCGAGGCGCTCAACTCCCTGGGGGATGAGACCCAGGTGCGCAAACTGCTGGAATTCGTCAGGGAGTGCGGGTACGAGGGGGTGGAACTGAACCTCGATCTGCCGCCGGAAGTGCCTTTTGGCCAGCTGGAGCGCTGGGTGGGGGAGGCCGGCCTGGTGATCCCCTCCTTCCTGACCGGCGGGGCGTACAGCCGGGGCTTGTGCCTCAGTTCGCCGGATGCAGCGGTACGCCAGCGCACCGTCGAGCACCTGATCCGCTGCCTGGAGGTGGCCAAACGCTTCGGCAGCATCCTGGTGGTGGGCCTGCTGCAGGGTTTCCGCAAGGACGAGCCGGACCCGGCCAAGGCCAATGAGCGCATCGCCGGCTGCCTGCGCCAGGTGATGGACCGGGCCGAGCCCCAGAGGGTGGACCTGGTGATCGAGCCGGTCAACCATTTGCAGGTGGGTTTCAACAATTCGGTGGGCGAGGTGCGAGGGCTGATCGAAATGGTGGGCTCGCCGGCCCTGCGGCCCATGGTGGACACCGTACACATGAATATCGAGGAGCGCTCCCTGACCCAGCCCATCCTCGACTGCGGTCCTCAACTGCGCCACGTGCACCTGTGCGAGAGCAACGGCAGCCTTCTGGGAAGCGGCCATCTCGATTTCGGATCCGTGCTGCGGGCCCTGGGGCAAATCAACTACGAGGGCTTCGCCTCGGTAAAGGTCTACCGCAACGCGGAAATCAGAGACGCGGCGCGGCTGAGTATGGCGTACTTGCGGCGATTGGCTTGAGGCGACGGGAAGCAAACCGTGGAGTCCGGGCTGTGGCCGGTGGAACGGCCGGGCCGCTGGGACGAGCGCTCCTTCCTGGTGCGCGGCGAGGATATGACCTGGATCAAGTGAGCTGGATCAAGTGAGGCGCGTGTCTTGGTAACCCTGGAGGACATCCGCCGCGCCGCCGCGGCCCTGGAAGGCCAGGTGGTGGTGACCCCCTGCGCCCCTTCGCAGACCCTCTCCGAGATCACCGGGGCCCAGGTGGTGCTCAAGTTTGAGAATCTGCAGTTCACCGCTTCCTTCAAGGAGCGGGGCGCGCTGAACCGGTTGAACAGCCTCTCCCGCCTCTCCCCGGCGCAGCGCCAGCGCGGCGTGATCGCCATGTCCGCCGGCAACCACGCCCAAGCCGTGGCCTACCACGCCCAGCGCCTGGGTATCCCGGCGGTGATCGTCATGCCGCGCTTCACCCCGCACGTCAAGGTGGAGCGCACCCGCCACTTCAACGCCGAGGTCATCCTGCAGGGGGAGAACTTCGACGAAGCCAGCCAGTGCGCCAGGCAGCTGGCCGGCGAGCGCGAACTGCTGCTGGTGCATCCGTACGACGACGAAGAGGTGATGGCCGGCCAGGGCACCCTGGCCCTGGAGATGCTGGCGGTCCATCCCGATTTGGAGGTGCTGGTGGTGCCGGTGGGCGGGGGCGGGCTGATCGCTGGGGTGGCCACCGCCGCCAAGGGTGTCAAACCTAGCATAGAGGTGGTGGGGGTGCAGGCCAGCCGTTTCCCCGCCATGCTGCAGATGCTGCAGGGGCGCCCGGTCGAATGCGGGCAGTATTCCCTGGCCGAGGGCATCGCAGTCAAACACCCCGGCCGCCTCACCCTGGAGGTGGCGCGGCAGCGGGTCGATGAGATCCTGCTGGTGGACGAAGAGGATATAGAGCGGGCAGTGCTGCTGCTGCTCGAAGTGGAGAAAACCGTGGTCGAAGGGGCCGGAGCCGCAGGCCTGGCCGCCCTGGTCAGGCATCCAGCTCGTTTCAGCGACAAGAAGGTGGGGCTGGTGCTCTCGGGAGGTAATATCGACCTGCTGCCGCTTTCCTCCATCATCCAGCGGGGCCTGGTGCGCACGGGCCGGCTGGTGCGGCTGCGCGCCGAGGTGCGCGACGTGCCCGGGGCCCTGGCCCAGCTCACCCAGCTCTTGGCCGGGGCCGACGCCAATATCGTGGAGGTGAACCACCGCCGGGCCTTCACCAGCCTGCCGCTCCAGTCGGCGGAGGTGGAGTTCGTGCTGCAGACCCGGGGCCAGGACCACCTGGAGCACATCGTCGAGGAACTGGGCCGGGCTGGGCACCGGGTCTGGCTGCCCGATAAATAGGAGGTTTTCGCCATGAACGCCTTACATCCGCCCCGCCTGAGCGAGGAAGAGCTGCGCCAGTTCGAGGAACAGGGCTTCGCGCGCCTGGGCCGGGTGGTCCCCCATGCCCAGATCGAGGCCCTAGGTCAGCGCATCGACGAGATCATGCTGGGCCGGGCCGCCATCGAGTACGAGCGGATCATGATGCAGCTGGACCGGGTGGCCGGGGAGGACTCGGGGCCGGGGCCCCAGAGCAAGGGGCACAAGGGGGCCACCCTGGCGTACCGCAAGATCCAGGACCTGGAGCTGGACCCCCTCTTCCTGGTCTATCTGCAGCAGCCCCTCTTTGCCGAGATCTGCGCCAGGGTGTACGGGACCGGGGTGGCCATCGCCTGCTTCCGGGCCATGTTCATGAACAAGCCGGCCGGCAAGGGCACCCACTTAGTATGGCACCAGGACCGCTGGAGCGACCTGGACCGCGACCCGCTGATCACCGTCTGGACCGCGCTCGATCCGGCCACCCTCGCCAATGGCTGCGTGCAGGTGGTGCCCGGCTCCCACCGGGCCCTGGTCAACCCCGAACACCCCTCCGGGTTCCTCTCCGCCGAACAGGCCGCCGAGTTGCTGTCCAAGACGCAGCCGGTGCCGCTGGAGTTGGAGGCCGGGGAGGTGGTGCTGCTGCACAACTGGCTGCTGCACAGCTCGGATGTCAACCGCACCGCCATCCCGCGCCGGGCCTTCAGCGTGTGTTACATGGACGCGGCCACGGTGTCGAGCCGGGGGGCGCCCTTCCCGGTGGTCTTTGGCGAGGGCGCCCTGCAGCCGGCAGCGGCGGGATGAAAAAACCCTTGACAATCATAGGAGACTCTGAGTATATAGAGGCGCGATCTGCGCATAAGTACAAGATATCGCCACTTGACATTTTGCTAGGATAACTATAATAGAGGCGGACGGGTATAGGGCGGGCTGATCACTGCGTGATGAGGCCTGAGCCAATGGAACAACAGAGAGTTTTCAAGATCAAAAAAGGTCTTGACCTACCTATTGCCGGCACCCCTGTCCAGATGATCGCGGAGGGGAGGCCGGTGGGGAAGGTGGGGCTGCTGGGGCCTGATTATCCCGGCATGAGACCGGGCATGGCCGTCCAGGAGGGAGCGCGGGTCAAGCTCGGGCAGGTGCTCTTCGAGGACAGGAAGAATCCTGGCGTCCGTTACGTCTCTCCTGGCTGCGGCAAGGTGGCGGCGATCCACCGGGGCGAAAGGCGGGCCTTCCTGTCCGTCGCCGTCGAGTTGGAGGGCGACGAAGAGGAGAGATTCGAACAGTATGCCGGCATTCCCCTGGAGCAGTTGACGCGCCAGCAAGTGAAGGAAAAGCTGGCGGCCTCCGGGCTGTGGACCGCGCTGCGCACCCGGCCCTACAGCAGGGTGCCAGCGCTGGAAAGCGCGCCGCATTCGATCTTCGTAACCGCGATAGACACCAATCCCCTGGCCGCTGATCCCGCAGTGGTGATCGCCGGCCAGGAGCAGGACCTGGCCAGGGCGCTCACTGTCCTGGCCAAGCTGACCGAGGGCCCGGTGTTCCTCTGCAAGGCCCTTGGCGCGAACCTGCCGGTGGGGAATGGGGCGGCCGTGACCGTGGCCGAGTTCCGCGGTCCCCATCCCGCTGGCCTGCCTGGCACGCACATCCACTTCCTCGACCCTGTAGGCCCGCACAAGGCTGTCTGGCACCTGAATTACCAGGACGCCATCGCCATCGGCAGGCTCTTCGCCACGGGCAGGCTGTCCGTGGAGCGGGTCGTCGCCCTGGGAGGGCCGGTGGTCAAGCGCCCTCGCCTCCTGCGCACGCGCCTGGGGGCGTGCGTCGGCGAGCTGGTGGCCGGCGAGCTGGAGGAAGGGGAGAACCGGGTCATCTCCGGCTCGGTGCTGGCGGGCAGGGCAGCAGTGGGCCCAATGGATTTCCAGGGCCGTTACCACCTGCAGGTCTCGGCCCTGGCCGAGGGCCGGCAGCGGGTTTTCCTGGGCTGGCAGGACCCGGGGTTGGACAAGTTCTCGGTCAAGAACCTCTTCCTCTCCAAACTCTTCCCCAACAAGAAATTCTCCTTCACTACCTCTGCGGAAGGCAGTCCCCGAGCCATGGTCCCCATCGGCACCTATGAGCAGCTCATGCCCCTGGACATCCTGCCCACCTTCCTGCTGAGATCCCTGATCACAGGGGACACAGACCGTGCCCAGGAACTCGGCTGCCTGGAGCTGGACGAGGAGGACCTGGGGCTGTGCACCTTTGCCTGCCCGGGCAAGTACGAGTACGCCCCCCTCTTGCGGCGCGTCCTCGAAAAGATCGAGAAAGAGGGTTGATGAAATTCCTGCGAGACGGGCTGGACAGGGCCAAGCCCCACTTTGAGAAAGGCGGTAAACTGGAGAAGTGGTATCCGGTCTATGAGGCCATCGATACCTTTCTCTACACCCCTGATGAGGTGGCCCGAGGGCCTACCCATGTGCGGGACAGCCTGGATCTGAAGCGGGTGATGATCACCGTGGTGGTCGCGCTGGTCCCCTGCGTGCTGATGGCCCTGTGGAACACCGGGTACCAGGCCAATCTCGCCCTGGCGCAATGGGGGGGCGTCCCGGCCGGAGGCTGGCGCGGCGCAATCATCGAGGCCCTGGGGATCGGGTACGACCCCCACAGCATCCTGGCCTGCGCCGCTCACGGGGCGCTCTACTTTCTGCCCCTGTACCTGGTCTCCATGGCCGTGGGCGGGACCTGGGAGGCCATCTTCTGCATGGTGCGCCGGCACGAGATCACTGAGGGGTTCCTGGTCACGGGCCTGCTCTTTCCCCTCACCCTGCCGCCCACTACCCCGCTTTGGCAGGCCGCTCTGGGGATCAGCTTCGGGGTGGTCATCGGCAAGGAGGTGTTCGGCGGCACGGGCAGGAACTTCCTGAATCCCGCCCTGACCGCGCGCTGCTTCCTCTACTTCGCCTATCCCGCCCAGATGACCGGCGATGCCATCTGGGTCGCCGTCGATGGGTACACCAGGGCCACGCCCCTGGGCGTGGTCCCGGAGCAGGGGATGGCGGCCCTCACCCGCTCCGTGAACTGGTTGGAGGCCTTCCTGGGCACCATACCGGGATCCATGGGCGAGACCTCTGCCCTGGCCTGCCTGCTCGGCGCCTTCATCCTGATCGGCACCGGGGTGGGGTCCTGGCGCATCATGCTGAGCATGGTCATCGGCGGGATGGCCATGGCGCAGTTGTTCTACACGGTCGGCAGCGCCACCAATCCCATGTTCGGCATGAGCCCGCTGTGGCATCTGGTGCTGGGCGGCTTTGCCTTTGGCACGGTGTATATGGCCACTGACCCAGTGTCCGCGGCCATGACCCATGCGGGCAAGTGGATCTACGGCCTGCTCATCGGGACCATGAGTATAATGATCAGGGTGATCAACCCCGCCTTCCCCGAGGGGGTCATGCTGGCCATCTTGTTCGGCAATTGCTTCGCCCCGGTGATCGACTACTTCGTGCTGCAGGCCAACATCAGAAGAAGGCTGGTGCGGACAGCGGGGCAGGCCTCAGGAGAAAGGTAGCGCGAGGTGCCCAAGGAGACGGCTGGCAGGACCTTGTACGTGACGCTGGTGGTCTGTGCCTTCTGCTCTGTCCTGGTCGCCGGCGCGGCAGTGGTGCTGCGGTCGCCCCAGGAGATCAACAAACTTCTGGACAGGAAACGGAATATCCTGATGGCCGCGGGACTGCTGACAGAGGGCAAGAGTGTGGACGAACTCTTCGCCAACATCGATGCCAAGGTCGTGGACCTGGCCACCGGCGAGTACGCCACGGGCATCGACCCGCAGACCTACGACCAGCGCCAGGCTGCCAAGGACCCGACCCAGAGCGTGGAGATCCCGCCCGAGAAGGACCTGGCCGGCAACAAGAGGCGGACCACGCTCGCTCCGGTGTACCTGGTCCGGGGGAGCGAAGAGGTGCAGAAGATCATCCTGCCGGTGCATGGGAAGGGGCTGTGGTCCACTCTGTACGGGTTTTTGGCCCTGGATGCGAAAGATCTCTCTACCATTCGGGCCCTGGTCTTCTACGAGCACGCAGAGACCCCGGGCCTGGGGGGAGAGGTGGACAACCCCAACTGGAGAGCCCAGTGGAACGGCAAGGAGGCTTTCGACGAGCAGGGCAGCATCCGCATCGAGGTGATCAAGGGCAAGGTGGACCCTGGCCGGCCCGAGGCCAAGTACCAGGTAGATGGGATCTCGGGGGCGAGCATCACTACCCGCGGTGTCAAAAACATGCTCAGGTACTGGCTGGGCGAGGACGGCTTCGGCCCGTACCTGGCTAA
Source organism: Candidatus Latescibacterota bacterium (assembly GCA_016187725.1). Lineage (GTDB taxonomy): Bacteria > Latescibacterota > UBA2968 > UBA8231 > UBA8231 > SICG01. Next base: position 15,320 of record JACPJE010000132.1, read on the forward strand.
ACTGAAAGCGCGAGGAGAGCGCCATGGCTGAACTGTCGCCGAAAGAAGCGCTGCTCAATCCCATTTTCAACAACAACCCCATCGCCCTGCAGGTGCTGGGGATCTGCTCCTCCCTGGCCGTGACCGGCAAACTGGAGACGGCCATCGCCATGTCCGTGGGCGTCACCCTGGTCACGGCCGGCTCCAATGCGGCGGTGAGCCTGATCCGCAATTACATGCCCAGCAGCGTCCGCATCATCATCCAGATGACGGTCATCGCCTCCCTGGTCATCGTGGTGGACCAGTTCCTCAGGGCCTATGCCTTCGACATCAGCAGGCAGATGTCGGTGTTCGTAGGGCTGATCATCACCAACTGTATCGTGATGGGCCGCGCCGAGGGCTTCGCCATGCAGAACGGCCCGTGGGTGAGCTTCCTGGACGGGATGGGCAATGGCCTGGGCTACAGCCTGATCCTGCTGCTCCTGGGTGTCATCCGCGAACTGTCGGGGTCTGGCAAACTGCTCGGCTTTGCGATCCTGCCCCTGGCCACCGAGGGCGGGTGGTACGTCCCCAACGGCCTGATGCTCCTGCCGCCCTGCGCTTTTTTCCTCATCGGGGGGTTCATCTGGGCGCTGCGGAGTTGGAAACTCGAGCAAGTGGAGAAGGAGTGACGAGATGTTAGAAATCTACCTGAGTATCTTCCTCAAGTCCGTCTTCGTGGAGAACATGGCCCTGGCCTTCTTCCTGGGCATGTGCACCTTCATCGCCGTGTCCAAGAGGATGGATACGGCGATCGGCCTGGGGATCGCCGTGGTCATCGTTCAGGCGATCACGGTCCCGGCCAACAATCTGGTCTACAACCACCTGCTCAAGGAGAACGCCATGTCCTGGGCCGGCCTGGGCGGCCTGGACCTGGCCTTCCTGGGCCTGATCAGCTACATCGGGGTCATCGCCGCCATCGTGCAGATCCTGGAGATGTTCCTGGACCGCTTTGTGCCCGCCCTGTACAATGCCCTGGGCATCTTCCTGCCCCTCATCACCGTGAACTGCGCCATCCTGGGCGGCTCCCTCTTCATGGTAGAGAGGAACTATAATTTTGGCGAGAGCGTGGTCTATGGCGTCGGTTCCGGTTTCGGCTGGGCTTTGGCCATCGTGGTCATGGCCGGCATCCGGGAGAAGCTGAAATACAGCGATGTGCCGGCCGGCCTGCGCGGCCTGGGGATCACCTTCATCACCGCCGGCCTGATGGCCCTGGCCTTTATGTCGTTCTCCGGGATTCAGCTGTGAGTTCGAGGGATTCGGTGACCCATGGCTGAGATCGCCATCAGCGTAGGCATGTTCACGGGCATCGTCCTGGCCCTGGTGGTCCTCATTCTCCTGGCCAGGTCCAGGCTGGTGGCCGCCGGCGAGGTCCAGATCCTGGTCAATGACGAGCAGACCCTCTCGGTGTCGCCGGGGGGGAAGTTGCTCAATGTGCTGGCGGCCAATAAGATCTTCGTCTCCTCGGCCTGCGGCGGGGGCGGCACCTGCGCCCAGTGCAAGGTGAAGGTATTCGAGGGGGGAGGGGAGATTCTGCCCACGGAGCTGACCCACATCAACAAGCGCCAGGCCAGGGAGGGGATGCGGCTCTCCTGCCAGGTCAGCGTCAAGCAGAGCATGAAGATCGAGGTGCCCCCCGAGGTGTTCTCGGTGAAGAAGTGGGAGTGCGAGGTGGTCTCCAACCGCAATGTGGCCACCTTCATCAAGGAACTGATGCTCAAGCTCCCCCCAGGAGAGACCTTGAAGTTCAAGTCCGGGGAATACATCCAGCTCGAGGCCCCGCCTTTTGCATGCAGGTTCCGCGACTTTGACGTCGATGAGCGGTTCCACTCGGACTGGGACCGGTTCAAGGTGTGGGACCTGGAGACGGTCAACGCGGATACGGTCTTTCGCGCCTATTCCATGGCGAACCACCCGGCCGAGGGCGAGCGCATGATGCTGAACATCCGCATCGCCACCCCGCCCTTCGACCGGGCCGCGGGCGGCTGGATGAAGCTCAACCCAGGGATCGTCTCTTCCTACACCTTCAATCTCAAGCCAGGGGACAAGGCGACCGTTTCCGGTCCGTACGGGGAGTTCTTCATCCAGGACACGGACCGGGAGATGGTCTACATCGGCGGGGGGGCGGGCATGGCCCCCTTGCGCTCCCACATCTTCCACCTGTTCCACACCCTGAAGACCCGGCGCAAGGTGTCCTACTGGTACGGGGCGCGCTCGAGCAAGGAGATGTTCTACGAGGAGCATTTCCGGGCGATCGAGAAAGAGTTCCCCAACTTCTCCTTCAAGGTGGCCATGTCCGAGCCGCTGCCCGAGGACAACTGGACGGGGTACAGGGGGTTCATCCACCAGGTGGTGCTGGACAACTACCTGAGCGAGCACCCCGCTCCCGAGGACGTCGAGTACTATCTGTGCGGCCCTCCCCTCATGCTGAAAGCCGTGCTCAAGATGCTCGATGACCTGGGAGTGGAGCCGGAGATGATCCGTTTCGACGACTTTGGCAGTTGAGGTAGGGCATGGAGGTATTTCTAGCAGCTTTTCTGGCTTTTGGACTCATCGCCGCCGCCATGGCGGTGGGGGTGATCTTCAGCAACCGCCGCCTCAAGGGGTCGTGCGGCGGGCTGGGCAGCATGGTGGATGAGAACGGGAGGCCATTGTGCGAGTGCGGGGTCCTGCCGGGCACGTGCGGGAGGAGCCAGGAGGAGAAGGCCGGCCAGCAGCTTGAGAAGGAGGAGCCCGTTCCCTCCTGAGAGCCTGGGGCTCGCCCAGCAATGCCAGGTATCCGCCAGACCTGCCGGTTGGCGGATTTTTTGTCGGTGCGCTCCTTGATCGGCAGAGCGGTTCTGACTAGATTTGACAGAGGGGGCAGAGGTCCTACCAGGTGATTCCCTCGACAAGGAGGTGCTGCCGTGTTGGGCGAGACCTATGGCTGGCTCTTGTTCCTGGCGATTCTGGCGATCTTATTCGTCGGCATCGCCCTCTTCCTCTATCCCAAGGGCAAGCGGGCCAGGGACCTGAATCGCTCCCTCGTGGAGGCAGTGGAGGAGTGGCACAGCAAAGGGAGGGAGGACAAAGGCAAAAGCGCCCTGGAGCGAGGGGATGCCGCCGAGGGCGAAAAGACGGGAGTGAAGGTACCCAATCAGTAGCCAGAAGGGTACGAAGCCCAATTAGCATCCCTTCCGCTGGATCAACACCTTGAAAGCGTTGCCCCGCCACGCCCCAACGTATGGGGCGTGGCGCAGGTTGGGTTGTGGGGTGGCGCCGTGAGCTAGATGATCAGCCTTCTTTCTGGATCAACACCTTGAAAGCGTTGCCCATCAGCGAGGGATGGATGAGCTGGTGGATGGCCTGGCGCTCGCGGCTGAGTTGGCCGGCGGTGCGCTCGGAGATCTCGCGGAACAATTCCAGACCGATGCCCACCAGATAGCGGCCCTGGTCGGTGAAGAGCACCGGCTCCAGGCCGGCTTTGCGGCCGGTGTCGATCAGCGAGGTGAAGTCCACGTGTGCGGTCAGGTCCTGCTCGCCCGGGCGGGCGTAGTACTCGTCGTTGAGGGTGTGGCGGTGGTAGCAGCGCAGGGTGCCCTTGGGGCGCTGGGGGGAGAAGTACTCGGCCCGCTCGAAGCCGTAGTCGATGTTCAGCACAAAACCCCGTTCCAGGGATAGTCCCAGCCGCCCCATCCATTCCTGGGCCTGGAGGTTGACGGTGGTCTCGTACCCCTCCATCCAGGCCACCGGCAGGTCGCTCAGGTACTCCTCCAACCGGGGATCGGAGAGCGGGCCGAGCGCATCGGCAAACCCCTCGCCCTCTTCGCGCACGTAGATCTCCTGCCAATGTCCTCCTGCCACCTTGACCCGGTGGACCGGGAGGGCGTCCCAGAACTCGTTGGAAAAGACGCAACCCACCAGCCCGGAGGGCAGGGCGTCGCCCACCTCGACCAGGCGGTAGTCCAGGTCCGGGGCCTCGGCCAGCACGTCCCGGCGCAGTTGTCCCCGGTGTGGCCCCAGTTCGACCACCGCAAATCCGGGGGGATGGCCCAGTTCCTCCCTGAAACGCAGGAACTGGCGGGCCAGGAGCCGGCCGAAGAGGGGCGAGGCGCCGGGGCTGGTGAAGTAGTCTCCCTGGGGACCGATCACTGCCCGGCCGCCGGTGTAGTACCCGGCCTCGGGATGGTAGAGCACCACCTCCATGAAATCGGCAAAGGTGATCCGGCCGCCATTGGCGCGAATTTTTTTGCGCGTCTCGCACAGCGCCTGTATATTAAGACGTTCAGCAGTCATTTTCTGGACGAGAACTCAAGTTTCGCCTCCTAGTACGGCCAGATTGTCATGAACGGTGAACTGCAGCAATTTGTCCCCATCGGCCTGCTGGTGATCGTGGCCGTGGCCTTTGTCGGGGCCATTGTCTTCCTCCCCTCCCTGCTGGCCAAAAAGCGTTCCTTCAACCGCCTCAAGGACACCCCCTACGAGTGCGGCATTCCCGCCGA
>JACPJE010000216.1 GCA_016187725.1 Candidatus Latescibacterota bacterium
ATAACAACGCGCAGCACCGGACGCCGCCGCTGTGCGGCGGTGCCCTCGTTCGCTTTGCTCACTCGGCGCGGGTGAGCGCGAGCGTTAGACACCCATAGTAAGGAAGGAGCCTGTCATGCGCATCTGTGTAGTAGGGGGCACCGGCAATATCAGCACAAGCTTTGTAACAAGGCTTCTCGCCCTGGGGCACGAGGTCACCTGTTTTAACCGGGGCCAGAGCGGACCTCCGCCCGAAGGCGCGGCGGTGATCACCGGCGACCGGGCAGACCGTCCCGCCTTTGAACGGACCCTACAGGCGCAGCGCTTTGATGCCGCCATCGACATGTTCTGTTTTAACCGTGAAGAAGCCGAGAGCAGCATCCGGGCGTTTCGTGGTGTGGGGCACTTTATCCAGTGTTCGACGGTTTGCACCTACGGCGTGCAGTACGACTGGCTTCCTGCTACAGAGGATCACCCGCTTCGACCGACCTGGGCATATGGACGGAACAAGGTAGAGGCGGACCGCGCCTTTATGCGCGCCTATTACGAGGAAGGATTTCCCGTCACCATCATCAAACCTTCCACGACTTACGGACCCAAAATCGCGCCCCGGCAGATTGCCTGGGAGGATCGCTCGTGGATCGACCGGATAAGGAAAGGTAAACCGGTCGTGGTATGCGGCGATGGCAAAGCGCTTCACCATTTTCTTCACGTAGACGACGCGGCGCTGTGTTTTGCCCCTATCGTAGGCAGAACCCATACGATAGGGCAGACGTACAACATGGTGCGGCGGGGGTTTACGACGTGGGAAGACTACCATCGCACGGCGATGCAGGTTCTGGGCAGAGAGGTGGAGTTAGTCGGAATTCCGCTGGCAGACCTTGTTGCTATGAATTCGCCCGGTTTTGAAACCTGCCGCGACTATTTAGCACACAACCAGATCTACAGCGCCGAGAAACTCTTTCGTGACGTGCCGGAATTTCAGCCCGTCGTTTCGCTTGCAGATGGTCTTGCCCGCGTCATCGAGGCCATGGACCGCGAGGGCCGGATTCCCAACTCGGATGACATCACGTGGGAAGACCGTATGATCGCGGCGCAGAGATCGGTTCGCCACAGCGCCCTGTCGTAGCCCCGCTATCCTGGCAGTGCCGAAGGCAGTATATGAAAGGGTGAAAGGGGCGTCTAACAACGCGCAGCACCGGACGCCGCCGCTGCGCGGCGGTTCCCTCGCGTTGCTCGGCGCCGGTGAGCGCGAGCGTTCGGCTTCTCAAACTCACTTGACGCCATCGGCGAAAACTGCAACCTTTTACAGGAAACAGACAGAAAAACAGGAGGTGCTATCATGTCCCCCAGGCTCACGCAGTTACTAGAAGAAATGACCCCGCAGGAGCAGACAGAAGTGGAAGCCTTTGCGGCGTTCCTCCTTGTCCGCCGCCAGTTACAGCAACCCCAACTCCTTACCGACGATATCGCTGTCCAGGAACTGACGGAACTCGTGGCGGCATCCGGCAGTTTTGACTGGCTCAACGCGGAAGAAGAGGATATCTATTCCCTGGCAGATGGCGAGGCCGTGCAATGGCCCAGCCCATAGTCAAACGCGGCAGCATGGTGTTAATCCGCTACCCGTTCACCGATCTCACTGGGGCGAAAGTCCGTCCCGCGCTCGTGGTGACACCCGACCATTTGCTCCCTCGGCTAGAAGACGTGCTCTGCCTATTCATCTCTTCTGCCGTGCCGGAAGACCTCCTCCCAACCGATTTCGTGCTGGAACCCGGACATCCGTCATTTCCGACCACGGGGCTCAAGCGTCGTTCTGTGCTCAGAATGCACAAACTCGCCTTACTGCATAAGGTGCTCGTGTTGCGTATTGTGGGCGAGGGAGATCAGTCACTCATGTACGAAGTCGATCAACGGTTACGTCTGGCGCTGGGTTTGTAAACCTGAATCCGTGAGCGTCATGGGGTGAAAAGCTGTACGGTGGTCGGCGAACCGGCTCGACCCGTCACTGGAGGTCATCCTGAGAGTTCCTCATGGTGCATAGCGGTCGAAACGACCCTGGGGAACAGCGGTTCTCGGCCGTAACGACCGCGGGGAGACGCCCTGGGGCGGCGATAGCGGAGACGGTGGGCACACGCTGGCCGTTCCGCTGCGGAGGGGAGGACCAGGCTCTTTCCCGGCGACGCTACTCACGCCGCGCAGAACCGCAGGTAGGTTCGCTGCCAGGGGCCAAACCAGGGGTTGTGCCGGCCAAAGACCAGGTACACCTTACGGGCATGGTAGACGATGCGAGCCGCCTGATAGATCAGGTCCAACAGGACGCTGCGCAGCCGGCGCCGGTGAACGGGGTGGGCCAGCCGGGGACGTTGCGCCAGGGGCAGCCGGCGGCACTGCTGCAGACTGGTCTGCCCGCACAAGCGCAAGACATGGTAGGCCAGCATCCCCAGCAGCAGCACCAGCGCGTTGGTGGCGAACTTGCCCGAGGGCAGCCGCTCCAGGTCCAGGTCGCTCTTCAGTTCCGAATGGAATTGCTCACAGGTGCCATGCTGATGATACAGGTGGACTACCTCGGCGGGGGAGGCGCGCAGGTTGGTCCACCAGGTGTGGACCTCCAGCTCGGCTTGGGGCAGCCGCTGGCCCTCGGCGGTAGTGGTGCGGCGGATCACCTCAAGCACCACCCGCACCCAGTGTGTGTCGCGTTCCATCAGGGTGTCGCCCACCTAGACTTCTTTGCCGGGCCGGGGACAGGTGCAGTCGCCCAACCGCTGGGCCTGCTGCCACCAGAACTCCTGAGATTCCTGCCGCAGATTGCGCTTGAGGATCTAGTCGACCTTGGGGGTGGCCTCCAGCAACCGCACATTGTCGATATCGTCGTGGGCGGCGTCCATGCGCACCAGCAGTTTGGCCGGGGTCACCCGCCGCACCAATTTGAGGGTCTGCTGGAGGAAGGGCCGCGCTTCCTGCTGACGGTGCTGGCTGCCGGGCCGCAACTGGCAGTTGAGCAGATAGCCTTCCTCACCCAGATAGGCAAAGATCGGCGCATAGCCGTCCACTTGTTGGTAGGTCCACGACACCCCCTCCTTGTGGCTGTCCGAGTTGTCAAAGGGGCACACATCTACATCCAGCGCCACCCACGGACCATAGCGCTGGTCGGCCTTCTCGTAGCAGGGGGTGAGGGCGGGAGCATGGCGCGCCACCAGCGCCGCCGACTCCTCCCGGATGATCGTCTCCACCCAGCCGGCCAGCCCATTGAGCCGTTGCCGCAAGGTGGCCGCCGAGGGCACCTGCTCCAGGCCTAGCGCCGAACGGAAGAAAGGATCAGCGCGGAAGGTCTCCACCGCTTCAAAGTCCGGCTTGCCCAGGGCCACCAGGCCGGTCATCGCGGCCACCACCTCGCTATGGCGAATCTCGGGAGTGGGACGGGTGGGAATCTGGACCTGGTCCAGTCGTTCCCTCAGCGTCGTCCGGCCCAACAAGGCCCCAATCAGGCCCAAGCCCGCCTGCGAAGTCAATTGTTCGTCGCCTTGCGAAACGATGAATAGCACCGGCTTCATCGCTGCACCTCC
>JACPJE010000097.1:0-6748 GCA_016187725.1 Candidatus Latescibacterota bacterium
CCCCGAACCCGGCCTCTGCAGGCGGCTCCGAGCGGGTGTCATCTGTGAGGCGTTGGTCAAAGTAGGGGAGTTGCGCCCCGGCCTCCAGACGGTCCGTGATCCCGTAGGCACCCTCGGCGAACAGGGCCCTGGACGAGTAGCGTCCACCGAAGCGGTAGGGTCGGCGCGTGCCAGCCAGATAGAGCCTGCCGCCGGAGAACTCCGGGTTGGCGAGGTACCATTCTCCGGTCTGCTGTTGGAAGTAGGTGACCTTGCCCCAGACCTTGCCGGCAGGCAAGGTCCAGGCCCCGGCGCAGAGGGTTGAGGGCGCGGCCAGCAGTCCTGCCCAGCCGGTCAGCCACAGCAGCAACCTAGAAAACGAGGAATTCAACATACGCATGGTGCCACTATCATAATCCAGAAGGGGGCCTCGACTCCGTGAACTATTACCCCTATCCTTTTCCCAGGCCTGGGTAATTGTTCACGGAAGAGGCGGGGTAGGACTCATAATTTTGAAGGTATCCTGAAGGAGGTCTCAAAGGAAATGGCACAACTGCTGAATGCGGGCGATCCGCTGAACGAGGATTTCCCCAAAGGCCCAAAGGTGGGAGAACAGGTCCCCGAGTTTGCCTTGCCAAACCAGTTCGGCAATACCATCCACTACAAGCCCGACGGGCGGCGCAAAGCCCTGATTCTCTTCCATCGGAGCGCCTCCTGGTGAGGCTTCTGCAAGACGCAGTTGGTCGAACTGCAGAGCAGAGTCAAGAACTTTGAGCAAAATGGCATCTGGATCTGTGCCATCAGCTACGACCCGGTGGAGGTGCTGGGGAGGTTCGCGGCGAAGCAGGGCATCACCTATCCCCTGCTCTCCGACGCCGACAGTGCCGTCATCCGCCAGTTCGGCATCCTGAACACCAATGTCCCGCCGGACCACCCCTGGCACGGCGTTCCCTTTCCGGGCACCTTCATGGTCGATGAAAAGGGCAGGGTTATCGAGAAATCCTTCTATGCAGATCATGCAGTCCGCGATTCAGTCGGCCGGATGCTCCAGGAGGTTTTTCAGGTGCAGGATGCCAAGCGAGGGGTGGTCCAGGCTTTCAGGACCGATTCCCTCAAGGCGACGGCCTATCTGTCCGCGGGAACCATCCGGCCAGGACAGGTGCTCACCTTTACGATGGAAATCGAAGTCAAGGCAGGCCAACACCTGCACGCCCGGCCCCTCCCGGAAGGCTATATCCCGACCACCCTGCGCTTCGAGGAGATGGAAGGGGTGTACTTCGGGGAGGTGGTCTACCCTCAGCCCAAGCCGCACCGCCTGGAAACCCTTGGCGAGACCCTGCATGTCTATGGAGACCGGGTGGTCCTCAAAGCCTCCGTCCGCAGCAACCGGAAAGAAGGGTTCGCGGTGCGGGCGATGCTGGAATACCAGTCCTGCGATGACCAGACCTGTTATCTTCCAGACCGGATTGAATTCGAGATTCCACTCGAAGTCCTGGACAATGTGTGGGACTGACAAAGGGATAGACCGGGCAGTACCGCCGATAGTTGAGCTTGGAGCGTTGGGCAGGAGACTCACAGGTCGATGAATGCCTCGCAGATCGCGCAGAACTACGCGTCGCACTTTCGCTGCCTCAAGGAGGAGTGGTGCAATACCGGGCCGCAGAATTGGACCGGAAATGGCCTGCTGGAAGCAGCCGCCGTTGCCAGGGACGAATTCCACCGCCTCTCTTTCGAGGAGATCGCCAGTCTCGAAGACTGCCGGAGTTTCTGGATCAATACCTACAATGGCGCGGTAACCGAGCTGATCATCACCCTGGCGATTGCCGCCGCCCTGGCGATTGCCGCCGGGGTGCGGCGCAGTGTCAAAGAGATAGGTCGGTTCTTTGAAGTGAAGCACCTGAAGGTAGCCGATGTCCCGCTCAGTTTGGACGATATCGAGCACGGCTTCCTGCGCGCCAACCGGCACCACCCGGCGGGATTGCTGCCGCCGCTGCTCTGCAGACCCCACCTGAAAGCCTGGATGGTCCGCCATTTTGACCCGCGCATCCATTTTGCGCTCAACTGCGGGGGACGGAGCTGCCCGCCCATGGAGGTCTATACGGCGGCGGAGATCGACTGCCAACTAGACCGGGCGACCACCGCCTTCCTGAAAACCGAGGTCAAAATCGACCCGCACCGGTCAATCGTCCGCGCCAATCCCATCTTGCGCTGGTACCGCGCCGACTTTGCCGATCTGGGCGGCCTGGAGGGCCTGATCCGCAGGTATCGCCCAGGCGAGCTGGACGAGCGCTGCTGGCGTTTCACCTGGAAGAAATACGACTGGAGGCTCTGGCCTGAAGCGCTGTTTCCCCTTCGGCAGCCTCAGCCGGTCGGCACCCCCACCGCTGTCAGGTAAAGGGTGGATTCTCTTCGGCGGTCCAGGTCGAGAAGGCCATCCACTTCTCCTTCAAAAAAGGCGCCGATGCCGGTCACACCAAGACCGCGGGCAATGGACTCCAGGTAGAGGGTATTCCCGATAACGCCCGCCTGCAGGTTGGCATACCGGTATCCCCGATCGCCATAACGGGCAGCCATTCGGGTATAATCGACGGTCTTCACGAAGACCACTCCAGAGGCCCCGACCACCTCCTGGAAGAGTCCGGCCTCATAAATCTCTTGCCGGAAAGACCCCGTGCGCAGAACGACCAGTTCGTGCACCAGGCGGTCGTAGTAGTAGATACCCGGCTCGATTCCCCGGACTTTGTTGACAACCACGTAGATTTCCAGAGGATCGATGCCATCGACGGCAAATTCCTCCCTCCGGACTCCTCCCTCTCCTTTCCATCCGGCACTGTAGAACAAAAGCGAACTGAGCGACTCCAGGGGTACTCCATGCGAAGTGAAAGTCCGGCTGGATCGTCGCCGGGCAATGGTCTCCACGACCAGCATCCCCGCGCGCTCCGGCTCTGGCAGGGAGATCCTGCGATGACCTTCGTAAGGTTTCGGTTGTCGGGACTCCGGTCCCCAGGGCCGGATTTGCGCGCCGGGGACTGCGCGGAAGCGGGTGCCGAACTGGACAAACTGCATGAGAGAGCGTTTGCCATCCTGGGCCGATAAGCCGGCGGGCTGAAAAACCGGCGTCTTTTCCGGCCCGTCGGGGCCATCCACCGCTTTCCCGACAGGTATGACCAGCAGGGCGGCTTCTTCCTTTTCGTCGATGCCGAGAAAGGTGTTTACCTGGCTGTCGTCGAAGCCTCCGACCATGCATACAGCATACCCCAGCGTACTGGCAGCAAGGGTCAGGTTGCCCGCTACGTGTCCCACGTCCAGGCAGACGTAGCGAAACGACTTTTCAGCCCCGTACTTCCAGCTCGTGCGGTAGAAAATGGCCGTCAGAAAGACCGTGACATGCGAAGACCGGACCAGATCGCCGCGCATAATCCACGGCGCGATTTCTGCCGAGGAGGCGCCCTCTTTGACCCGATGCAGGCTGTGGCGGTCGATGGCATAGTGATAGAGCCCTGGTTCGAGCCCTTCCACGCGGTTGACCAGCACATAGATGACGGTGGGATAAAGCGCTCCTCCGGACGGAGCCGCCCTCAGATAGTAGATGCCTTGGGGTGTCTGGATGCCTCCGGTAATCCCGTTGGTCAACGTCAGCAGGTTGGAAAGCTCCACCAGCGACATCGGCTCGCCTGGATCGAACGCTCTGGGAAGGCCATACCGATTCTCTACTGCTTCTGTCAACGGCACTCCCAAAGTCAATTCAAAATCTCTGGGCAGATCAACCGTCTCTGCATCGGGATAGGATTTGTAGACGCTGGGTTGATTGGACCAGTCGATCCCTCCCGAACGGGATACCACACTTGCCCTCGTGTGCTGGACCTGGTCGTTGTAGTACTCGGCCAATGGAATCCGCCCCTCCGGGGTATCGACCATCACCCTTGGGATGGGCACCGGATCGCCCGGGGACTTTCCCAACTTGTCCGAAGAAGCGGATGCTGCTGTGATCTCCACTGCCGGTTCGACCCGGATGGTCCTGGTTGCAGCCCGCTGCCCCAGCAGGAAGCTGATAGCCCCGAACACAGTCAGCAACATGCCCTTCCAAGCCAGCCTCCAGGCAGGCTTCCACTGATGGCGGTCGGCCATGACCAGTTGCGACGGCGCCTTTTTTCGAAAGAAGGCGGCCAGTACCCGCCCATTGAAGGCCAGGTGGGCCGCGAGCAGACAAAGGGTGACATAGCCGAAGAGGTAATGGAGGTCAAAGGCGGGTAGCTCCTGATTGGCCACCCAGAAGATGCCCAGTCCGGCCGTAGCGGCGAAGTAGCCCAGCAGGAAGAGGCTCGAATAGATGTTCAAGGCGTGTCGGCTGAGAGGCCGCCCCCGCAGGTGTCGCCAGGCGACAAAGGCCACAAAAACCACCGGAGCGGAAGAGATCCATAAGAGCTTGTTCATCCCCGCACTCCTTCCCTATTTCCTCCTCTTGTCTGCCACACCGCAGACAAGAGGGCAACTCCGTAGACGCCAGCGGCCATGTTGAGCAGCGCTGTCAGTCCAAAGGTCATTGCCACCATCATCCCCAGCGCAGACCCGGTCACCGAGGCAAACCCGTTGGCGCCCCACAGCCAGGGCACCTGTCCCGGCGCTTCCTGCCCCGCGCGGCGAACGCCCAGGGGAAACGCCGTGCCCAGCAGCAACCCGAGGGGAGCCAGGAGTCCAACCACCGCAGCCACCCGCCCGGCCAGAGACCACTCCAGGATTGCCCGAAAGACGCGGGGCAGGAGGTGGGTCTCCAGCAGGATGGCGGCCACGATCCCCAGCAGCAGCGCCGGCCATGCCCACTCCGGCCGCCGGTCAGATCTCAGGGACAGCAGGCTGCCCAGCCCAGAAAAGATCAGCAACCCGCCCAGCACCGCGGCCAGCGAGTACGCCGGCTGGCCCAGCAACAGTGAGAACCGCTCGATGAACCCGATCTCCAGAAAGAGAAATCCCAGTCCCAGTGCCAGAAAGTAGACGAACCGCGCCGCTGTTCGGGGCGCTTTCAACGCTGCCGGCCCGTGGCTCACCCACAGGGGCAACAGAAGCAGGCCGGCCCCAAGTGCGACCGATACCCCCAGTACCCCGGCGACCACTGCCTCCGCTGCCGACGTCTCCTCGATTCCGTAGCGCGCCTGGAGCGAGCCCCACAGGCCCGGGCAAGCCAGCACCCCCCAGGGAAAGAAGTGGTTGAAGAACGGCCGATCGTCCGTCGCTGGTTCGAGGAGGAGGGGCACGCCCGGCAACGGCTCTGCCGCTCCCATCCCCAGCGCCCGATGAAAGGGGGTGTCGCCCGACATGCCCGGACCATAGCGGACCTCCCAACCGTACTCCTGGGCATACCTGTCGATCAACAGGCGTTCCGCGTCTGTAAATGGGCCGCGCCTGACCATCAGCGCTGCTCGCTGGCTGTACCGACCGCCCCGTGGTGGGTGGCGCAGGACCGCGATGGACGCCCGCGGCTCAGAAGCACCGCTCTGCCGCAGCACCTCCCGCGCTGTAATGACCAGCCGCAGGATGTCCAGTTCCGACCGAAGGAGGTAGAGGATGCCGCCTTCGGTCAGGTGCTCCAGGGCCTCCTGCATCGCCTCCAGGGTCAGCGTGTGGTTCTCCGTCAACCCCAGCGCTCCCGAGGCCGACGCGGCGTTGGTGATCGTCAGACCCGCGTAGATAATGTCGTAGCTCCTTGCGGACCGGCGGAGAAAGCTGCGCGCGTCTTCGGTAACCCAGTGCACCCGTGGATCAGCGTAGAGGTGCCCGGCGAAATCGGCGTACTGGCGAACCACCAGCCGGTTGAGGATGGGGTTGATCTCCACGGCCGTCACCGAACGCGCGCCATTGGCCAGAAAGTCCCGCACATCGATACCGCCTCCCGCTCCTACCACCAGCACATCTGGGACAATCTTCATCTGATGGATCAGCGGCAGTCCATCGCGCACCCGGTCTCCGTCCTCCGCCTCTAACCCTGCCCCGATCCGCGGGATGTAGGCGGTCGCTGCGCCGCCGTCAATCACTACTGGCATCGGCCCTTCCGGAGAGGGGGGAGCCAGCACGTCGATCCGGGAAAAGGCATTCCACTCCGCCCACAAGATATGCTCCGGGTCGAGTTGGAAGACCCACTTGGCCGAGTGTATACCTGCCAGCGGGGACCGGTTGGTCGCGGGAAGTGCCAGCCATGCCCCGCTCAGCCCACCCACTGACAAAATCCCGGCGAGGGTCCACCTGCGGAACACGCTCGGCCCCCGGCTGAAACAACCCGCCGCGGCATATCCCAGGAGTGCAGCCAGCAGGACGCTGCCGGCGCCTCCCAGCGTTGCGATCGCCGGCGAAAAACCCAGGCACCCCAGCCCCGCTCCTGCCAGGTCAGCGCCGTAGATCCCTCCGGCTACCTCGGGACGCCGCAGGAGCAGCGTGCCCACTGCCGCACCCGCAAAGATGAACGGGAGGCTGAGCAGGATGAAGGCGATTGCCAGATAGAAGACCTGTGTCCCATCCGCCAATATCCCGAACGGCCGGAACGGGATGCAACCGACTACCAGCAGCCCTACCACGGCCGAGACTCCGAATCCCACGCCGCAGCCTGCAAGGAGGTGCTCGCGCGGGATGCGGGACAGGCCCGGCAGAGCGGCCAATAGGGTCCCACTTACCCCAAACCCCAGCAGCGCAATGCCGACGATCAAGAAGGCAAAGTGGTACCAGACCAGGACTGATAGCACCCGGGTGAGGGCCAATTCTAGCATCAATGTCCCGGCCC
>JACPJE010000097.1:6756-14587 GCA_016187725.1 Candidatus Latescibacterota bacterium
GGTGTTCAGGTCGTTGTCTCTCACTCCGCCCTGCCATTCCTTTCCATCCCAGGCTCTGGCTGAAGTGCCTCAGGGATGCGCCAGAGAGGAGCACCCCGCACAGGAAGAGAAATAGATCCCCATAGCGGGTATAGAAAGTGGCCCCATGGTGGGGCTGTAGGGTGACGGTGAAGGCGGTAGTTTCAAATAGTTCTGTTGCTTTGAGGATTTCTCCGGTAGGTGAAATGAGACCTGATATGCCTGTATTGGCGGCTCGCAGGACCGGGCGTCCGGTCTCAACCGCCCGCAGAACTGCCATAGAAAAATGCTGGTAGGGGGCAGCTGAACGGCCGAACCAGGCATCGTTGGTGGTGGTGATCAGAAAGGCGGCGCCGTGGCGGGCCAGGGTGCGGGCGATCTGGGGGAAGGTCGATTCGTAACATATGAAAACCCCGAAAGGCAGGTTCTGGCCAGGAAGGTTCAGGGGCGCGAAGCGCTGGCCTGGGGCAAAGCTGCCGCTCTCCGCGGTCAGGCCGCCGAGGTACTGAAAAATTTCGGATAGAGGTAAATACTCCCCAAAGGGGACCAGGTGGATCTTGTCGTAGTAATCGACGATGGCGCCGTCGACATCCATCAGGAAGGCGCGGTTGTATACCTCAGAAGGGGGATTTGCAGCGCCTTCCAGACTGCCTATCAGAATGGGAGTGCCCAACTGGTGTGCCAGGTCCGCGATCGCCTGCCGGGCCGCGGCATAGCGCTCCTCCCGGAAGTAGAAAGGCAGGGCGGTTTCGGGAAAGATGATCAGGTCGAGCCGGGAACCCGCCAGGGTGCGGGTGAGGTCGACGTAGTGCTGAGTCGTCTCTGCGATGCGAGTGTATTTCCACTTCTGGTCCTGAGAGATATTGCCCTGGACAATGGCTACTCTGAGGGGATCATGAGCAGGAGAATCTGGCGCATGGAGGCGCAGATGGCCATAGACCAGGACGCATGCCAGCACAACGGCAGGGGGACCCGCACAGAGCAGCCACCGCCTTCCGGGTGGCCCGAGGTAGACCAACTGGGCCAGGGTGGCGTTCGCCAGGACAATGAGGTAGCTCACCCCGTAAACCCCGGCTATTGAAGCCACCTGTATAAGGGGTAAGTTCAGGTACTGGGAATAGCCCAGAAATTCCCAGGGAAACCCGGTGAAGGCCCATCCCTGAATCCATTCCAGCAGCACCCACAACGCCGCGGCGACCCAGGAGAACCAGGGGGAAGAGAATTCGATCCGGGCAGCGAGACAGTAAAATACGGCCGGGTAAAGAGCCAGATATGAGATCAGCAGAGCCGTGGTGAGAATGCTCAGAGAGGCAGGGACTTCCCCGTAGAGCTGCAGGGTGTCGCTCAACCAGTAAGCACGGCCGATGCCGGCCACTATCCCCCAGGCCAGGCCGATCAGGAAGAGACGGCGGCGGGAGGCCCGGGGCAGGGCGAGGAACCCTGGAAGCAGACAGACCCAGGCGAGGAACTCCAGATCCGCTTTGGGGATGCTCAGCAGGAAAAGCAGACCGGACAGGCTGCCGATCCCCAGAGGTATCATCTCACTGTTGCGTCCGATAGGCCGCTTCACTTACTGCTGCGGCCTCCTTCAGCTTCTCCACCACCAGCTCGGAGGTTATGACCTCGGGCAGGATGATCGGCCGGTCGGCCAGCCCGCTCAGACGCCCCTGGCCACCGGGCAGGTTCACCGTGAACACCCCGAATAAGCTCAGTCCCAGAGCAAAGACCAGAGTGGTCATGGCTATGACAAAACCCGGGTACTGGAACTGAAAACCCCAGCCGATCTGTTGTCCGCCGAGCTTGAGCGCGACTATCACTGCGGCCAGTACCAGAAAGGAGGCGATGATGCCAGCCACAAAGGCCAGCCCCAGCTGGCGGATGCGCCAGCGCTCTTCGCCAGCCTGTGCGACGAGACTCAGAACCTTCAGCGAGACGACTGGCAGCACACAGGGCATCAGGTTGAGGATCAGGCCCCCGACAGCGCCCAGGAGTAAATAAAACCCGAGACCCCGTGTTTTTCCGTCCTCTCCTCCACCGAGGTTCGCCGCCAGCAGTCTGCCCGGTTCCAGATTCCGAAAGGCCAGCGTGTCCAGATCCGGAGCCAGATCATCTGTCGCAAGGTTCTCGCCAGAAAAGGCGAGAGCCGGCAGAAGGACGAGCAGCCCTATCTGCACGAAAGGCGCAGGGCGTTTCAACCAGTGCTCTCCTCTTTCAGCCTTTGACTGTGCGCTTGGCCAGCTCGTATTCTGCATCCGGCGCACTTCTCATCAGTAACCAGCTTCCCCAGATCCCTCCTATGCCGATCAGCCCCAGACTGATCAGTTGAGCAGCAGTCAAGCCCCAGAGCACCCTGGGATTGAGCCGGATGAACTCCACCAGAAACCGGGCACTTCCCGCCCATACCAGATACAGACAGAAGGCAAGCCCTGGACGCTGCATGGATCTCGGCATCTTCCAGAGGATGCCGAAGAGGAGCAGTCCTCCCAGGGTCTCATAGACGGGAGTGGGGTGTACCTTTTCCAGGGTCGGCACTACGCCGTTGGGATAGGCCATTCCCCAGGGCAGCTCCGTAGGTACACCGTAATCGCCGTCGCCGGCCAACTGGCAGCCTATTCGGCCGATTGCGTACCCGATGGCCAAAGCGGGAGCGCTGGCGTCCAGGACCGGGACCAGCGGCGTCCGGTTCCGCCAGGAAGGCCAGGGCCAGCATGGCACCAAAGCTGGGGATCTCCAGGGGGCCAACCTTGACCAGGTACGGATACATATCCTACTCCGCGCCAAAAAGCTCTGGATGGAGGGAGGTGGGATGCTCCCCACGACCAGCCACCTCGACTTCCAGGGGGAGTTCGACCTGGGCCGGGGCCAGACAGCGGCGATCGTCGCAGGCCTGGTACCTGAGCTGCAGCCTGAGCCAGCCCTTGCTCCCCGGCGCGGCGCCGGCGTTCAGCCGAAGGGTAGCCAGAATCACCACCTCCCCGCTGTACACGGCCAGGGATTCCTCCGCCAGTTCGGATTTGAGTTCCGCGGAGGGAGGATAATCCACGGACAGGACCTCTACCGGCAGGTCGGAGTTTACCTGCAGGGTGGTGGGGATCAGGAAGTCGAAGGAAGCCGGGTTGGCATTGATATGCCAGTGCTCTGTTACCTTCAGGCGTGCGGCCACCTGGAAGGTCTCTCCGGGTACCAAACGGTCAGCCGACACAAAGGGTTCGGCCTGGACCAGAGCCGCGCTATCGGTCAGCAGGGTATCCGCCCCTTTCCCGGAAGGGTTGAGGTTGGACAGCAGCGCAGCCAGGCTGGAGACTTTTTGCTCTTGCGCAGCCGGCGCGGTACCTGCCGCGTCCTGGCCCACGGCGGTTCCCAGCGCTGGGTGTAGAAATTTCTCGACCGCCAGCATCATGCGGCTGAACTCCCCCGGCCCCCGCTGCATGGCCCCGGCAAAGGCCTGCATGGTCCGGCGCGCCCGGTCCAGGTAATCTTGTTTGCCATTGATGCGCCCCAGCTCCAGCAGCACATGGGCTGCCTCTGAATTGCCCGAAGGGGTGGCTGAGTCGTACGGACTTTTGGTGCGGGCGATCAGATTCTCTGTCCCGCTGGTGAGGTAGAAGCCCCCCTGTTGCTCGTCCCAGAATTGCTCCACCATCTGCTTGGCCAGTTCCTCTGCCCGCTCCAGATAGCGCGCATCCTCAGTGGCGCGGTAGAGCCCCAAAAGGCCGCGAGCCAGGAAGGCGTAATCCTCCTGATACGCAGCGTACTTGACCGTGCCTTCCCGGAAGCTCCGCTGTAGCTGACCTTCTCCATCCCGCAACCGCTCCAGCACCAAGGCCGCGGCCTGGCGGGCAATCTGGAGGTAAGCCTCCTCTCCCAGCACCTCGTACCCATAGGCATAGGCGTCGATCATCAGCCCGTTCCAGGCCGTCAGGATCTTGGTGTCCAGCAGGGGCAGGGGCCGCTCCTGCCGGGCGCGGAGCAGGGTCTCTTTGAGAGGTTGCAGCTCCTTACTCAAGGCGGCCTCAGACATCCCCATAATCCCGGCGGACTCCTCCAGGGAGCGGGGCATATAGAGGACCGCGCCCTCTCCCTCGGGCATGGGGGCCAGGCCGTAGACCTTGAGGAAGAGGTCCGCCTGCTCTCCCAGGACCTGGCGGATCTCTTCCTCAGTCCACAGATAATACTTGCCCTCGATGCCATCGGTCTCCGAGTCCAGGGCGGAATAGAATCCCCCCTCCGGGGCCTTCATCACCTGGCTGACAAAGCCGAAGATGTCCTCGGCAGTCTGCCGCAATTCTTCCCGGCCGGTCAACTGGTACGCCTGTAAGTAGACCTTGGCGAGCGGGGCCTGGTTGTAGAGCATCTTCTCGAAGTGCGGCACCCGCCAGCGGCTGTCCGTGGCATAGCGGTGGAACCCGCCTCCCAGGTGGTCGTGGATGCCGCCCCTGGCCATCTGCTCCAGGGTATGGGTCACTATGTCGAGCAACTCTTTCTCCCCGGTGCGTCCATATTCGGCCATCAGCAATTCCAGGTCCATGTCAGGCGGGAACTTGGGCGCTCCTCCAAAACCTCCATGAGTGTTATCGAACCGCCCCTTGAGGCGCTGGACCGCCTCATCCACCAGCGCCTGTTTCAGGGCACCGGAATCAGCCGCAGCGCCCTGAGCTTCCTGGGATTGCCGGATGGCAGCGGTGAGCTGGTCTGCCTGTTGTTCCACCTGGGGCCGCTGTTCTTCCCATATCTGGCGCAGGGAGCGGAGCACCTTGGGGAAGCCCGGAATGTTGAACCTATCCTCTGGGGGGAAGTAGGTGCCGGCGTAGAAAGGCCGCAGGTCCGGGGTGAGGAAGACCGAGTTGGGCCAGCCCCCGCCCCCCGTGATCAGTTGGGTGGCCGTCATGTAGATCTCGTCCAGGTCGGGCCGCTCCTCCCGGTCCACCTTGATGTTGACAAACCACTGGTTCATCAGTGCGGCGATCTGCGGGTCGGAGAAGACCAGCCGCTCCATGACGTGGCACCAGTAGCAGGTGGAATAGCCCACGGACAGGAAGATGGGCTTGTCCTCTTCCCTGGCCCGCTCCAGGGCCTCCTCTCCCCAGGGGTACCAGTCCACCGGGTTGTGGGCGTGCAGGAGCAGGTAGGGACTGATCTCGTGGGCCAGGCGGTTGGTGTACTTCCACGAGCCATCGGGATTTTTGAGTGCCTGGGAGTGGGGGTGCACCTCGTCGGCGTGTGCGTCCCTGGAGGCCGGGCCGCGGCCAGGACCCCGATACTCCCCACCACCAGCAGCCAGCGCCGCCTGAAGACCCATTGTTTCATCCGCGCCACAGAACACCTCCGGTCGGCTGGCGCGTTGCGGCGCTTTCGTGCAACAGCGCCTGGATGGCCGCTTCGAATTCAGCCTTGTCCCTGTAGCCCATGTAGATACGGTAAATCCGCCCCTTCCGGTCGACGATGAAGCTGGTGGGAATGGCCGATACACCCCCGTACGCCTGGGTGGTCTGGCGGTCCCCAAGCGCCACGGGATAGGTTATCCCGACTTCTTCGACAAATGGCTGCACCACCTGAGATCCCCCCTGATCGAGAGAAATGCCGATTACCATCACTCCCTGGGCGCGATACTTGTCGTAGAGCTCCTGCAGATGGGGAATTTCCATCCAGCAGGGACCACACCAGGTCGCCCAGAAATTCACGATCCGCACCTGCCCTGAAAAGTCCGCCAGCCGCACAGGTTTGCCTTGTAGATCCCGCAGGACAAAATCCGGAGCCACCGGACGTTCCTGGAACGTGGAAATCTGCTCGTCATCCGAGGAGAGGCCCTTGATGATCGCGAGCGCTGCCACTAACAGGACCGGGATAAACCAGTAGATCTTCTGCCCCATCTCAAGCTTTTGTGCCTCCTGAGCGGATCAAAATATGTAAATCTCCGTGCCTATTGGAGAGCTGTTGTAAACGAATTTGAGGTCTTCGTCGTCCAGGCGCACGCACCCGTGGCTGACGTACCTCCCCAGAGTCCGCTTGTACGGGGTGCCATGGATCTTATAGGCGTTGCCGAAGTCGAGGGCGTACTCGCCCATCACGCCTTCTTCAAACCGCTCGGGCGCATTGGGGCCTGGAATTCTCTCGCCCTCTTCTACAAAAGCCCAGTCCGGCTTTTTCCACACCGGCACTTCCTGCTTGACCCGCACCTTGTGCTTGCCCTTGGGGGTTTCAAAGATCCAGGTCCTGTTCCCCTCTACCCAGGTGAGCCTCTTGCCGCTTCCGGTGGAGCAGATGCCCTCCCGGAGGATATTTTCCCCCTCTCGCATCAGGAAGGTATTGGTATGGGTGTCGACGACGATGTACGGCCCCCTGGGCAGCCGTTTGGCCATGGCCTGCTGCAGTTTCGCGGTCTCTTTACTGAGGCTGACAATCTCCACCTGCAGCAGCTTGGCGTCCTTCTCGAGTTGGGCCGGCTCCATCCGGCTCAGCCGCCACTCCTCCTGCACCCGCGCCCAGGCCATGGAGCCAGCGGGCAGGAAGTAGTAGAGCACGGGCAACAACGCCAAGAGACAGAGAATGAGGCAGACCCTGGAAATAATGCGACCCAGCTCTCTGATCTGGCGGACTCCTCCAACCAGTGAAGGAAGCCTTTTATAACTGGAAAAAACTCGTGGAAACCGGGTACTCATGAGAAGAGTTCCTGGGGATACGGCTACCGTAGAAATACGGAGCGTTCCGACCTGTCCACCTGGCCATGTTTACTACTGCACCACAACCTCTCCGTTCACCTTGTGGAGGACCAGCTTCGCCGGCTGATAGGCACTCCCGCTTTGCTTCACGTACACATCCACGTCGTAGACTTTGCCCGAGTCATCCTTGAAGTCCACACAGGCGGAGTGTGTTCCCCCCTCTGCAGGGGATACGCTCTGCAGGGGATACGCGCTCGTGGACGTGGTCGAAGGACAGCCGCAGGATGGAGCCATCGCGGGGGTCGCGCAGGAAGAAGGCGCCCCGCAGTTGGGTGTCTTGGGCGATATAGTCTTCGATAGCCTTTTTCACCTGGACCTCCGGCGGGATCTCTGGTGGCCGCCGGCCACAGGCGAGCATTCCCAGGCTCAAGACTGCCAGGCAAATGAAGAATGTGGTTTTCATCGCAATAGCCTCCTTTCAAGAGGTAGCAGGTCGGGTACTAGCTGCGCAGGGCGGCAGCGGCGATCTCTGCCAAGTGCTCAGGGGACTGGTCAGCCACTAGAGAATAGAGCAGGCCGTGGGCTTCCCATACGGCCAGATTGTAACCTTTGTAGCTGCTCAGGCAGAGCCGGTGTCCATTGAGGGCAAAGTCCTTTCCCTTGGGGAAATGCACTCCTGTCTGGTCCATGACGAAAAGCGAGTAGCGCCTCCCCTCCTTCTCGTACATCAGATATGCGATCCGCCGGTCCAGCAAGTAGCAGACACGGCCCCCCCGGAGCTGCAGCCCGGCGCGTTCCAGGGAAGGGACGTTGACGCCAATGTCCAGCCGTCCCTGGAACCACCGGGAGAGGAACTCCGGGTCAGACGTGTTCATATCCAACCCAGCCCCAGGATTGAGGGCGTAGCGGATGTGGTCATCTACGGTCTCGGCTACCACCTCCCGGGCGCGCGAGGGGGTGCTGGAATAAAACGCGCCGGCGCCGATGGCCAGCACGACCAGAGAGGCAGCAACCGCAAACCACCGATGTCGCATCCGGCGCTGCACTTCCACCTGGTCCAGGCCCTCCTGCACCCGCTGCCACACTGCCTCTGGAGCGGGCGCGCGCAGGGTATGGCGCCGGGCGCGCAGCAGGGTGCGGATGCGCTGCTCCTG
>JACPJE010000223.1 GCA_016187725.1 Candidatus Latescibacterota bacterium
CCGGCCTTGGCGCGCCTCCAGCGCCGCGCTCATGGCCGCTTCGGCCTCAGCGCCTTCGCCGATCAGAGCGACATAAGCCATGGTAGGATCTCCTCTGGTCTCAGTCCCAATAGGGCTCGCCTTCCTTGAGTTCGGCCCGGAGCACTTCAGGCACCAGCTCGATGCCCAGTCCAGGACCCGTGGGCACGGCGAGCCTGCCCTCTTTGACGTCTAACTCTACTCCCCCCATGGCGGTGATGTACGGGCATTCGCAGAGCCGCGCCTCGCTCATGGTGAAATTCCGCACCGAGGCGCCGAAGTGGGCACAGGCCATGGTCTGCACCAGACTGCCCACGTTGTGGGTGGTCACCGGTATGTAGTAGTGGTCGGCCAGTTCGGCGATCCTGCGACCCCCACTGAATCCCCCCGCCCAGCACAGGTCGGGGTTGATCACGTCGATGCTGCTCTGGCTGAGAAAGGGCATGAAGTCCCGGAAGCCTTCCAGCTTCTCCCCCGTGCAGATGGGCACCTTCGACGCTTCCCGCAGGACCCGGTAGCTGTCCACGTGCCACAGCGGCAGCAGATCCTCCATCCACAGGGGATGAGCCCCCTCCACTGCCCGGCACAAGCCGATCGCCGAGGGCAGATCCCACTCGTTGTGGCAGTGGAAGATGAAATCCAGGTCATCGCCAAGGACCTCGCGCAGGCGCTCAAACCCCCGCCGGATCACCCCCAGGTGGCTCGGTTTGAGGGTATTGCTGGGGTAGGCGATGGTGCACAGGTCCGCGGGCAGTTCCTCGCCGAGACGATCATCGACTCCCAGCTTCAGCGTCCGGTACCCGTGGGGGTGGGCGCGCAACTCATCCACATAGGCCTGCATGGCGCCGCGGTCGGAAAAGTCGGCAGGCCCCCCTCTCCAGTAGATCTCGATGCGGTCGCGAAAGCGGCCGGTGAGCAGTTCACTCACCGGCAACCCCAGGATCTTCCCCGCCAGGTCCCACAGGGCGATGTCAACGCCGCTGACCGTCGGCATGTGGGCCTGGTAGGTGTGCTGCATCCCCATCATCTGGTGGTAGAGTTTGTCGATGGCCAGGGGGTCGGCGCCGATCAGGATTTGTTCGAGCCACTGCAGGCCCGCCCGGGTCGCCGGCCCGCGTGCCCCAGCTTCCCCCACGCCGTAGAGTCCGCTGTCGGTCTCCACCTTCACCAGGCTCTGTCCCGCGCCTTCTCTGAGTTCCATGGCCTTGAGCGCCGTGATGCGCACCCGGCCCCGCTCCGATGCTGACCGCTCTCTCAATTCAGGTACTGCCAATCCTCCTCGCTCCATGACTCGCCTCGCTTCGACAAAAAATCGACTGTGTAGTTGTTCTGTCTTCTATTCCCAGATCCGCGCCGCTCTCAGGGCAAAGACCACCGCACGACCTCACAGGTGAAGTGATCCGGAACTTCGCGGTAGTAGGTGGTTGAGGCATAGGAGGTGATCAGGCTGCCATCCGACAGTTGCAGGGTCACCGGCCACCCGGTATAGACATCGGCGGAGAGCGCCAGCTGGATAGGATGCTCCCGGTCCCAGGTTCTGCCCTGATCCTCGCTCACTATCGCGGACACCCCATAGGGCAGATGGTAATTGGCATAGGTGGCCAGGATTCTCCCGTCCTGGAGCGCTGTCAGGTAGGCGTGCACCTCGGCATTATTGGTCAGCTGCACTGGTCTCGACCAGTGTCGGCCTCCATCGACAGACTCGGTGAGGAGGTTGTCCTCAAATCCCTCGCCGACCGTTCCCGGCACCTGCCGGCGCAGGGCGGCCAGCAACTTTCCGCCCTGCAGCCTGATGGCCGAGATCTCCCCGAACTCCGCGCAGTCCCAATCCATTAGCCCCTCGGAGAACTGCCACGTCACTCCGCGGTCCCGGGAACGGCAGAGCTGGACATTCGCACTGCCTGATCCCCGGTGGATCCAGCCCGACCTGAGGACGCGGATCATCAGCAGGGAGCCATCTGGCTCCACGATCAGATTCCGCGGGCAATCATACCCCTGAAGGACCCTCGTCTCCCAGGCCCGCCCCCCGTCCTCGGAGTGCGAGACGAGCATCTCGTCGAGCGCGGTCCCCCCCGAGGGCCCTTCAGCGGTCAGCACCATCGCCCCGTCTGGCAAGGTGGTGAGGGAAGGTTCTTTACCGAAGAGCGGGGTCTGGTCGATCCGCTGCCAGGTCAACCCCTCATCCGCAGACTCATATACCCAGATGAAACATGCCCGCTTCTTCCTCTCTTCCGGATCAGGGTCGTCATTCATGTGGGCCGTAGCGAGCACCAGTCTTCCCCCGGGCAATCGGGTCAACCCGGCCTTGTAGTTGCCCCGTGGCCCGACGCGGACCCGCACGGCATGCTCCCAACGCAGGACCCCGATGCGCTGCAGATCCTGACCGGTATAGCCGGTGATCCCTGCTGGATACTTTGTATAGTCGTACCCGCTGAGCAGCTCTGCGTTGCGCTGTTGGTCGGCGGCTGTTTTTCCCACCGGGACCGTCTCTCGGTCGAACTTCTCTTCCATCGCTCACCTCTTTCGTTCAGCGGGCGTGGGTCAGGTACTCCCCGAAGTGGCTGCGCATGTGTTCGATGCTCATCTTCACCCAGAGGTCCGGATCCTGATCGGGAAGTGGAGCGATCTCCAGACAGAGGGGGAGATTGTCTGGGTCGGGGGCCTTCCCCGCCAGGACTTCCAGGATCTCGCCTACCGGCACTGTCCCACGGCCCAGCGGCGCCCAGCGGATCTGGGGCTCGCCGGTCAGGGTTTTCGGCTGCACCCTCATGTCCTTGATATGGGCCATGACTGTCCATTCAGCCACCGCACGCGCCGCGTCCAGGGGGTCTTCGATGACGCTGTAGGAATTGGCAAAATCGAAATTGACCCGCAGCCAGGGGGAATCTACCCCAGCGACCACCTCCGCGATCTCGCTACACCGGTAGTCCATGTGGTTTTCGAAAGCCATCACCACTCCCACCTCCTCGGCGCGCGGCACCAGCTCGCGGAAGTGCTGGATCATCCTGCGGAGCTGCACAATCACCGGCGGGTCCTTGCTGAAGTGGTTGTGCCCCAGCGCCCCGGTGTGCACCGCCGCCATCGCGCTCGCTCCCAGCGCCCGGGTGATGCGCAGTTGCTGCACGAAGTTCATCTTCTCGTGTTCCCACTCCCCGGCGTCCGACACAAAGTCAGCCTGCCCGCCGCCTAGTAACGCAATCCCTTTCGCCTCGGCGTACTCCCTGGTTCTTTTCGCTGCCTCCTCGTCCGCAAACCAGCGGGTACTCAGGTAGAGTGGCGAGAGTCCCAGTTCGGCGGTCTTGTCGATTATCCACTGCCATTCCTGCCCGGGTCTGGGAGGCCGCAGCGAGGTGGTATAGGGGAGCGGCCAGCCCATATTGAGGAAGGCCGGATGGCCGATGTTGAAGATGAGCGCCCCCTGATTGTCGTGAGGGGTGGGGGGATAGCAGATCCAGCGGTAACACGCCACGGACAGGCCGAATTTCACAGTTGTTTTCTCCTCGAACGGGTGCGTTTCTTCACGCAGTGGTGCCGACGATCAGATCACTCCTTCTGAGCAGCCCCTCCTGAAGCGCGACACCCAGTCCCGGCCCTTCTGGCAGGGCCAGGTGCCCATCCGCGATGACTAGGGGCGCGGTGATGATCTCGTTCGTCCAGTAGGGGATCAGGTTCCGCCCGGTTTCGAGGATCATCAGATTGGGCGCGCTGGCCGCCACGTGGGCCGAGGCGAAGTTCAACACCGGACCGCCGTAGTTGTGAGGCGCGACGGGAAGGTGGTAGGTCTCTGCCATCGTCGCGATCTTCTTGCCCTCGGAGATACCCCCTGCCCACTCGACGTCGAACATGATGATACGGGCGATACCCCGCTGCATGACCGGCAGGAACTGGTAGCGCGTCAGCAGGCGCTCGCTGACGGTGAGTGGGAGCCGCGTCGCCCTGGATAGCTGTTCGTACGCGTCCAGATTGTCGGGC
>JACPJE010000098.1 GCA_016187725.1 Candidatus Latescibacterota bacterium
CATCGCGCCCAACACCTGCGCCGGCCAGAGCGTGGACTACGATGCCGTCAACCCCTCTGCGCCGGGCGGGATCTCCCGCATCGGGTACAATTTCCTCTACGAGCCGCTCTTCTTCTTCAACGCGTACCAGGAAAATGCCCAGCCCATCCCCTGGATCGGCGAGAGTTACCGCTTCAACGACGACTACACCCAGGTCGAAGTCCAGATCCGCCGTGGGGTAAAGTGGAGCGACGGCCAGCCCTGGACCGTCCGGGACCTGGTCTACACCATCAACATGCTCAGGGCCAATGCCCCGGACCTGCTCTACTCGACGGAGATGGTCACCTGGGTGAAGGAGGCCGTAGCTCTCGACGATTACCAGGCGCGGATCGTCCTCACCTCCCCCAATCCGCGTTTTCTCTACAACTACTTCATCCACAGCGGCGATCAGGGCCTGCCCATCGTGCCCTCCCACGTCTGGGAGGGTCAAGACCCCAAGACCTTCTCCAACTTCGACATGGCCAAGGGCTGGCCGGTGCTCACCGGCCCCTATACCTTGGCCCTTTCGGAGCCGGCCCAGCGCATCTGGGACCTGCGGCCCGACTGGTGGGCGGCCCAGTTGGGATTCCACCCGCTGCCCCAGGTAGAGCGCCTGATCTACCTGCCGTACATGGAGGAGACCAAGCGGGTGCAGAACCTGATCGCCAACAACCTGGACACCAGCGCGGAACTGCGGCCCTCCAACATCACCTCGGTGCTGGAGCAGAACCCCCAGGTCACCACCTGGACCGGCCGGCAGCCCCCGTACAGCTATATCACCTGGTGGCCCATTTCCCTGGGCTTCAACGACCTGGAGGAGCCCTTCAGCGATCCAGAGATCCGCCGGGCCATCGCCTATGCCATCGACCGCCAGCAACTGGTGGAGATCGGCTGGCAGAAATCAGGGGACTGGACCGTGCTGCCCCTGCCCGACGTGCCGCAGATGAGGAGGTACTTCGCCCCCGGCCTGGAACTGGCCGCCCGCCACGAGGTGGGGGTCTTCGACCTGGACAAGAGCGCCCAGCTCATGCGCCGCAAGGGCTGGACCCGCGAGGGGGAGGGGTTCTGGCAGAAGGAGGGAAAACCCTTCGCCCTGGTGATCGACATCTTCTCCCATTTTCAGGATCTGACCCCGGTGCTGGTGGCCCAACTCAAGAAGGCGGGATTCGACGCCTCCTTCCGCATGACCTCCGACTACTCCACCCGCCTGGCCCAGGGCACGGCCCGGGCTTTTCTCTTCGGCAATTTCAGTTCCCTGCGCGACCCGTACTTTGCCCTGAGCCATTACCACAGCCGCTTTGTGCGGCCCACCGGCGAACCGGCCGACCAGTACTGGCGCTGGAAGAACCCGCGCTTCGACGCCCTGGTCGACCGCATGGGGCAGGTGCCCGAGGATTCGCCGGAGATGATGGAGCTGTACCGGCAGATCATGGATCTCTGGCTGGGCGAGTTGCCCTCCATCCCGCTGGTGCAGTGGCCCCATCGCATCGCCCACAACCAGACCTACTGGACCAACTGGCCCTCGGCGGAGAATCCCTACATCAACAGCGCGTACTGGAGCCGGACCTGGCTGCTGGTGCTGCTCAACCTGAAGCCGGCGCAACCCTGAGAAGAGGATAGCAATGGCTGATCCCAGGCGGTTGACCGCGGCCCCCCGGCTCTTCGCCGACTTCAGGGACGTAGAGCGCCGCGAGAATATCACCCCTCAGTACCACCAGGCCCAGAAACACAGCAGCCATCCGGTGCTGCGGCAGGAGGCCCCCTGGGAGAAGCACCCGGGCATGACCGCCTCGGTGATCTACGACGACGAGGAACACCTCTTCAAGGCCTGGTACATGGCCGGCTTCTACGCCCCGGGCAAGGCCCATGTGCAGTGCCTGGCCCTCTCCGAGGACGGCATCCACTGGTGGCGGCCCGCCCTGGGTCTGCACGAGGCATTGGGCTCCAAGGAGAACAACATCGTCATTCCCGCCTCGCACCACGAGGGTCAGGATCACTTCGAGACCGTGCTCAGGGACCCGGCCGACCCTGACCCGGCCCGGCGGTACAAGGCCATCGGCTGGTCGAGCTACGACTGGGACGGGCCGATGTCGGGGATCTACACCGCCACATCGACTGACGGGCTGGAGTGGCGCCACACCCCCGAGCCGGTATTCCACTTTCACCCGCGGCCCGGCACCGCCGATCTGGGGCCGGTGGGGGACGCCCAGTCGATGATGGTGGATACCCTCAGAGGGCGATATGCGGCTTTTCTGCGGGGCGGGGCCAGCCGGCTGTTGAGCTGGAGCGAGGATTTTGTGCACTGGACGCCGCCCCGACCTTTCCTGACGGCGCTGCACGACGAGGAGGGGTTGTACAACAACACCGGGTTCGTGTGCGGAGACCAGTACCTGGGCATCCTCACCCACTTCGACAAGGGGCCATTGGCCCAGACCCAGGCCCTGCGGTTGTTGAGCAGCCGCGACGGGGAGAGCTGGGCGCGCATCCCGGGCGAGCCGCTGGTGCCCCTGGGCCAGATCGGCGAGTGGGATCGCTTCCAGTTGCTGCTCACCGGCGCCCCGCCCATCCGGGTGGGCGACCGGCTTTTCATCTACTATCGGGGCACGGCGCGCCGGCACAACAAGGTGCCCGCCGAGTACGATCCCCGCATTGTCCCCGACCAGGACCCGCGCTCCATGGCCATCGGCCTGGCGATCCTGCGGGTGGACGGCTTTGCCTCGGTGAGTGCCAGCTATGAAAGGGGCCAGCTGACCACCAGGTTGCTGCAAGCCGGCGGCGAGGAGTTGCTGCTCAACCTGAAGGCCGACTACGGACAGGTGCTGGTGGAGTGCCTCGACGAGGAGAACCGGGTGGTCCCGGGGTTTGGCAGGGAGGACTGTGTGCCGCTGCAGGTGGATGCCGTGTCGGCGCCGGTGCGCTGGCAGTCACAGCCCAACCTGGGGCCACTGCGCGAGCGGCCCCTCAAGCTGCGTTTCCACCTGCACAACGCCCGGCTCTATTCCTACCGCTGCGTCTGACGAACAGTTAGCGAGGAACGGCTCGCTTCAGCCGTTGCTCATTCTCGGGTCGCGTCGGGGAGAGACCCGTTCCGGCTTTTCCCAAGGCGCGTCCCGCCGCACCCCAACGTATGGGGTGCGGCGCAAAAAGCGCTGCACCTCCCCAAGCCCCTTCCCCCGCAACGCCATATAGATGGCGTTGCGCCACGCGGACTTCCCTGCCCGACCACTCCCCGGGAAAAGGAATCCCCCCACCTGCCGCTGCGCTAACCCTGGCGGCCCCCCCGCTGGGGCACTCCCCCGGCCCTGATGCAGCGTCCGGGGTCATCTCCGCGCCGCTATGGCCACAATCCTCTATTTGATCAGCATCATCTGCCGGCGCAATTTGAACTCGCCGGCCTGTAACTCGTAAAGGTAGATTCCCGACGCAACGCCCTCGCCGCTCCAGGCGGTGTGGTGCGCGCCGGCTGTCTGCCACTGGTCTACCAGCTCGTCCACCAGTTGGCCGGCGAGGTTATAGATGCGCAGGCGCACGGGGCCGGGGGCGGCCAGCTGGTAGGGGAGGTGGGTGCCGGCGTTGAAGGGGTTGGGATAGGCCGGGCCCAGGGTGGTCTGTCCAGGAGTGGGGCTCTGGCCCGCAGCGACGGCCGTGGGCGAGGCATAGGGGGCGATGGCCTGCTGGTACGCGGTGTAGCCGAAGAGATGGTCCGCGTCCCACCAGAAGAGCACGCCCTCAAAGCCGGCCTGCTGCACCTGGGAAAAGACCGCAGCTATGGCCTCCTGCAGGGCTTCTTGCCCTTGGGGACTGCCCAGGCCCCATTCGGTGATGCGCAGCTGCCGGTCGCCGAGGCCGGCTTTGACAAAATCCGCGCGGGTGGTCTTGAGGGGATGCCAGGGATTGATGGGTACGTCATAGACATGGAAGCTGAGCACCTCGGTGAGCGGGTGGCCGGCCTTTTTTTCGAGGCGCAGGGTGTTCTCGATGGCGCTCTGATCGTCGGCCCAGCCCACCGTGATCTGGGCCTGGGGTGCGGCCAGGGTGATGCCCTCGCGCAGGGCGATGAGGAACTGGTCCACGTCGGCCACCCGCGCCGGGGTCGAGGAGAGTTTGGCCGCTCCGGTGCGCTGGTCGCGCTGGACGCGCACATGGCCCTCGGGTCCCAGGGCTTCGAGCAGGGGCAATACCTCTGCGCCGCTGGTCACCACCACCTTGCCGGTCCGCCGTTCCACATAATTGACCGCCGGCCACTGGCCCTGGCGGATGTGGTCCAGGGCCTTGGCCGCCGGGAAGGCGAGGAATTCAGGTTCGTTCATCAAGTTGAGCGCGATGCGGGGGTGCTGGCCCAGGCGGGCCAGGGCCGGCGCCAGGGCGGCCACCAGCTCCTGGCGGGCTTGGGGGTCGAGGATGAAGGCCGGGGTGTCGCCGCCCACCTCAGGGTGCTCGGGGTCAGCGGGCTGGTTGTCGGCGATGCGGAAGTCGGTGAGCACCACGTCGGCGCCCAGACTGCGGCCCCGGGTCTGGGCCTGGGCGTGGCTGGAGTCCAGCTCGGCCAGGAAGATCTCGATGGAGGGCATCACAAAGGGGTCCAGCGCCAGGGTGTTGTCCTCGTTGCGCTGGACAATGCTGCGGAAGTCGAAGCCGAAGTCGAAACTCAGGCGCTGCTCGCCGGCCTCCACGGCCTTGGCCAGGGCCTGGCGCAGGGCGGCCCGGCCCCCGGGGGAGACAAAGCCCTCGGTGCCCTGGCCCCCGGGCGACCAGGGGTTGCGGCCAAAGTCGTGGCCGATGCGCGCCCCCTCCACCCAACTGTAGTGATGGCCAGAGTACGTGGAGATATCCTGGGCCATGATGGGATGGACGTCTGGGACTAGGAGCAGGGCGCACAGGATCAGGGGGAGAAGGGCGTACATGAGGCCTGGGTTTTTGGTATGTTCTACAGACACCGAAACCTTGAAAATAGGGGCTGCATCCGCTCATGGAAATACGCCGCTTCGCCGAGCGCATTCTCTTCGGCAACACCCTCGAAGACAAGCTGCTCTCCCTGGATGAGTACCAGGACGAGGTGCCAGGCCAGGCTTTGGGGGTGCCGGCAGCGCCGGGCCGGCCCGCAGCCCTGGCCCTGGACCAGTACCACCAGCGGCAACGGGTGCGCTTTGCCGAGTTGCGCCGCTTCCACACCGAGAAGGAGCGGGGCCTGGTGCTGCACTTCTTTGCCAATCACGAACTGTTGGCCCTCGAATTGATGGCCCTGGCCCTGCTGCGTTTCCCCGAGGCCCCCGACAAGTTCCGGCGCGGCCTGGTGCAGACCCTCAGGGATGAGCAGGAGCACGTGCGCCTGTACCTAAAGCGGCTGGCCCAGGTGGGGGTGGAGTTCGGGCAGATCCCGGTGAGCGATTTCTTCTGGCGGGCCATCGCCCCTTCGCCCAGCCCCCTGGACTTCGTCGCCCGCCTCAGCCTTACCCTGGAGCAGGCCAACCTCGACTACGCCCGCCACTACGCTGCCGCGTACCAGCACCTGGGTGACGAAGATACCGCGCGCATCCTGGGACGCATCTATCGCGACGAAATCGGCCACGTCAAACACGGATTGGTATGGTTCAACCGCTGGCGCGACCCTGCGCTCTCGGAGTGGGAGGCGTACCAAGGGGTGCTGCAGATGCCCCTCACCCCCAGCCGCGCCAAGGGCATCGGCTTCAACCGCGAGGGCCGGCTGGAGGCGGGCCTGTCCGAGGCCTTCATCGACGAGTTGGAACTCTACGCCCGCTCCAAGGGCCGCTGCCCTTCGGTGTTCTGGTTCGATCCCTCCTGCGAGAGCCAGGTGATCCGCCCGGGTTTCACGCCTTCGCGGTCGGTGCGGCAGTTGGCCCAGGACCTGGCGCTCCTGCCCCTGTACCTGTGCGCCCCGGACGACGTGGTGCTGGTGCCCCGGCGGCCTTCCCTGGATTTCCTGCGCTCCCTGAGCCGGGCGGGCTTTGCCATTCCCGAGCTGGTGGAGCATCCGCTGGGCAGCCCGCTGGCCGGCGAACTGGCCCAGCGCAAGCTGAGCGATCTGCGGCCCTGGGGCTGGAGCCCGCAGGTGGAGCGGGTCGCCGCGCCCCTGCGCGAGCAGCTGGCATTGCCACAGGGGTGGCGGGAGCAATGGCGCGCCCTGTACTCCAAGGCCTGGAGCACCGCGGCGCTGCGCGATTTCCTGCGCATCTGTAATGAAGACTGGTTGGCCGACGCGCAGGTAGTGGGTCAGGCCTGCGCCAATATGGAGGAGGTCGGCGCGCAACTGGCCCGCCGCGCTGCCGAGGGCTGGGATCTGGCGGTGGTGAAAGGGGCCTTTGGCGCTGCCGGCCAGAGTCAGGTGCGCCTGGCGCCGTTGCAGTCCAGGGCGGATCAGTTGGCCCAGGTGGCCCGGCTGCTGGAAACCCAAGGCGAGGTGGTGGTGGAGCCCTGGCTCGACAAGTTGGTGGATCTTTCGGCCCAACTGGAGATCAGCGCACCGGGTCAGGCTAGGCTGCTGGGATGGACGCGCTTCTTCACCGACGGGCGCGGCCAGTACCGCGGCTCCTTTGTCAGCCAGCCCATCGCCGGCCTGGATCAGTCCATACGCCGTTTTCTCTGCGGGGAGGGCCGCGACCAGCGCCGGCTCTGGCGGTTCTTTGAAGGGCTGGGCGAATTCCTGGCCGAACGCCTGGCCGACTCTGGGTACACCGGGCCTTTGGGGGTGGATGCCCTGATCTTCCGCCAGCAGGGGCGGCTGCGGCTCAAACCCATCGTGGAGATCAACCCCCGCTTCACCATGGGCCGGGTGGCCCTGGGGCTGGCCCGGCGGGTGAACGCCTCGCGCACGGCATTGTGGCTGATCCTGGGCCGCCGCCAGCTCGAAAGCGCCGGTTTTGCCGGCATTGCTCCCTTTGCCGTACACCTGGAGCGGCAGTTCCCCGTGGAGATGAAGGGTGAGCATATCTCGCAAGGCGTGCTGTTCACCACCGACCCCACCCAGGCGCAGGCCTTTGCCACCCTGCTCTTGGTGGGCCAGTCGCTGGAGGAATGCAAGGAGTCCTTTGCCGGCCTGCCGGGAAAGGCGGGGGAGTGGATGAAATACTGTTGAGGAGATCGATATGGAGCAGCCCAGCCTGAAAGCCCTGGCCATCAGCCCGGGTAAACTCTCGCCCGGGTTCAGCCCGGGGCGCCGGCAGTACACCGTGTACGTCCCCCACCACACGGCCGCGGTGTCGCTCATCGCCGAGGTCGACGAACCAGGTACGGCGCTGCGGGTGAATGGATTACCGGCAATCAACGGCCAGCCCTCCAGCCCGGTGCCCCTGCAGGTGGGGCGGAACGTGTTATGGGTGGAGCCGGGCGGGTACGAGGTGAAGGTGGTCCGCGCCCACGTTACCCCCACCTGGGTGCGGGTGCAGGAACACTGCTCCTGGTCGCCCAGGGACTCGGCCGGGGAGGTGGTGTTCAAGGGCCGGATGTGGCTTTTCGGCGGGTACACCCCGGGCCTGGTGGCGGATGTGTGGAGTTCGGCGGATGGGGCGGATTGGCGGCAGGAGGGGGAGATCCCCTCAAAGAGCGGGATCAATATCCCGGTGAACTGGGTGCACGGGGGCCGCATGTGGGTGGCTGACAACGAGGGGAGTTTGTTCGCCTCGGCCGATGGGGCGCATTGGGAACGGGTGAACGACCAGACCCCCTGGAAGGGGCGGTACGCAACGGGCGGGGCGGTGTTCGCCGGCCGCATGTGGGTGCTGGGTGGCAAGAGTGCGGGAACGCTGCACCACGACGTGTGGTCCTCGGCCGATGGGGTGCAGTGGACCCTGGAGACGGCCAAGGCCCCCTGGTCCCCCCGCCAGGTTTTTTCGATGCTGGCGGTCCACCGCGATCAACTCTGGTTGGTGGGCGGGGGGATCACCAGCTACCACCCCTTCAAGGCGTACCGCGAGGTGTGGTCTTCGCCCGACGGTAGGAACTGGGCCAAGATGTTGGACGAAGCGCCCTGGCCGGGGCGGATCTGGAGCACGGTCCTGAGCTACAAAAACCGCCTGTGGCTCTTGGGCGGGTTCCGCGCCGAACCCACCTGGAACAATTTCGCTGACACCTGGTATTCGGCCGACGGGGTGCAGTGGCGGGAATTGGTCTGTCCCGAGGGCTGGTCAGCCAGGCACGAGCTGTCGGCCTATGTGTTTGCCGGCAAGTTGTGGGTGGTGGGCGGGAATTCCTGGCCGCTGGCTGACGATGTGTGGTGCCTGGAGATTCCGGGCCTGTGCTTCCTCACCTCTCCGGTGGTCGAGGAATTTGCCGGCGCCCAGTACCGCTACTCGGCGCGCGCCGACTTCAACCAGAGCGGCGGGCCGCTGCGCTACCGGTTGGTGGAGGGGCCGGGGTGGCTGAGTGTGAACGAAGGTTCTGGATTGGTGTCGGGAATACCGGAGGAGGTGGGGCAGGTGGAGGTGGAGATCGAGGCGGGCGACGCGGAGGGAGAGCGCATCCGGCAGCGCTACACGCTGCATGTCTTGCCGGTGCCCTAGCCGTTGGGGCTCGCTCCTCTTTCCAGCACCGCCTGCAATTCCGGGGGTAGGGCCGGCTTGCCACCCACAATTCCGGTGCCGATGGCTTTGGCCTGCAGGACCAGGTGCTCGTCGGGGAGGCGGTAGATCTCCTGGAAAAAGGCGAAACGCAGCCGGCTCTCGCGCTCCAGCCGCAGGCGCACCACAAAGCGGTCGCCGCTGCGCAGGGGCGCCTTGTAGTCCAGCTCGCAGCGGGTCAGCACCAGGTCGCAGCCCCGTTGGTGCAGGCCGGCGAAATCCAGGCCCAGGCTCTTGAGGTACTCGTGCCGGGTGTGCTCCAGATAGTTGAGGTACACCGCGTTGTTGACCCCCCCCTGCAGATCGCACTCGTAATCCCGCACGCCCAATTCCAGCTCAAAACAGTACGCCATGCCCTTTCTCCCGATGGATGACACCCGGGAAAATTGATATATTGAAGCCGCCACGCCAACCCCCAGGAGCCCTATGAGCCTCGCCGAAGAGATCACCCAACTGGTCGACGAGACCCCCTTTGTCGACACCCACGAGCACCTGCTGGAGGAGTCCACCCGCCTGCAGGGGCCGGAGAAGGCCGCCCGGCCCGAGCGGGCGCTCAAGGATTTCAGTGTGCTGCTGAGCCACTACGCCGATTCGGACCTGATGGTCGCCGGCCTGCCGCCGGCCGACTACCAGCAGTTCTTCCGGCCCGATGTTTCCCCCAGGGACAAGTGGAAACTGGTGGGCAAATACTACGAGCGGGCGCGACACACCGGCTATCTCCAGAACGTGCGCGAGTCCGTGCGTATGCTCTACGGCATCGACGACCTGAGCGCCGACACCGTGCAGGAGGTCTCGGACCGGGTCGCTGCCCTGATCAAACCGGGATACTATAAGCACGTCCTCAAGGAGGTGTCCCTGCTCGAGCACTGCCAGGTCAATTCCCTGGAGGAGGGTCTCTTCATGGAGACGGCCCAGCCGGAACTCTTGTGCCAGGACCTGAGTTTCGTGCGCCTGAGCACCGGGCTGGAGGTGCCCTATGT
Source organism: Candidatus Latescibacterota bacterium (assembly GCA_016187725.1). Taxonomy (GTDB): domain Bacteria; phylum Latescibacterota; class UBA2968; order UBA8231; family UBA8231; genus SICG01. Next base: position 9,572 of record JACPJE010000098.1, read on the forward strand.
CGCCCAAAAAGCCCAACGCGAGGTGCGCTCCCTGCAGGACTGGCACCAGGTCATCGACTGGTGTTTTGCCACCTACGGGCCCCGGGCCATCGCGGTCAAGAACCAGAGCGCGTACAGCCGCAAGCTCGACTATGCCCAGGTTAGCGCCCAGGAGGCAGCCCCGCTCTTCGAGCAGTACCTGCGCGACCCCGGCAAGCTGGACGAGGCCGGGCACCAGGCCATCCAGGACCACCTCTTCCACTACTGCGTGCGCAAGGCCACGGAATACCGGTTGCCGGTCAAGCTGCACACCGGATACTACGCCGGCCACAGCAGCATGCCCCTGCACCGGCTGCGCCACAACGCCGGCGACATGTGCGAATTACTGCGCCAGCACCCGGACACCCCCTTCGTGATCATGCACATCACCTATCCGTACCAGGACGAGGCCATCGCCATCGCCAAGCACTACCCCAACGCGTACATCGACCTGTGCTGGGCCTGGATCATCAACCCGCTGGCCGGGGTGCGCTTCGTCAAGGAATTCCTGATGGCAGCGCCGGCCAACAAGCTGCTCACCTTTGGCGGGGACTACATGCCCGTGGAACTGGTGCCCGGCCACGCGCGCATCGCCAGGCGCGGCCTGGCCCAGGCTCTCAGCGAGCTGGTGGCCGAGGGTTGGCTGGCCTCCAGGGAGGTGCCAGCCCTGGTGGAGCGGCTGATGCGGGGCAATGCGCGGGAATTGTTCGACTACGAGGGCACCCTGGCTAACTGGAAGAAGTAGCCCGCCTTCCCTCACTCGATGCCGCTGGAAGCCAGTTCGTATTTCCCCTGGATGCCCTTTACCGCCGGCAGCGCGGCCCCGCGCCGGAAGTAGCTGCCAAAGGCCCGGGCCAGGCGCAGGGCTTCTTCGGGGTGCTGGTCGATCAGGTTGCGCCGTTCCTGCGGATCTTCCTCCAGGTGGTAGAGTTCATCCGGTTCTCCGGCGGGGCGCTGCACGTAGCTCCAGGTGCGGTCGCGGGTGCAGCGATCCACGGCCTCGTGGTACCCGCTGATGACCAGCGGGCGGTGCTCGTCCGTCTGGTGGCACAGCACCGGCGCAAAGCTGCGGCCGTGCATGGAGGCCGTGTCGTTGCCCAGCCCGGCCAGGTCGAGCAGGGTGGGCAGCACGTCGGGGAACTGGACCATGGCCGGGGTGCGGCGCGCCCCCTGGCCGCCCGGCAGGCGCACCATGAAGGGCACCCGCAGCAGCTCGTTGTAGAGCCGGTCCCCGCCCTTGAGGAACTTGCCGTGGTCGCCCAGGGGATGGCCGTGGTCGGCCATGAGCAGGATGGCCGAATCCTCGTAGTAGCCCAATTCCTCCAGGGCCTGGAAGAGCCGGCCCAGGCAGTGGTCCACAAAGGCGGCTTCGCCGGCGTACAACCCCCGGATGTGCTGCACCTCCGCGGGCGTGGCCCAGCGGTCGGCCAGCCCTCCCATGGGCATGATCAGCCGGGGGCCGCGATAGGCGGGATCGGTGTAGGTGTCGAAGCGGGCGGGCGGGTCCCACGGTTCGTGCGGGTCAAAGGAGTCGATCCAGGCGAAGAGGCGGCGGTGGCCGCGGTTGCGCTGCAGCCAGGCTATGGCCTCGTCCACCACCCTGGCGGGAAACCAATCCTCTTCTCTGGCGAACTCATCGGTGTTGGCCAGGAACTGGGAGACTCGGCCCCGCCAGAGGGCGTCGTAGTGCTCGTTGACGTAGAGGTCCACGGCGCGCCGGGGCGGGTGCGAAGTCCACGGATCGTACTCCTGGCCGCGCACCCAGCGATAGGCGTGGAATCCCTGGTGGAAGTTCATCCCCGGTGCCCGGTAGTGGTAGCAGTCCGAGATCAGGCCGCACACGTAGCCTTCGGCCCGCAGGATCTGGGCGCTGGAGCGATCCTCGCGCGCCAGGGCCTGCCAGGGCCGGAAGGGCAGGGTGCACTGGCCGGTGAAGAGCTGGGTGCGGACCGGGATGGTGGGCAGGGCTTCGGGGTAGGCGTTGTCGAAGACCACGCACTGGCGGGCGAAGGCGTCCAGGTGCGGGGTCCGGCAGGGGGTGATCCCCGCAAAGGCGGGCCGGCCCTGGCTGTAGAAGCCGACGTGGTCCTCGCGGAAGCTGTCCAGCACGATGCAGATGAGGTTCATCTCGCCCTCCTGGCCGCGAATTTTCTCTCAAAGTAAAGCCTTTCTCTCCAGCCGGACAACCACTGCGGGCCGGATCTCCCCTTGTCTGGGCGGCGCGGGGTGAGTACCTTGCGCTCGTTGAGGTGAAAGATGAAAGGACCGAGCATGTTCAGGATATCCGTGTGGCACGGCGATCTGTCCGACAGCTATCTGAAGAAGGTGACCCAGTTGGGTGTGGACTGCCTGGATTTCGGCAGCGGTGGCTATTTCCTCGGGGTGAAGGAGCAGGGATACCCCGATCTGGACGCGCTGCTCAAAATAAAGAAGAGGTTGTGCTCCTATGGCCTGGAGATCAACCGGGTCACCCTGCCCGATCTGACCGGGAAGTTCATCCAGGGCCGCAAGGGCGGGGACAAGGAGTTGGCCAATTCCTGCCAGGCATTGCGGGTCTTTGGCGAGGCCGGCCTGCCCATCGCCAGGCAGCGCTTCGAAGGAGACACCTTTCCCCAACAGATGCGGCGCTATACTTCGGTGCACCGGGG
>JACPJE010000265.1 GCA_016187725.1 Candidatus Latescibacterota bacterium
CACCGGCACCAGCGTGGAGCGCACCGTGCTGGAGCACATCGACGTCCAGGACCCGGAGGTCGCCGAGACCGTCCGCAACATGATGTTCGTCTTTGAGGACATCTGCAGCCTGAGCGACCGCGAGGTGCAGATCGTCCTGCGCGAGGTGGAACAAAAAGATCTGGTGATCGCCCTCAAGGCCGCCAGCGAGGAAGTGAAGGAGAAGATCCTGAGCAACATGTCCGAGCGGGTGCGGCTCTTCATGGAGGAGGAGATGGAATTCCTCGGCCCTATGCGGCTGAGCGAGGTGGAGGCGGTGCAACTGCGCATCGTCCACAAGATCCGCCAGCTCGAAGACCAGGGGCAACTCAAGATCTCCCTCAAGGGCGGGGCCGGCGACACTTTTGTGTGATCAGATTTCCGCCCTGCCGAACTGAAGGCTGAAGGGGTCCTCGGGATCGGGGAGGCTGGCGCGCAGACGCACCTCCCCTTCGATGCGCACCCTGGCCTTGCGCCGCACCCGGTACCCCTGCTCTTCAGGCAGCAGCAGCACCAGGTCGAAGGTCCACTCCGTTCCCCCCGGTAGCACCCCTCCAGAGACCTCCGCCACCTGACCAGGTGCCACCTGGGTGCGCACGATCTGCTCCCGGGCATCCAGAAAGGCCACCTCCACTGCGTACCCCGTCTGGTTTTCCAGCATCACCCTGCCCTCGCCGGGCTGGGGCGGCCCTGCGGGAGGGCTGGCCCCGCCGCCGCAGCCGGCGGCCACCAGCAGCAGCGCGGCCAGCCCTTTCACCGCCCTACCGCCCTGGCCAGCGCCGCCCCCACCATCTCCACCTCGTCCTCCCGCACCGTGCGCAGATCCAGCAGCAGGCGATCGCGCTGAATCCGCCCCACCACCGGGGGGCGTTCCAGGCGCAGCCGGCGGGCGAGTGCTTCGGCCGTGCAGCTTGTGGGCGCCAGGACCAGGACCCGGCTGGGCAACTCCTCTAGAGGCAGGGCGCCGCTGCCGATCTGGGCAGTCGAACCTTCGATACTGGGCCGCAACACCTCCCCCACCCCGGCCGGCAGGGCCGCCATCAGAGCCCGGGCCCGGGCCTCGATCCGCTCCACCGGCTCGGTCATCATGCCCAGCACCGGATGCAACTGACACAGCAGTCGCGGCTCCAGGCGAAACAGGCGCAGGCTGGCCTCCAGCCCCGCCAGGATCAGCTTGTCGCAGCGCAGGGCCCGCATCAGGGGGTTCTTCTCCATCGGTTCCAGGTAGATCCGCCGGCCGACGGCGATGCCGCACTGGGGCCCGCCCAGCACCTTGTCGCCGCTGAAGCTGACCAGATCCGCCCCGGCCGCCAACTCCCGCCGGACCACCGGCTCGTGCGGCAAGCCCCAATCCCGCAGATCCTCCAGCACGCCCCCGCCCAGATCGTGGGCCAGGGGAAGGCCCGCCTTGTGGCTCAGTTCCGCCAACTGGGCGGTCTCCACCCGGGCGGTGAAACCCTGCACCCGGTAGTTGCTCGGATGCACCCGCAAGATCAGCGCCGTTTCGGGGCCGATGGCCTCGGCGTAATCTTGTAGGTGAGTGCGGTTGGTGGTGCCCACCTCGCGGATGCGGGCCCCGCTGGCGGCGATGATGTCGGGAATGCGGAAGGACCCGCCGATCTCCACCAGCTCGCCCCGCGAGACCAGCACCTGGCGGCCCTTGGCCAGGGTGTTGAGGGCCAGCAGCACCGCAGCGGCATTGTTGTTGACCACCAGACCTGCCTCGGCCCCGCTCAACTCGCACAAGAGCGCGCGCACGTGGTCACTCCGGGCTCCGCGCGTCCCCCGTTCCAGGTCTACTTCCAAGGCGCAGTAGTTCTCGGCAGCCTCGGCGATGGCCCGCCGGGCCGCCGGCGCCAGGGGCGCCCGCCCCAGGCCCGTGTGCAGGATGATCCCGGTGGCGTTGATCGCCCGGGACAGGCTGGTTTGGGCCCGCTGCGCCGCCAGGGTAGTCAGTTCCTCCTCGGCCCTGCCCAGCAGCAGCTGCCGATCTTCGCCAGCGCCCCCTGCCTGCAACCCGGCGCGCAACTCCTCCAACACCTGCCGCACCAGGTCCACCACAAAGTCGCGGCGGTACCGGACCAGCAGGGAAATTGCCCCTGGGGTGCCCAGCACCTGCTCCACCGATGGCAGCGCTCTGAATCTCTCCGACATACCCAGAGAATAAGAGTACCCCCGCGGGTGCGGCAAGCGGCCCTTTTTATCTTTTGCACGATTACTATATAGGTTTTATACTTGCGTTATCCCCAGGCGCTTCCCCGGGCGCCTCCTGAACTGCGGTTCTCCCCCTTCCTCTCTCTCCCCCTTTCCCACGCTGGGTATTCCATGCACTGGTCGCAGTGTGTCCTGTTGTCAGCCCTGCTCCTGTGGGCGGGTCTGCCCAGCCAGGCATATGCCAAAAAAAGCAAGAAGCCCCAGGACCAGGTGCATGTGGTCAGGCGCGGCGAAACCCTCCACGGCATCGCCGAGCGCTACCAGCTCTCGGCAGCCCAGCTGCGCAAGGCCAACCATCTGCGGGGCGACCGTATCCAGGTGGGCCAGCGGCTGAAGCTGCCGCCCCACTCGCGGCCGGTCTGGCACCGGGTGGACAAGGGCGAAACCCTGGTCAGGATTGCCAGAACCTACGGCCTGAGCGTGGACCAGCTGCGCCAGTTCAACCAGCTGTCCGACGACCGCATCCTGGCGGGCCAGCGCTTGCGCCTCTGCGCCCCCGAGACCACCCTGACCGTCCAGGCTCCTGTCCCGGTCCAGCACCCCCCGAAGGAGCCCAGCCCCTCACCGGATACTGCGCGCGCTCCCCCGGCGGCGGATTCGACCCGGAACGACCTGCCCGAAACGGACTACACCACGGTTCAGGAAGGAACCGAAACTGCTCCGGCCGCGGAGGAGGAAGACCTGCCGCCGCTGGACTATCTGGTCAAGAAAGGGGAATCCCTGGTCCAGATCGCCCAGCGCTTCGACCTGCCCCCCGGCCTCTTGCGCCAGCTCAACAACCTCAAGAAGGACCGGCTCCGCCCCGGCCAGAAACTGCGCCTGCGCCCTTCGCCCCTGGACGAGGGCACCCACGTCGTGCGGCCCGGCGAAACCCTCACCGGCATTGCCCGCTCCTACCGGCTGAGCGTGGACAAGCTGCGCGAACTCAACGACCTGGAGGGCAGCAAGATCCTGGTGGGCCAGAAGCTCCGGCTCCGGGCCACTGCCAGGGACGTACACATCGTCGAGCGCGGGGACGCGCTGTGGGAAATAGCCAGCGCCTATGGCATAGCCGCCGAAGAACTCAAGCGCCTCAACGACCTGGACTCAGAGGAGATCTACCCCGGGCAGGAACTGAAGTTGAGCCCCAGCAAGGCCGGCACCTTCGCCCTCTACAAGGTGGAACCTGGTGACAATCTCAGCGAGATCGCCCGCCTACACCAGATGAGCGTGCCCGAACTGCGGCGCCTGAACAAACTCAAAGGCGCGGTGATCCACCCGGGCACCCAGTTGAAGGTCAAACCCATCTTGGGAGATACCGAAGCCATGCAGACTGCCGAGGTCAACTGGGACAGCCTGCGCCTCTCCCTCAAGGACCTGGGGGAAATCGAGAGCGAGAACGGCCCCTATTACCAAGACCGGCCCAGGGCGCCGCGCCAGCTCCACCCCGGCTATTTTGAAAATCCCTCCTATGCCCCGCTGCAGGCCTACGAGCAGGCCCAGCGCCTGTGGCAGGCCTTCGATGGGGCAGTGGAGCAGTTGCCCCCTCTCAGCTCAGCCCTCAGGGGCTGGCATTTTGTCCTCGACCCTGGGCACGGGGGCCTGGATCCGGGAGCCGTGGTCCAGGTCGTGGACGGCAACGGCAACAAGGTCTACGTGGTCGAGGACGAGTACGTCTACGACATCACCTTGAGGGTCTATGTCCTGCTGCGCCGGCACGGCGCCCAGGCCCAGTTGACCCTGCTGAGTCCCAACCACCTCCTGCGCCACAGCAATCCCGCGGCCCAGACCTTTGTCAACGAGAAGAATGAGATCTACAACAGCCGCCAGTTCAACGAGTCCAACACCCCCCAGTCCTGGCCGCGCGGGGGCCGGGGCGGCAATCTCAACACCCGGGTGCACATCGCCGAGCAGTTCTTTGGGCGCACCCCGGAAAACCGCAGGGTCTTCCTCTCCTTCCACGCCGACATCGATCCCCAGTCCCCCGAAGCCCCCCTGGTCCTGTATTACCAGGGCAAAAAGGGCCGCGACCCGGTTTCCAGGAACTTCGCCCGCACCCTGCTGCCGGCCCTGGGCGCCGGCGCCCACCTGCGGGGCCAGCCCCTGGGGGTGCTGCGCAACAACCCGGCCGGCGTCAAGGTGCTCCTCGAATTGCGCAACCTGGCCTACACCGACCACGGTTGGGCCCTGCGCTTCGAACAACTGCGCCAGCGCGATGCGGAAAAGGTGATCAAGGGCATCCTCGAGTACACCCACCTCCAGGCCCTCAGCAGCAAATAAAAAGCGCTCCGGGGACCAAACCCCGGAGCGCTGCTATTGCCTTTCTTTTTCGACCTCAGAAAGATCTGTACCCCACGATGCGGCGGGCGGCCCGGCGCACCACCTCGGGTTCCAGGCCGGCCAGCTCGCACCACGGATCGATGCGCTGGCTCTCGATGAAGAGGATCTCGGGGGTGCTGTCGTCGGTCTCGTCGGTCTTGGAAATCTCCCTCAGGGTGCTCAGGATCATGGCGTTGGCCAGCCGGCGGTAGGCCAGGCAGATCCGCTCACTATTAGCTGCGTCGTGGTCGGTTCGCATAAGAGAATCCTAGGTCGTTTGATGGGAAGATTTCAGCCACATGCACTAATAATCTACGGATTTTCGCGAGCAATTTTCAAAAAAATTTGCCCAAAGGCCCAAAAAAGAGCCGCGCCTCTTTTCAGGAAGTGCGACTCACTATTTGTAACCTTCGCGTAAACATCAATTTGGCGTCTCCTCCACCCCCACATTTCGCCCCTCAGCGGCCGCCAGGTAAAGCCGGTATATCCATTCCATGGTCTTCAGGGCTTGGCAGCCTTCGGCCAGGGGGGGATGGCCAGTCTGGAGGGCGCGGACAAAATCCTCCCATTCCAGAGTCCAGGACCGGTCTTCGCCGGGGAAATCGAAGCGTTCTTCCGCCGGTGCGCCCCCCCGGGGGGCACGGCGGCCTACCAGAGCGTATTCGGGCCCGTAAGAGCGTCCCAGACCATGGGCAGTGGCGTACCCATCCCGGCCGAAAACCTCGAAGCCGAACAGGTTTTTCCACTGCGTCCAACTCACGTGGAGAGAGGCCACCTGTCCCGTCGAGGTGGCGAAGAGCGCAAAGGCGTTGTCCTCCAGAGGGGCGATGGGCCAGTAGCTGGTGCTCACCATGCCGGTGACGTGCAAAAAATCCCCCATGAACCACAGGCACAGATCCACCAGGTGCGCCCCCTGGTCGAGCATTTCCCCCCCTCCGGACCTGTCCGGATCGGCACGCCATTCCCGCTCGTACCCGGGCCGGCCCCCGTGGCCGTACCGGCCGCGGATGAAGTGGAGAGGCCCCAATTCGCCGGCCTCGAAGACCTGGCGGACCTTGGCGATGGCCGGGTGGTAACGGTGGTTGTACCCGGCCTTGAGCCAACGGCCCGATTGGGCCGCCGCCTCTACTGCCAGGCGCACCTCCGCCGGGTTGCGCCCCAGGGGTTTTTCGGCCAGCACGTGTTTGCCGGCCCGCAGGGCCGCCGCGCTGATGGGAGCCAGCCATTCGTGGGTGGTGGACACCACCACGACATCCAGGACCTCCTCGCCCACCAGCTCCTCCCAGGAAGAGGCCAGGGCGGCCCCGTAGCGCTGCGCCAGGGCTTCGGCTGTCCGCCAATCCAGATCGCAGACCAGGGACAATTGGCACTGTGGGTGCGCGGCGATGGCCGCCGCCCTTCTCTGCCCCACCCCCCCCGCGCCCACCAGACCTATCCTGTACATCCGCTCCTCACCTGGGCGGAACCACCCGCCGCACCGTGTAGTGATCGGTCTTCATGACTTGCTCCACGTCCAGCGCTTCCCAGTCGTCCCATACCGCGCTGAAGAGCCGGCCACTCAACCCGTCCGAGCGCGCCGAGGCCAGGAACACCACCAGGGCTGCCGGCCGCGCCGGGTCCACCCCGCCCTCCTCCTGCTGGCGCCTGGCCTCGGCCTGGGTCTGGGCGCCGGCCCGCTCTCCGGCCTCCAGCACCTGGTCCAACATCCGGGTGTTGACCGCACCTGGGGCGATGGCATTGACGTCGATGCGGTACTGGGCCACCTCGGCGGCCAGGGTCTCGGTGAAGCGCACCACCCCCGACTTGGAGGCGCTGTACGCGCTGAACCAGGGGCGTGGGGTGACCGCCCCCCCGCCGGAGAGATTGATGATCTTGCCATAACTCCGGGCCACCATGCCGGGCAGCACCAGGTGGGTGCACAGGAAGCAGCCCCCCAGGTTGATCTGCAGGGTCTGGAGCCAGGCCGCCGTATCCACCTGGTGGGCCGGACCGATGGGCCCGAGGATGCCGGCATTGTTCACCAGGATATCGACTCCTCCCCAGGCGCCGATGAGCTGACCCAGGGCCTGGCGCACCTGTGCCTCCCTGGCCAGATCGGCCTCCAGCACCAGGCTCCGGCCTTGGCCCAGTTCTCCAGCCACCCCTTCCAGCTGCGCCCGGGTGCGGGCCAGGAGGGCCACCTGCGCCCCCTCCCTGGCCAGGGCCAGGGCGATAGCCCTGCCTATGCCCCGCCCGGCGCCGGTGACCAGGGCTTTTCTGCCTTTCAGTTGCACGGCCGCCTCCCTCTCTTAGTATCTAGAAGTAGGATAGGCAAGAAAGGCGCCTGAATCCAGGGGACCGGTTGACCAGGTACGCGGTCTCGCCTACATTCTTTTACTCCTTTTGAGATAGGTTTCATGGCCCTGCCATCTGTCCAATCCGATCCTAGAGCCCTCTGCCTGTACATCAACGCCCAGTCTCCTGACGGAGGGCTCTTTGCCGGAGACCGCCACCGGCTCCACCCTGAGAGCCGGCTGCCCTGGCGCATCTCCCCCGAGCCTTTCTGGCTGAACGGGGAGCAGCACCACCTGCTCCAGCAGTTGGGCCCGGTGCTGGTGCGCTTCTACAAGGCCGCCAACCTGCTCTACCACCAGAGCGCCAAGGGCCTGCAGCCGGCCTGGGTCCCGGCCTGGGTCCACCGCTACCTCGACCTGGGCAAGCCCGAGCGGGTGGTCGAGTTGGGCCGCATGAACCGCTTCCGTTCCCATTTGCCCCTGATCCTGCGCCCGGACCTGTTGCTCACCGCCGAGGGTTTCCGCCTCACCGAGCTGGACTCGGTCCCCGGCGGCATGGGCTTCAACGCCCTGCTGGCCCGTCTGTACACCGAACTGGGATACCAGGTCATCGGCGGACCCGAGGGCCTGGTGGAAGGCTTCTACACCGCCCTGCGCGCCACCCTCCAGCAGGAAAGGCCGGTGGTGGCCCTGGTGGTCTCCGACGAATCCAATGACTACCGCGCTGAGATGGAGTGGCTGGCCGCCCAATTGCAGGCCAAGGACTGTCCGGTATACTGTCTGCACCCCAAGGACCTGCGCTTCGACGACGAGGGGCTGCTGGTCGAGACCAGAGGCGAGCGGGTGCGGGTGGACGCGGTGTACCGATTCTTCGAACTCTTCGACCTGCCCAATATTCCCAAGGCCGAGCCCATCCTCTACTTCGCCAAGAAGAACGCCCTGCGCCTCACCCCCCCGCCCAAGGCCTACCTCGAGGAGAAGATGGGGCTGGCCTTCATCCACCACCCCCTGCTCCAGACCTTCTGGGAAAAGGAGCTGGGCGAAGGGGATCTGGCCCTGCTCCAGCAACTCACCCCCCCCACTTGGATCGTCGATCCCACCCCGGCCCCACCCCACACCATCATTCCAGGCTTACAAGTGGAAGGCCGCTCCTTCAACGACTGGAAGACCCTCAAGCACCTCACCAAGAAGGAGCGGGAGTTGGTGCTCAAACCCTCGGGCTTCTCCGAGCTGGCCTGGGGCAGCCACGGGGTGGCCATCGGCCACGACCTGCCCGAGGAGGAGTGGGCCACCCGGCTGCAGGAAGCCCTCGACCGCTTTGAGCAAGGTCCCTCCATCCTCCAGAAGTTCAACAAGGCCTCCAGGCTGGAAGCCAGGTACTACGATTTCGCCTCTGACACCGTGCGCCCCATGCACGGCCGCGCCCTGGTGCGCCCTTACTATTACCTGAGCGGCGAGACTCCTACCCTGGCCGGCGTCCAGGTCATCCTCTGCCCGCAGGACAAGAAGATCCTGCACGGCATGACCGAAGCCATCATCGCCCCCGCTGCCGAAGGCGGCAACCCCTCTCTCTCCTGACTTGCGAGTGTGAGCCATGACTGCTGTGGTCCAGGCTGAAAAGGCAAAGGGTACTCTCGATGAAAAACTGGAGCGCCTCGATTCCCTGCTGCGCTCCATGGGCCGGGTGCTCATCGGCTATTCGGGCGGGGTGGACAGCGCCATGCTGGCGGTGGCCGCCCACCGGGTCCTGGGCGAGAACGCCATCGCCGTGACCGCCGATTCCGAGAGCTACGCCACCGGCGAATTGGAAGCCGCCAGCGAGCTGACCCGCCGCTTCGGCATCCGCCACCTGGTGGTGCGCACCGCCGAGCTGGACAACCCAGACTACGCCCGCAACCCGGCCAACCGCTGCTATTTCTGCAAGCAGGAACTCTTCACCCACATGCAACGCCTGGCCCGCGAACTCGAAGTCGAACACATCCTCTACGGCCAGAATGCCGACGATGCGGGGGACTTTCGCCCCGGCGCCCAGGCGGCCCGCGACTACGGGGCCCGCGCCCCCTTGATGGAGGCCGGCCTGACCAAGGCCGATATCCGCGAGCTGGCCCGCCGCTGGGAGGTGTCGGTCTGGAATCGCCCGGCCATGGCCTGCCTGTCCTCGCGTTTCCCCTACGGTACTGCCATCACCGCCGAAGGTCTGCGCATGGTGGACCAGGCCGAAAAGCACCTGCGCCAATGCGGCTTTACCCAGTTGCGGGTGCGCCACCACGTGGACCTGGCCCGCATCGAACTGCCCGCCGGGGACCTGGACCAGTTGCTGCAGAACCCGGCCCTGAGAGCCCGGATCACCGCTGCCTTGGCCTCCTTTGGGTACCAGTGCATCACCGCCGACCTGCGCGGCTTCCGCTCGGGCAGCATGAACGAAGCCCTGCTGCCGGCCGCTGCCCGCGCCGAAGAAACCCTGGCCCAGGCCCACCAGGCCCTGGCCTCTCTGGGCCCCTGCCAACTGGAGGCGCGCGAGCAGATGCTCTGTCTGCGCCTGGAGGAGGAGGCCACCCTCGGCCTGGGAGATCCCGCCCGGCGCCAGCCCCTGGTCGGCCAGCTCGAAGACCTGGGTTACCGCTACCTGGCCCTCGACCTGAACCCTCTGCGGTAGGGCATGGTGCGCGAGGTCGTCAAATACGGATCCCAGATCCTGCGCCAGCCCTGCGCGCCGGTGACCCGGATCGACCCTGCGATCAAAACCCTGGTCCGCGATCTCTTCGACTCGATGAAAGCCGCCGAGGGCGTGGGCCTGGCCGCTCCCCAGCTGGGGGTGCTGCGGCGGGTGGTGGTGGTGGACGTCTCCCGCCAGCATCCCGAACTGCTGCCCATCTCGCTGATCAACCCGCGCATCCTCTCCGCCGAAGGCCGGGAAGTGGGAGAGGAGGGCTGCCTCAGTTTCCCCGACCTGTACGGCCCGGTGCCCCGCCACTCCCAGGTGCGCATCGAGGCCCTGGATATCAACGGCAAACTCTTCACCGTCGACGCCGAAGGCTTTTATGCCCGCGCCCTGCAGCACGAATTGGACCACCTGGACGGCAAGCTCTTCATCGACTATCTCAGCCCGCTCAAGCGCCAGCTCGTACGCGGCAAACTCAAGGCGCTGAAAAAGGAAGGCGAGCGCTGGGACCAGGAACACCCTCAGCCCTGAGCGGATATTGACAAGGGACCCCAGAGGGGTTAGATTTTTCCGCTGCGTTTTACGGGATCGTAGTTCAGCTGGTTAGAACGCCGGCCTGTCACGTCGGAGGTCGCGGGTTCGAGTCCCGTCGGTCCCGCCAATAAAAAAGCTCTGGGAAGCCTTTGTTGGCTCCCCAGGGCTTTTTGTTTTTATTCCCACCAACCAGCGGCTTGCCAGCAGACGACCCGAATCATCCCGCTGTTTGATGGCCCGGGCAAAGGCCACGTGCGCCGCGGGCTCCCGGTGAGGGGCTTTCCATCGCGGCCCCCGATGGACGCCTTCTTCCACCTGGTGCCCCCACACGGCCAACATCGCCGGCGGAATGGAAAGATCCCCGTCGGAAACCAACAACGGCTTATCCTTCTTAGCCATCCGCTCGCGAACATTCACCAGCAAGCCAGTCGCACCGGCTTCATCATTTTTGCCGACGTGAGAAGCGATTCGCACTTTCATATCGCGCTTCACGCAGCGCCACACGCAGAAGTCGCCGACTTCGTCGGGATCCTCTTCCTCAATGAGACACGCGTCTTTTTTTTTACCCAGGTCCACAACGCATCCAGCTGAGCTTCGGACAGATGACATTCGACGATCAAATACGCCGAGACTTCCTTCACGTGCCGACCGGCGCGATCCACCCACTGCTGGATGGTGTCTTTGTCAACACCGGTGGCCCGGGCCGTAGCCCGAATGCCCCCCTGTTCGGCCACCATCGCCAGCGCCTGGAGCACGGTCTCGCGCGGGGTGCGCAACCGATAGAAAAACGTCCCCTTGGTCTCGGTAAAGGTCTTGCCACAAGCCCGGCACAAATACTGGGTCGTGTGATGGAGGCCATAATAGGAGTGGCGTTCCAGCTGCCGACCTTCCTCTTGGCCAAACCGCGGACAAGCGGGATTGGGGCAATACAGGCCATCTGGCCAAGGCGTACGTCGCATGGGAGGCTCCTCCGCTCGAAGGGATATACCTCCCATAAATCTCGTATCTCAAAACCGCATAATCAAGAGGGACACTATCTGGGTTTTCTGGCGAACGGATTTTACTCGTTTACCTGCGCGAGGATGGTGTTGCAAAGCGGCCATGTGTTTCCCAATCTCTGTCCAGTCTCAGCCCCTATCATACCAAAAATACCCTGGGTCCACCAATACCTATGGTCAATAGGGCAAACTATCCATCGGATACGCCTCGGGCTCGATGAAGTGCAGGTACTCCATCGTCGTCTTGCGGTCTGCGCCCTTGGGTGTGCGGCCAGAGTCGGCCCCGGTCCAGACCACAGTGCCCTTCCCACTACCTGCGTGCCTTCCGGAACAACCGCACCAGCGCATCGCCAGCCACCGGGCAACCCAGGGGGACCTTCCCGCCACCGTCGATCGGCGCCGCAGGAATGGTCTCGCCGGTGGAGGCGTTCGTCCACTCCACGTTCAGCTTCCCTGGCGCCGCGGTCACGTCCACGGTCACCTCGGCAGGTTCGGGCAGGTACACCACATATTCCTCGCCCGGTTTCGCCAGGCAGAAGCCCGTTGACGCCAGGTCGCTCATCGGCTGCAGGTGCGCCAGGTCGATCCGGTCGGCCAGGCCACGCGCGTAGCCCAGGGCACGGCGGACCGGCTCCCATTGCGGATCTGTCTTGAGGATGGCCCCGTCGTATGGGTCCATGAAGATGGGGTTCATGCCGCGACAGAAGCTCTTCCACACCCATGCCCGGGTGCCGCCGATGCCCCAGAGGTGGTCGGTATCGCTGAGGATGACCTTGCTGCCGTCGGCGGCCGGGGGCGCCTCGTTATAACCGCCTTCGGGGTTCGGCGAGATCCAGTCAGCGGGGCTGTCGAAGAGAGTCTGGTTCAAGCCACCCTGATACTGGAAGGTCATGCCGACCGGGTGCTGTTTGGGCAGCGTCCGTTCGTAGTCGTGGATGAAGCGGACCAGGTGGTACTGCCACTCGGTCGAGGGTGGATGGTTCTCGTTTGAGATCTCGTACAACGCGTTGTCCAGGTCGTTGACGGTGTCGATGACCTTCCGCACGTAGGCTTCCTGGACCGCCCTCACCGCCGGATCGACCAGCTCGTGAACCTCAAGGCCCTTGCCCTCACCGTTCGGATCGCCATTGACCCCGTTGACGTTGTTGCCCGGGTTGAAGGGATGCGCACGCCAGCCGTCCTCCACGAACTGCAGTCCCCAACCCTCAAAGAGCATGATCGAGACGTAGATGCCGTGCTCGCGGGCAGACATGACGCGCTGCCGAAGCCGTGCGAAGTACGCGTCATCGAAGTGCGCCAGATCGAACCTCGGCTTCCCGTCCAACGCCGTGCCCGGCCCCGTGCGCACCCATGGATGCGGCGCGCAGAAGTGGCGCCGGTTCTCCTGGTTCGCCCGGGTGTCCCAGATCGCCAACTCCCACCGCCACAGGCGCACGAAGTTGTGGTTATACCTGCCGAGAAAGTCGAGATACACCTCCCAGTCAAAGGCCGGAGGCGGATCGGTCTCCCCCATGTCCTGCAGGTTGTTCCAGGTGTGGGATCCCACCAGCAGGATCGCGCGGCCGGAGCCGTCGGTGAAGTAACGCGGGTTATCCGGGTGAACACGTAACGGGCCGGCTGCCACTAAATGGGCCATGGTAGATACCTCCATAGGCTGGTCTAGAAAATCTGGACGGGTGGATGGCGTGGATTTACCGAGTGTAGGTGCCTTGGTTGGCAACGGATCGGTCGAGAGTATCCGCAGCGACAGGTCTTCGCTGTAGACGGGCGACGTCACGGTGCGGCTGCCACCTCCATGGTCAAACGTTTCCGTCTGGTCTATGCTCCAGGTCTTACGCAGGGCAGGGAAGGCTATGCCCTGCTCCGCGTGAGCGCAGTATCGGTTGAGAATAGGCAAACGGGATACCCTCGGTCGGGAATTGCTGCCGTCTCAGAACAGCGAGAACTCGATCTCCTTGGCCGTGATAAATTCGAGCAGGGCGGGCACGCCTTCTGCGGTTTGCTGAATTCCCCGCCTAAGCGCAGGGACGATTTCCCCGGGGGTTTCCACCCGCTCCCCGTACCCGCCG
>JACPJE010000266.1 GCA_016187725.1 Candidatus Latescibacterota bacterium
TTTCGATACATATCTCGCAAAACAGTGATTAGGTCATCAATTTGCAAGATATTTTGAAGTCATTGCCTGTCTGCGGGCTGCAGGACCACCTTGAGCCTGAGCCGGTCCAGGCGCCGGCGCAGTTCGAGATAGGGCTCGGGGGAGAAGAAGCTGGGCCAGACTGCGCCGAGGTCGCGGCAGTATTCGCAGAGTTCCGGGCAATCCAGGTAGAGGGTGCGCTCCGCGGTCTGGTGCCCGGAGGCAGAGATGGACAGGGAGGCGGTGGCCGGCAGGATCAGGGCTATCTGGCCAGAGGCAGGGACACTTTCCTCGCCCACTGCGATCCATCCATCCAGGATGGACACCAGTGCTGCCAGGGGCCGGCCCACGGGATCGCAAACCGACAGCGAAAGTTGGGCCGGGGTCGGGGCTGGACGCGCGAAGCCGGAGGGGAGAAAGTACACCGGGTTGGCCACGGCCCGCTCTTGCGCGTGAGGCCCCCAGGACTGCCCGCCAGGGTCGCGGCAGGTGGAGAGAACCTGGGCGCAGTACCAGGCGAACTCGGTCTCGGCGATCTCGAACCCGATCTCCCAGTACCGCGTCTGCTCTGCGCGCAGATCCCAGGCGCGCACCACCTCGCCGTTGCGCACCAGCTGAACAGCGGTCAGCGTTTCTCCGGGCAGCGGCGACGACCAGGCCTTGAGCGAGACCCGGCGCTGCCTGCCGTCGGCGGGGAACTCCGCGCCGGGCAGGTGCCCCTCTACCTCGAATAATACAAAAGGCCCGGAGCTGGCCACTGCTCTTCCTGCCCGCAGCGCCGCGACCAGCCCCTCCCAACTGAACGATCCCTCGATATGGACATAGGTCCGGTACCGGCCCAGGCCCGTGGCCGCGGCCAGGTGCCCGTCGGTGTTGGCGGTGCCAGCCACCTTGTAGCCCAGGTTGAGCAGGGTGTACCAGAAGCGCAGGCTCTCCGCGAAAACCAGGGGCGAATCGTTGAGGACATCGACGGCGTCGTACGGAGCGCCGGCCACAAAGTCGAAGGGCAGTTCCGAGGGCCAGTTGGAGACGAAATTGCCTCGCACAAACCAGAAGCGGGTTGGGTGGGCGCAGCCCATGGCCCCGCCCTGCCGGCGCACCTCCTGGATGATGCGGAACATGGGGCCGGTGTGAAAAAACGCCTGCCCTGGGGCGTGGCCTTTCAGGCCCGCGGTCCAGCCGTGCCCAAAGCAGTGGAGGTTGCCCTCCCGCCCTCCGTGGTCCGGACCCATGTAGGTCTTGGCCTCGATATTCCAGCCCACGCGCACCCGCCCGGTGCTGGCAGTGCGGCACTGCTGCTCCAGTTCTTCGACCGGCAGCCAGGCAAAGGAGGGGTCCCAGCCGTGGGCCAACTGGATATAGTCCAGGCCTTCGGCCTCGGCCATGGGGCCGGCGTCGGCGATGGTCCGGGTTTCGTCCTGGGGGGCGTGGAGCACGTGCAGGTGGTTCTCGCCGCCGTGCCATCCCAGGGCGCGGGCGTCGAAGCGGCGCCGCAGGATCACCTCCCGCACCTCTTCCCACCGCCCCGACAGGTCCAGGTCCAGCGCCACCGCGTCGTAGTCGAAACCACGGCGCACCAGCAGGGAGAGCGCTGCCGCAGGTACCTCGAAGTCCACCTCGCCTGTCCCGCTCCAGACGCGGTACACGGGAAAGCCGGTTGCCTGCTCCCACCAGTCCACCCGGCAGGGCAGGGGCCGGCCCTCCTCATCGCGGATATCTAGCACTAGGCGCGCAGTGCGCGGTGCCATCGCGGTCTCCCGGGGTTGCCTTCCTCCCCTGCAACAGCCTAACCAATACCGCGGCGCGCGGCAATTACTGTGTTTCGGCATGGCCGGCCCGCCACCTGTTTTCCCGGTGGACCGGGCGCCGCGCGACCTGTGGGCTCTGCCGGGCACGGTGATGGACCGGCAGGAGGAGATGCGGAGGCTGCAGGCGCGATTCCCCTCGGACTTCCAGGGACCCAATGCCCGGTACGGGGCGGGCCGGCGCTGCCGGGGCAGGGCCAACGACGTAGGTGCGTACACCGACGCCTGGAGCTGCACCTGGCACGTGGCCGAGCGCGGGGTGGTGGGCGAGGTGAAGGAGCCGCCCCTGGCCGACTGGGGGGGGTTGGCCTCTTACCGGCCGCCCTTTGAATTACTCGACGAGGCCGACTTCAGCCAGGTGGAGGCTTCCTGCGCGGCCACCGACAAGTTCGTGCGCGCCGGCACCGAGACCAGGCCATTCGAGCGGCTGCAGTTCCTGCGCGGCTCCGAGGCCCTCTTTGCCGACCTGGCGTACGGCACCCGCCAACTGCGCGAGTTGCTGGCCATGCTCCACGACTTCTACTGTCGGGAGCTGCGCCTGTGGGCTGCCACTGCGGTAGACGGGGTCTCCTTCATGGACGACTGGGGCACCCAGACCAGTCTGCTCATCGACCCAGAGACCTGGCGCGCCCTCTTCAAGCCCCTCTACCGGGAGTACTGCGAAATCCTGCACGCGGGGGGGAAGTACGTCTTCTTCCACTCCGACGGCCACATCGAGGCCATCTACCCGGACCTGGTGGAGATCGGGGTGGACGCGCTCAACTCGCAGCTCTTCTGCATGGACATCGAGAAACTGGGCGAAGAGTTCCGCGGCAAGGTGACCTTCTGGGGGGAGATCGACCGCCAGCAGCTGCTGCCCTTCGGCACCCCTGAGCAGGTGCGGGAGGGGGTGCGGCGGGTGCGGCGTGCCCTGGACCGGGGCCAGGGCGGGGTGATCGCCGAGTGCGAATGGGGCATCGGCGTGCCCTACGCCAACGTGGAGGCGGTCTTCGACGAGTGGGAGCAACCCCTCACATGAACCAGCGCTGTTCCTGGTGCACCGCGTCCCCGAAGCGGCGCAAGAATTCCATATCGGCCTTTCGCAGCTCGTGCTGCTTCCGCGAATCATGCAGCTCCCGCAGGCGGTGCAGATTGCGCCGGCGGCTGTTCGACCGGTTTGCCGAGGACCTCCGGCAACTTCATCCCCGCCAGGTCGAAGAGGTTTTGCAGCGGCGGCACCGAGCCGACGAGGCTGGAGAGGAAGTTGGCGGTCGAGGACTGGCCATTGCCGGTCTGGCTGTCCCAGACCATCACCTTGTCGATCTTGAGGTTTTTGATCGCCTCGACCTGGGTGGCGACCAGTTCGGGCAGCTTTTCGACGATCATCAGGGTGGCTGCCTTGGCCGCATCCCCGCCAGCGGCCTCGACAAGTCGCTG
This sequence comes from Candidatus Latescibacterota bacterium, assembly GCA_016187725.1. Classification (GTDB taxonomy): domain Bacteria; phylum Latescibacterota; class UBA2968; order UBA8231; family UBA8231; genus SICG01. The sequence goes on from JACPJE010000266.1 coordinate 3,240, forward strand.
GAATCCCTGGGCCTGCTTGGTGAGGATCTCGTTGATGCCCCGGGCCTGTGCTTCCATGGTGGCAAAGGTCGCGTCGGCCTGGCCGATGGCCTCGCGGCGGGCCTTTTCGGCTTGTGCGTCGGCCTCGATCTCGATCCTGCGTTTCTGGATTTCGGTCATGACCACGATATCGGCGGTCTGGGTAGCGCGCTCGCGTTCGGCGCGGGCCACTTCTGCTGCCTGCTCCGATGCGTAGGCCTCCTGCAGCGCCTTGGCGGACTGCACCTTCTCGGCCGCCGAGGCCGCGCGCTCGGCCTCGGCCTTCTTCTGGCGCATCTCCGAAGTGGAGTTGGCGATCGTCACCTGCGCCTTGTTCTCGCCCTCCACGGCCGTGGCGTTGGCCTGCGCGACCTGGATGCGCTGCTGCTGTTTGGCGTTGGCCTCGCCCACCGCACCGTCGCGCTCCTTTTCGGCGACCTGGATCCTCGCCTTGTTCACGGCCTCAGCGGCAGCCCGCTTGCCTAGCGCATCGAGGTACCCTGACTCATCCTTGATATCCGTGATATTCACGTTCAGCAGGCGCAGGCCGATCTTCTCGAGTTCGATCTCCACGTTCTGGGAGATGTTGGCCAGGAATTTGTCGCGGTCGGCGTTGATCTCCTCGATGTCCATGGTCACCACGACCTGGCGCAACTGGCCTAGGATGATCTCCTTGGCGATCTCCTCGATTTCCGTGGCGCTGAGACCAAGCAGCCGCTCGGCAGCGGCCATGACCTTCACCGGGTCGGTCGAAATGCCGATCGTGAAGATGGAGGGGACCGAGACGCGGATATTCTGCCGGCTCAGGGCGTTCTCCAGCGGGATGTTGATCTGGATGGGCCGCAGGGAAAGAAACCGGTAATCCTGGATGATCGGCCAGATGAACGCGGCGCCGCCGTGGATGCAGCGGCTGGATTTGCCCTGGCCGACGTTGCCGTAGATCACCAGGACCTGGTCGGAGGCGCACCTGCGGTAGCGGGAGACAATGACGAGGAAGCTGATGAAGAGCACGAGCACCGCGACGATGACCGGCATCATCACGGGGAAATCCTTGGCGAATTCCATATTGGCGCTCCTTTCAGATGGGATAATTACCTGCTGACCACCACCGATCCATCCGCTGCCAGTTCCGTCACCTTGACCAGGGTGCCGGTGGGAAGCTCCGGGCCTTCGGTCGCTGCCGGCAGCTCCCGCTGGACGCCTTGAACCGTCAGGATCACCTTGCCCAAACCACTCCGGCGCGCCGGGATCTTGAGGTAGACCTTCGCCTCCATGCCGACCAGGCTCTGGTCGACTGCCGCGGCCCCGCCCGAGGCCAGTTTTGAAACGCCGTAGAGCATGAAGGCCACCAGGAACATCAGCGCCGTGCCGGCGACCAGGGAGACCAGCGCGGTGACCAGGATGCCCGTTTGAAACTGGTGGATCATGGCGATGCCGGTCCACCCGAACATCATCAGGAAATTGATCAGGTTGCGGATGGTGAACACCGGGAAGTAGGCGTGCTCGCCGGCAACCCCGTCGTGGTGCTGGGCCTCATCGACGCCTGTGTGGTCGAAGGTCAGGCCCACCAGGGTCAGGATGGTTTGGGCGGCAAACACCAGGGTGGCGGGAACGGCTAGGTACCAGAGCAACTGCTCGAAACCTGACACGGGCGCCGTCCTTTCGCTTGTGAATCGCGCTGGGAAATGCTCCATTTGCCGCCAAATATCGTCACCCCCCTCCCCAACTTCAAGCACACCCTGGGCTCTGCCTCCCCTAGCTCAGGGCGCGCTGCGGACGCAGCGGAAACCCACGGTATAGTCAAAGCGCTGTTCGGGGTCGTAGGCCAGACGGTTCGAAACCGTGTGGATATGGGGATTCTGATCGGCCAGGGAACCGCCGCGCAGGATCTTCAGCCTTTCGCTGCCCGGATCGGCGTTGAAGGGATCCACCAGCGGGGCGCGGCTATAGTAGTCGCGGGCGTACCAGTCGGCGACCCACTCCCACACATTGCCGGCCAGGTCCATGACCCCGTACGGGCTGGCCCCCTCGGGTTTGGCGCCCACCGGCCAGGTGCTGTCCTGGCCGCAGCCGTCCCCCCCATCGTCTATCACGGCCTGGGCGCAACTGGCTTCCTCGTCTCCCCAGGGGTAGCGGCGGCCGTCTCCACCGGCGGCTTTCTCCCACTCCGCCTCGGTGGGCAGACGCTTGCCTGCCCAGCGGCAGTACTGGTCGGCCTGGGCCCAGCTCAGGGCATTTACCGGATGGTCCTCCCGGCCCGGCTGATTCCAGTTGGTGAAGCGGCCTTCAAACTCAAGGCGGTAGGTCTTGGACCCAGAGTGGGGCGGGGTGCATCCACCTCCTTCTACGCAGGCGCGGTACTGGGCCACGGTCACCTCGACCCGATCCAGGTAGTAAGCGCTCAACTCCGCGGTGTGCGCTGGCCCTTCGTCTCCTTGGCCCTGGTCGAAACCCATGGAAAAGGGGCCCGCTGGGATGAACACCATCTGGGTGTCCGCAGGTGCCGGGTGGGGCAGGGTATCCCCCTCTGCCTTCATGACCAGGGCATTGCGCTCCTGCCAGTCCGCCAGGCCAAGGGCCTGGAGTTCGGCTGGCGAGGGCGGCTCAAAGGGCGCCTCCGCGGAAGCGGGCAGGGCATCGCGGGCGCAGCGGATGCCGATATAGGGGGACCAGCGCAGGGGTCTGAAGCGGTAGCGGTTGGCGGCGCGCAGATCGGGGTTGGGGTCCACGTAATGCCAGGAGTTGCCCCGCAGGGATTTGTGGAGGGCCGCCTCGGTATTGACCGGGTTGCGCTGCGGACTGCGCGCGTAGTAATCGCGCCCGTACCAATCCGCGGTCCATTCCCAGACGTTGCCGGCCAGGTCGCGGATGCCGTAGGGGCTGGTGTCGGCTGCACGCGTGGCCACCGGGCCTGGACCGTCGTACCCGCATCCCAGTCCCAGACCAGCCTGCATCATCACGGCCCGCTGGCAATTACCGGCCCCGCCCGGGACTTCATCCCCCCAGGGGTAGACCCGGCCCAAGGCCCCGCGGGCGGCCTTTTCCCATTCGGCCTCGCTGGGCAGGCGCATGCCCGCCCAGCGGCAATAACGCCGCGCGTCGTACCAACTCACGCAGTTGACCGGGTAATTGTCCCCCAGGGCGGCGCCCCAGGTGCAGGCTTCCCCCTGGGCTGGCTCCGGGCAGGCGCCCTCCTCCGCGCAGGCGCGGTACTGGGCCACGGTCACTTCGCGAGTCTCCAGGTAATAGGGATCTAGATAGACCTGGTGTTCGGGCTCTTCGTCCTGATATTGAGGGCTGCCCATCGAGAACCAGCCACTGGGAATACCCGCCATCGAGGTCCACTGGCCGCTGGGCAGTCTCTGGGTGGTTTGGTCCGGATCGACCAGCAGGATGGGATCGGCATCAGGATCTTGGGGCGCGAAATGGGAGAGGTCGAGGGGGCGGATGGCAGGGCCGCGCACCTGTACCGTATAGAGGGAAACCTGCTCTGGCCCGGCGCTCTTGTCCGCCGGCAACCCCACGGCTCCGTCCGCCAGGGTCAACTTGCCGCGGGAGGTGTACTCCCCGGCAGTGAGCAGGAAGAGGTACACCCCGGCAGCCACACCCCGGCGCTGGTCATCGCGGGCATCCCAGCGCAGGAGGTGTTCCCCGGCGGGCATCTCCCGGTCCACCAGCCGGCGGAGGGGCTGGCCCAGCGCGGTGAAGATCTCCAGGCGGACCCAGGCCGGGGCCGCCATATCCAGGGGCAAAACGACCACCGGGTTGAAGGGATTGGGGTACGCAGGGCCCAAGTGGGTACGGGCTGGGAGTGGGGGAGGGGCCGTCACGGCAGTGGCTGGTTCCGGTAGTTCCAGAACATAGGTGCCATCCTCGGCAGTCCGGGTTTCGTAGACCGCGCCATTCTCCTCGCTCAGGTAGTGCACCTGGGCAAAGGGAACCGGCTGGCCGTCCAGGCGCAACCTCACCTGGCCGCGGACTTGGGCGCCCCAGGCACTGCGGATCAAAAAACACGAAACGAGGAGGAGGTAGCCCCACATAATCCTTCGGCTTGCGGCGCTGAGATCCGTTGGGGCCCCCAATATAGGCCAATTCAGGCCAGGCAGGTATGGCCGCGCGAAGGGCTCCTCACATGAACCAGCGCTGCTCCTGGTGCACCGCCCAGTCCAGGTCGAAGATACCCACCACCTCTCCCTGCCCGGAGAAGAGCAGGTTGGCCGGGGTGTAGTCCCCGTGGATCACCCACCCCCCCAGGGGAGCATAGCCGGCCCCCGCGTAGTGGCGCTCCTGTGCGTCCACCCGGGTGAGAAAGCGGTCCACCAGGGCCTCTCCCTCAAGATTGGTCGCCAGGCTCCTGACCGCTATCAGATTCTCGCGCTGCAACTGGGGATCGTCCAGGCGCCCGCTCACCGCGGAGGAGAAACCCAGGGTGGTGTATTGCGCGATGGGCTCGGTCGGCCCGGCGGGCCGGTACTGCGCTGCGGCCTGGTGGAAGTGGGCCAGGGCCTGGGCGGCGCTGACCAGTTCGCCGCGCTGCTGCGGGTCGAAGGGCCGGCCAATGACAAAGGGGTAGAGTTCGTACACCCCCTCGGGCCGGCGCAACCAGACCTGACCGGCGGTGGTTTTCAGGGCAGCCACCGTGGGGATGCCCCGGGCGACCAGGTGGGCGCGCAGTCCGTGGTCAAAGGCCAGGCGCGCCTCGCCCGAGGTGCGGGCGCCCCGGCGGCGCAGGAAGTACTCGCCCCGGCTGGTGGTGACCTTCCAGGTGCGGCCCGCGGTGCCACCGGCCGGCACCAACTGCAATATCTGGCCCACTTCGTAGGCGGCCAGCACCTGGCTGGTCTGGGGGTCTGTCATCCTCTCACCTCTATGGTGGTTCTGGGTTGTCGTCGTGGAGTGGCCCCTCCAACCTTTCCCCAGGCGCGTCCTTCACCCTCGCGCGCTCTGGCTCCGCTACTCCGCCCCCCGCCCCGCGGACTTCCCTGCCCGGCCTCTCCCCGGGAAAGGTGTTCCAGGGCCACTCCCCGCCGCCTGCAAGAAGCGACGAGGTTTCAGCGCTCCACCTTCACCCCCCAGGGTCCCTCGACGTAGGGGAAGCGTTGCTCCACATCCTCTGCCAGTTCGACGCCCAGGCCAGGGGCGGCGGGCAGCTCCAGGTGTCCGTCCTTGATGAGAGGCGGGTTGCGCAGCATCTCCCACTGCAGCGGTCCCTGGAACATGTTCAGCTCCAGCACCCGCGGGAAAGGCAGGGCTGCCACCAGGTGGGCGTTGGCCATGGTCATCAGCCCGTTGTGCCAGTTGTGCGGGCACATGGGCACGCCGAACTCCCAGGCGCGGCGAGCGATGCGCATGCCTTCGGTCAGCCCGCACCAGCCGCCGTCGGCCTGGACGATGGCGTAGGCCTTCTTGGCCAGGTACGGCTCGAACTGCCCGACCGTGGTGTACTGCTCCCCGCCGGTGATCGGCAGCTTCACCGCGGCGTTGAGGCGGGCGTAGCCATCGACGTCGGTCTGGGGGATGGGCTCCTCGAACCAGGTCCAGCCCATCTCGTCGAGGGCCCGGGCGATCTCCAGGGCCTGGGCCTCGCCGAAGCGCTGGTTGCCGTCCAGCATCAGCTCCATCCGCCCGCCCACCGCCTCGGTCACCTGGCGCAGCAGGGCGATAAAGCGGGGCACGGTGACCCCGGCCCACTCCCAGTGGGTGCCGATGCGCATCTTGAAGGCGGTGTACCCGGCGGCGGCGTACCGGGTGGCTTCGTCGACCACGGACTCGGGCCGGCACTCCCAGTCGTAGTTGACCCCGCCCGAGGCGTAGAGCCGCACCCGCCGGAGGGGCTGCTGCCCGGGGGCGGCCAGCAGTTCGGCCACTGGGCGATTGGCGATGCGGCCACGCAGGTCCCACAGGGCAGCGTCGAGGCCGGCCACTGCCGTGTCCACCGGCGCGTTGAGACCCACCGGGCGCGGGGCTAGGTCCGGTTCGCGCGGATCGCGGCCCAGCAGGTTCTGCTTCAACCGCTCCACCTCGGTGCGGATGCGGGGTGGGTCGCCGTACGCGCAGGCTTCGCCGATGCCCCGCACTCCTCCATCGGTGTCGATGACCACCACCGCGGCGTCGGCCTTGGGCACCAGAAAGGTGGCAGTGCGCCACTGGCGTTCGGGCTCGTGGGGGCGGGACAGGCACAGGGTGCGGATGCCGGTGATCTTCATGGTCTGACTCCGGTGAAATTGGCTCGGTGCAGGTTACTGGCTGGGGGTTCCCTGTTTGGGCAATGTACAGGGTACACTAAACAAGCGCTGAGGGGGGCGCCATCCACAGGAGGGAGCGATGAGACAGTGGGCAGCCTTGCACGAGGACGTGGTTTTCGGCAGGAGCGGGGGCCGGATCATCTGGCAGCCGCGCATCCTGTGCTGGTACACCGACAAGCAGTTCGTCGGCGAGCCGCTGCCGGCCCCGTACACCGGCCTGCCCATGCCCGAGATCTACCGCAAGCTGGGTTGCTCGGACCGGCTCTACAACTGGTACAACCCCTGTTTCCGCCGCGTCGAAGACCCAGGCGTGCAGGTGCAACAGGAGCCACTCAACGAGACCGACACCAGGATCACCATCCACACCCCGGCGGGGGCCCAGGTGGCGGTGCATCGCCGCACGCCCAATAGCTGGCACCACATCAGCCTCAAACGCGAGGTGGAGAGCGAGGCGGAGTTGAAGGTGGCCGCCTGGCGCGAGGAACGCGCCACCTGGGAATGGGATCAACAGGCCTTTGACCGGGCCCAGCGCGAGGTGGGGGATCTGGGGGCGCCGGCCATCTTCATGCCGCGCATGAACGTGCAGAGCCTGTACATCGAGAAGATGGGGGTGGAGGGCGGGGTCTTCGCCATGCACGACTGGCCCGATACCACCGCGGTTTTCTTCGCTGCCCTGGAGGCCTGCCACGACCGGCTCATCGAACTCTTCGCCCCCAAGCTGGTGCTGGGCATCTCGGACGAGATTTCTTCCACGGGGGATATTGAGCGGGTGCGGCTTGTGGGGGATATTGTGGAGGAGTACAATGCGCGGTGCAAATAGAGGAGCGTTGCATGAGTGGTGAATGGACGCAGTGGCGGGGCGACAAGCAGCGCAGGGGCCGGGCTGGGGTGGTTGGGCGGATGGCGCGGCCCCGGATCGACTGGAAGCATTTTGTGGGCTGTCGCGAGGACTGGATCGCCATCAGGCCAGGGAGTGGGGGACGGTTCGAACTGCCCGTCGGGGAGGTGGAGGCGGATCTGGAGGCCGTGTCGCGCCAGTACGGGCTGGCCCGCTACCTCGATGTGGACGGCTCGGGCAACGCGGTCAAGGTGGCCGAGTCATCGGGGTGCCGGTTCCACCCCCTGCTGCCGGACACACCCGGGTGGTGGTGGCGGACGTGGACGGGGATGGCTTCGCCGAGATCCTGGCGCCCTGCAGCGATGGGTACCTGTACTGTGTGAAGCCGGGCGCAGAACAAGACCACCTAGCCGAGAATTCCAGAGAGGCTGCGGAAAATTTATACTAGGGAGGCCGGGGGGATTTATATTATTGCAGGATGCTCTGCAGAGAGGAGCAGGCGATGGTCGTGCCATCTGCGCATACTACCTGGCGAGCACGGGGTCTCATGGCCGCCCTGTGGCTGTCGCTGGCCACTGCCGCCCAGGCCCAGATCTCCTTCTGGCAACTGGGCGGCGGTGGCCTGTCTTGGGCAGAGAGCGACACGACGCGGGTGATGGTGGCCGTCGACGAGCAGGCCAACACCATCCAGCCGGTCTATTTCTCCGAGGGCGACAACATGATGTTGGCCGTGTCGGGTTGGTCAGAACTGAAGATCCCCCGCGAGCTTGGCTACATCGACGGCCACCAGCCGCGCCTGTGGCTCCAGGACGGCACCAGCGCCTACTTCACCTCCTACTATGATAGCCCCCTGTACGTGGATGGCGACCGCAGCACCTACAACACCGCGCGCCTGGGCTGGTGGACCATAGACCTGGGCGTGCCGGTGCCGGCCAGGCGCTTCGGTTTTCTCACCCCTACCGAGGGCTTCCGCTCGGACGGGGTGCCCTTGAACCAAGATCCGGTGCCGGCCTTCGAGGTGTCTGTTTCCGAGGAGAGCGATCCAGCCCTGGAGCTGAGGGACTACCACCGCCTCAACACCCTGATCGCCGATGTGCAGGAAAACTTCGCCGAGGAGGTGGAGATCGAATTTCCCCCCCAGTACGTGCGCTTCATCCGCTATAACCGCAACGCCTCGGTGCTGGACGAGCAGACCATCAGCAATACGGTCCGCGGCACCATCGCCGAATTCGTGCTCCACGGCCAGGGCGTACCCAAGCGGGCCATCTACTTGACCCAGATCATCGACCTGGGAGCGGAGGTGAACTTCGGCCGCATCTTCTGGGCGGTCAGCACCTGGCGCATGGTAGCCGGGGCGCCCGTGGAGACGCCAGGGGCCCGGGCCTGGGTGGAGGTCGAGGCGCGCAGCGGCCGGGACAGCGATCCCAATGTGTACCACGAGTACACGGACTCGGGCAAGGAACTGTTTGTATCGCGCCAGCGCTATGAGCACGAATTGCGCCAGCCCGAGACCGAGGGGGTGCTTCAGCTCGACCGGCGCCCTGGAATACAGGCCTCGATCGCCTATGATCTGGAGAACTGGAGTTTCTGGTCCATCCCCCTCACCCAGTCGGGTAGCCTCCTCGAGCTGCGCAATGGCGCGTACCTGCAATTGCAGATCACCCTGCAGAGCCGGGCCTTCGGCGATTTCGTGCGCCTGGACTCTGTGTGGATTGAGCAGTCGCCGCCCCTGGCCGACCAGGTGCTAGGCGAGGTGGCCCTGCTGGACGAGCCTCGGCCAGCGCTCGGCTTCACCCAGGTCGAGCTGGGCCGGCGCGCGGCTTTTGCCTATGACCTCAGAGCCATCTTCGCCTCGGCGGCCCAGGGCGGCTTTGACGCGGTGCGCCTGCGCGCCGGCAGCCGGCCGCGCTTTTTGCGCCTGGAGATGGGTGAACCCCTGGTCCGGGTAGAGCCGGCCGGAGTCGCCGAAGAGGAGGAGGGGCTGGTCGTCCTGCTGCCGGAGAAAGTGACCGGCCAGCGCAATGTGCCCGCGCGCGTGGTCTTTGACACCGAGGTGTTTCTGCACGCCACGACCTTCGAAGGCGAGGTCTCCGATTCAAAAGTGGAAAGCCTGCCCCAGCCAATCGAACCCGGGGATGCGGGCGACTATATTTCTACCGGCAGCCTGCGCGTGCTGGGCGGCCGCGGCCGGACGCCCGGTTTCATCGAGGATTTAGAGCTCTCCGGCGCTGTGGTGACACCCAACGGCGATGGGATCAACGACCGGCTGACCATCCGCTACAATCTGTTCCTGTTGCCCGAACCCATTCCGGTGGAGTTGAATGTGCACGACCTGCAGGGCCGGCGCCGTCTGCACCTCGAGGTGGGCGCGCAGGAGGCCGGGCCCCAAGAGGTGTTCTGGGACGGCCGGGACAACGAGGGGAGGCTGCTGGAACCGGGCATCTACCTGGTGGACATTCGCCTGCGCTCCGAGCTGAAAGACCTCCGCCAGGTGCGCCCGGTGGGTCTGGCCTACTAGAGGTGTGCTCATGATCTCCTCGGTCAGATGGCTGCGCTGGGCCTTTGGGCTGGGCTCCCTGATTCTGGAGGCAGGGTCAGGCCGGGCCGAGGTGTTCACCATCGACAGCGCCCCGGAGTGGCAGACCTGGCAGTTTCCCCAGGGCCTGGTGCAGATCAGCCAGGCCGGGCACCTGGAGCTGACCCGGTTCCGCAGGGGGATAGATCCGGTCCGCGACGCGGAGCAGTTCACCCACCCCACGGTAACCCGCGGCCAGGTGTCCGGGGGGATCTGGCGGGCGGCCTCCAATCCGCAGGCGGCCGCCCGGATTATCGATGGAGACCGGCGGACCTCCTGGAAGCCCGAGGCGGCCGACCCCCTGGCTGCCTGGGAGGTCGAGATCGACCTGGGCCGCGCGGTGCTGGTCCGCCAGCTCCGCCTGATCTTTCCCGACGAAGAGGGGGCGCACCCCTTCAGGCAGTTCAGCGTGTACGTGGCCACCGGGGCCACGATCACCATCGCGGACGACCTCTTCTCTTTCGACACGGTCTATCAGACGACCCTGCCCAACACTGAGCGGGAGATCGCCATCGACCTGTCCGGGCGCAAGGACACTACCAGGGTGCTGGATCCGGGCCTGGACCCGGAAGACGAGTCCGGCTTTCGCGTCGTCCAGTACATCCGCTTTGGCGCCGATGCCAAAAGCGAGGATGCGGCGCTGGCCGAAATCGAGGTGGTGGCCGTGGGCGACAATATAGGCCTGGGCGCCCTGGAAAGGGGTGGCACCTTCAGCGCCGGGCTGGTGACGCGTGATCCGCAGTTCATGATCGACGGCAACATGAACACCCACGCCAACAAGTTCACGGTATTCCGCGTCAGCGGCGACTGGAAGGCAGATGGCCTGTGGTGGGAACTGGACCTGGGCGCCCTGTTCTGGCTCGACGAAGTCTTCCTCTACTTCAATGACCCCGGCGAAGGGGCCTCGGGATCGACGACGCGCAATGCCGGCACGGGCTTTGCCTTCCGCTTCTCCGAAGGGAGGCGCACTACCTCGGGCGAGGTGGACTACACCCCGCTGGTCGCCGAAGGAGACGAGCAAGCCCCCTTCTACATCGAAGACCGGCACTTTCGCTACCTCTTCGCCCCGCGCCAGGTCCGCTACCTGTTGTGGTACGGCTTTGTGACCCCGCAGGAATGGCACGCGCGCGTCCCGGAACTCATGCTCTTCTCTCCGGGATACCCGGCCCAGGTGGTGCTGCGCTCCGGCTTCATCGACCTGGGGCGGATCGCAGGGGACAACCGGCCCAAGGCTATCAGGAGCCTTTCCTGGGAAGTGGAACTGCCGCCCAGGACGCGCATGCAGTTGCGCTCGCGCTCGGGCAGCTCGTTCAAGGAGGAGTACACCTTTCACGACAAGAAGGGGGAGATCGTCACCGAGGCCAGGTGGAACAGCCTGCCCAAGGCCGTCAAGGGGCCGGTGGACACGGTGCTGGTGGCAGGTGGCGACTGGAGTCCCTGGAGCAATTTCTACCAGCTCTCAGGCGAAGCGTTCCAGTCGGAGAACCCCAGGCGCTTCCTCCAGCTGGAGGCCATCCTGTCCACCGATGATCCTGAGGTGGCGCCGGTGCTGCGCTCGCTCGCCATCGAATACGAGGACGCGCTGGTGCGCCAGGCCCGTGGCCGCCTAGAGCCGCGCCAGGCCAGGCCCAATGAAGCGACGCGCTTTACCTATACCTTGTGGCCCAGCGTCGGGGAAGACGACAGCGGCTTCGACGCCCTGCGCCTGGTGGCGCCGGAAGGGCTGATAGACGCAGGGAGGATCGAGGTGCGGAGCGGCGAGGAGAGGATCGCCCCGGCAGAGGTGAGCGTGAGTCAGGACTCGCTGTGGGTGTTCCTGCCCCAGCAGCACAGAGCAGACTCGCTGGAGTTGAGTTTCACCGCCCGCCTGCTGCGCAATGCCACGGTCTTCGCCCTGGACCTGGGCAATGCGGCTCGCCCGGGGCTGTGGCAGTCGGTGGAAGCGGTCGAGCGGGGGGCCAATGTGGTTTTCCTGCCCGAACTGACGGGCAGCCAGAGACTGATCCGCGACCTGGAGATCATCCCGCCGGCCTTCACTCCCAACGGCGATGGGATCAACGACCAGCTGGAGATCCGCTTCGCGGTGCTCAAGGTGGAGAAGGCCCGGCCCCGGGTGCGCATTTTCGATCTGGCCGGCCGGCCCGTGGCAGAACTGACAGAGGCAGGGGGTGGCCTCGCCAAGGTCTACAGATGGTCGGGGATTGCTGCGGATGGCCATAGGGTGGCGCCGGGGGTGTACCTGTGCCATATAGACCTGGGCGCTGAGGTGGGGAAGGAGGCAGTGGCGCGCTCCATCGCGGTGGTGTACTGAATGCAACGCTCTCCTTGTGCGGTGCTCCTGGCGCTGATGCTAGCCGGCGCCACAGGGGCACAACAACTGGAGATTCCCAATCCCTCTTTTGAGGAGGGGCAGGGGCAGCCGGCGGGCTGGACCCTGGCGGGGAACGGCGAGTGGGCGCAGGGCGGGGCCGAGGGCGAACGGGCCCTGCTGGTGAGCGGCGATGGGGAGAGCACCAGTTTCTGGCGCTCGGCGCTGCTGTCCCTGAAGCCGGGCGGCCTTTACCTGCTGCGCTTCAGGGCCCGCGGTCTGGAAGGGGGCGGCGGCACGCCCACCAGCGGGCCGGTCTTCTGCAACCGCGATCTGGGCGATCTGGGCAGTGAGTGGGGGGAGCAGACCTCGGTGTTCAAGGTGCCCGATTCCCTGGAGGCGGAGCGGGCCTGGCTGCGCTTCGGCCAGTGGCACCTCAAGGGGGCGGTGGCCTTCGACGCGGTGGAGCTGGCCGAGGCCCAGCCCGTCTACACCCGCAGGGGAGATCTGATGTTGGGCGAGGGCGAGGAAATCGACAGCCGGCGCTACACCTTCGCGGCTCCTTTTCACAGCTCCTCGCGCAACCACAGCCGGCCCCTGGCCGCCCAGCGCTGCGACTTCAACACCAACCGCTGGGTCTTCGGGGCCGGCAGCTACGCGATCTACCGCCACGAGCTGGCTGGCCGTCTTCAGCGCGACGCCCAGGTGGCGGTGACCATCGGGTATTACCAGGCCGGGGAACTGGTGGTGGAGGCCAGCGCCGAGGGCGGGCAATGGCGGGAGTTGGGCACCCTGGGCGAGGCGGGCAGCCGCAGCTTCGCCCTGCCCGGCGAGCTGCTGCCGGCACCAGTGATTTGGGTCCGGCTGCGCGCCCAGGCCAGGCAGGCGCTGGGCGCCAATTCGGACCCGGGCTCCTTCCAGATCCACAACTATACTTACCGTTCGGTCGTGGAGGGCGAGCCGCTGCGCGTGCAGGGGCACACCCAGTTTGTGGTGATCCAGGGCATTGATCCCCGGTTGCAGGTGCAGGTCGCAGGTCTGGGCGAGCAGGTGCCCGGCGGCGACAACCGCATCGCCGTGCAGATCGAAAACACCAGCGGGGGCACCCTTTCCCTGGTGCAGGGGGTGCAGGTGAAGGGGGAAGGAGTTGTGGCACAGATGGACACTGCGACCATCGCGCTGCCGCCTGGACCCAGCTCCCGGTCTCTTCCCTATGCTCTTCCCGGGTCTGGCAGCTTCTGGGTGGAGTACTCCCTGGGCGAGTTCCGCGCCGGGACCTGGGTGTACCTGCCGCTGCTCTACGCCACAACCTACGGGGAGCAGTTGCCCGGGTCGAGGGCAGATGTGGGTCTGTGGTGGGCTTCCTCCGGGTGGAAGGTGAGCCGGCAGCGGCCCCTGCCCCAGGCCAAAGGCCAGACCCTGCGCATCCGCGCTGCCCGCGACGAACGCGAGGCTGCCCAGCTGGTGGTGCGGCCCGACCGCAAGCTGCGCGGCCTGTGGGCAAGGCCTCAGGACCTGAGCGGGCCGGAGGAGGCCCGCATCGGGGCCGGGCAGATCGAGATCCTGCGCGTGGGGTATGTGCCGGTGGCCCAGCCCTCGGATTACAGCGGCGCAGCGGCGCTCTGGCCTGATCCCCTGCCCCCGCTGAGCGAGCCCATCGACATTCCCGCCGGCACTGACCAGCCCCTGTGGGTGCGGGTCCACGTACCGCCCGGGACGCCGGCCGGGCTGTACACCGGCGCCATCGCCCTGGAGGCTGAAGGGTTCAGCGCCCTGGTGCCCCTGCAGGTGGAGGTCTACGATTTTGCGCTGCCACGGCGCATGAGCTGCACCACGGCCTTTGGCTTCTCGCCCGAGGAGGTCTTCCGCTATCAAGCGCTCTCCGACCCGCAGCAGCAGCGGGCGGTGCTGGACCAGTATCTGGAGAATTTCAGCGCCCACCGGGTCTCGCCCTACGACCCGGCCCCCCTCGATCACTTCGAGGTGAAATGGTCGCCGAACCTGGAGCCCAGCTTCTCGTGGCAGGCCTGGGATCAGGCCATGAGCCGGGCCATCGACACCCTGGGTTTCAACTCCTTCCGCCTGCCGGTGCAGGGCCTGGGCAGCGGCACGTACCACGACCGTACCGAACCGAGCCTGCAGGGCTTTGGGGAAAACACCCCCCAGTACCAGCAGGGCCTGCGCGCGTACCTGGGCGAACTGGAGCGCCACCTGGAGGAAAAGGGCTGGCTGGACGAGGCGTACGTGTACTGGTTCGACGAGCCCGACCCCAAGGACTATGCCTTCGTGATGAAGGGTTTCGGCAAGCTCAAGGAATACGCCCCCCGCATCCGGCGCATGCTCACCGAACAGGTGGAGCCCGAATTAGTGGGCGGGCCCGACATCTGGTGCCTGCTCACCCCGGAGTGCGATTCCACCGCCATGACCGGGCGCCAGCAGGCCGGCGACGCCTTCTGGTGGTACGTATGCACGGTGCCCAAGGCGCCCTATGCCGGGCTCTTCATCGACCACCCGGCGACGGAAATGCGGGTCTGGCTGTGGCAGACCTGGCAGCGCAACCTGCAGGGGGTGCTGGTCTGGCAGACCAATTACTGGACCAGCGAGGCGGCGTACCCGGAGCACCCGCAGAATCCCTACGCCGATCCGATGAGCTGGGTGAGCGGGTACAGCACCGAGCGGGGTAACAAGCTGCCCTGGGGCAACGGGGACGGCCGCTTTCTGTATCCCCCCGAGGCGGCGGCCAGCGGCCAGGCGCATGAACCGGTGCTGACTGGGCCGGTGGACAGTATGCGTTGGGAAATGCTGCGCGACGGGATCGAGGACTACGAGTATTTCGCCATCCTCAAGAAGCTGTTGGCCGAGCAGGGGGCGGCCCTGGAGGCGGAGGAGCGCCGCACTTACGAGGCCCTCCTGCAGGTGCCCGAGGTGGTGAGCGCGGAGCTGACCCGCTTCACCGGCGACCCGGCACCCCTCGAAGCGCACCGCCACGAATTGGCCAGGGCCATCGAGGCGCTGGGCCGGTAATGAGGAGGAAAACATGGGCATCCGCGTCAGGGATTGCTCACAACATGAGGTGAGATGATGGACACTGCCATCGTACCTAGCACCAAACCCGAGGACATGGCGCAGAGCCGGGCCTGGACAGGGGGCTTCTTCGCCAGCGCCACCGACCTCCCCATCTCGTTTGTACTCGACGGGAAAGCCCTAAAGGGCATTCCCGTCGCATGGCATCCGGCGGTGGAGCGCCGCCGCATCGACGCCAATATCTGCGAGACGGTTTTCGCGGGCGCTGATCCCAGGACGGGCCTGAAGGTCCGGGTCGAATGCACGGAATACCAGGACTACCCGGTCGTCGAATGGGTGGCCTGGTTTGCCAACCAGGGAGCGGAGGACACGCCGGTGATCCGCGACATCCTCGCCATGGACGGCGTGTTCGCGGGGCCTTCGCCGGTGCTGCACCATTGCAACGGTGACTTCTACAGCGAGGAAGGATACACGCCCAGCCAGACGCCTCTGCGCGCCGGAGACCAGGCCGACTTTGCGCCAAACGGGGGCCGCCCCTGCGATGGGGCGTTCCCCTATTACCGTATCGAGTTTGAAGGCTGCGGCCTGAGCATGGCCGTCGGCTGGCCCGCGCAGTGGGCGGCCAGGTTCGGCGGGCTGGCAGAGGGGGTGCAGGTCCGGGTGGGTCAGGAAAGGACCGCACTGCGGCTCAGGCCGGGCGAGCGCATCCGCACCCCGCGCGTGACGGTCCTGTCCTGGACCGGGGAGGTCGGCAGGGCAGTGAACCTGTGGCGGCGGTGGTACCTCGCCCATATCCTTCCCAGGCCCAAGGGGCAGCCGCTGCGCCCGCTGCTGGCCTGCTGCTGCCCTGACGAAGGCGAGGAATTCACCGCTGCGACCGAGGAGAACCAGCTCCGCTATATCGAGCGTTTCAAGCAGCAGGGCATCCCCTTTGACCTCTGGTGGATCGACGCCGGATGGTATCCCTGCTACAACAAAGACCGCGAGCGGAAGTGGTGGATCACCGGCACCTGGGAACCTGACCCCGAGCGCTTTCCCCGCGGTCTGAAACCGGTAGCCGACCGTGCCGCCAGGGAGGGGGCCGACCTGCTGGTCTGGTTCGAGCCCGAAAGGATACAGCCGGGCACCAGGCTCGACGTGGAACGTCCGGAGTGGCTGCTGAGGGCGAAGGGGAGCGACAACGGCCTGCTGAACCTGGGCGACCCTGAGTGCCGGCGCTGGCTCACGGATCACCTGTGCCGGCTGATCGAGGACAACGGCATCAGGATCTACCGGCAGGACCACAACTTCCCGCCCCTGGAACACTGGCGCCAGAACGAGGCCGGAGACCGCCAGGGGATGAACGAGAACCTCCACGTCCAGGGCTACCTGCAGTTCTGGGACGATTTGCTGGCGCGCAACCCCGGCTTGTGGATCGATTCGTGCTCCAGCGGCGGGCGCCGCAACGACCTGGAGACCATGCGCCGCTCGGTGCCGCTGCACTACACCGACTACGGGTACGGGGACCATCCGGTAAAGCTGGCCTTCCACCGCACGCTGTACGAGTGGATACCCTATTTCAAGGAGGCCACCCTCTCCTGGGACCTGGGCGGGAGGGATAAGTTCGACCATCAGGTGGACAGTTACTCCTATCACTGCGCCCTGGCGCCCATGCTCTTTGCGACGCTGGACATCCGCCGGGACGATTACGACTTTGCCCTGGTCAGGAAGATGATCGGGGTCTGGCGCCGGGCCTCAGACCTGATCTTGCACGGCGACTACTACCCTCACACGCCCTTCCACCACCGCGCGCAGGCGTGGGTCGCCTGGCAGTTCGACTGCCCGGAACGAGGATGCGGGTTGCTCCAGGGGATCCGCCTGCCCGAAGCTCCGGAAGAGGAGATCACCATCCAGCCACAAGGGATGCACCCGGACGCCAGCTATCGCTTCGAGCACGCGGAAACGGGGGAGACCAGAACGGTCTCGGGCGCAGGGCTGATCCAGGGCGGCTTCACCTTCGCGCTGCCCATACGCAGCGCCGCCCTCTGGTTCTATAAGGAGGTCCGCTGACTCCAGGCCAAGGAGTGTTATGAAATTTCAGGTCTACCAGTCCCTGTGGGGCATGGTGGGGCTCCCTTTCGGCGGAGCAAAGGAATGGACCCTGGAGGAGAAGGTGGCCAAGATCGCCGAGGCCGGCTTCGACGGGGTGGAGTTCCTCATGGAGGACCCGGCGCACCTCAAGGCCATGCTGCCCCTGGTCGAGAAACACCAGCTCCGGCGCAGCAATATCGTCTTCCCCTGGACCCCTGAGGAGTTCAAGGCCGACATCCAGGCGGCCCGCGACGGGGGAGCTACCCACATCAACCTGCAGCCCATGCCCATGCCGCGCAGTGTGGCAGCCGGGGTGCCCTATCTGGTGCGCTGCATGGACCTGGCCGCAGCGGCGGGTTTTCCGCTCTATATCGAGACCCACCGCGACCGCATGACCACTGACATGTACTTCACCCTGGACCTGATCGAGGCGGTGCCCGATCTGGTGCTCTGCGGCGATCTGTCGCACTTTCTGGTGGGGCGGGAGTTCGCCGGCCCGCCGCTCTCCGCTGACAATGACCGCTACATGAAGCAGATCCTGGAACGCTGCGGCGCCTTCCACGGCCGGGTGGCTTCGCGCGAGCAGGTGCAGGTGCCCATCTCCTTCCCCCATAACAAGGTCTGGCTGGACCTGTACACCAGCTGGTGGGAGTACGGGTTCAGGAAGTTCAAGGAGCGGGCTAAACCGGAGGATACCCTCACCTTTGTGGTGGAGCTGGGGCCGCCCACCTATGCCCTGCAGGGGGCCGACGGCAAGGAATTGTCCGACCGCTGGCAGGAAGCGCAGCAGCTCAAGGACCTGGTGTGGGCGATCTGGAAGCGGGTTTGAATTAGAGCGGGCGCTAAAAGAACAGAGCCGCTTCCCCAGCAGGGAGGCAGCTCTGGTTGTTTGTACGGCCGCACGTGGGCGCCGGCGATGCCGCCGCAGCCGATCAGGGCCATCTTTACGCGTTCCATCCGCTCTTTTCCGTCCAACTCAGCCGCTGACGATGTAGCGGATCATCTCTTCCTCCAGCTCACGGATACGGCGCGACAAGGTCTGCAGCAGGCGGTAGCCCAGTTCAGGATTGTCGTGGATCCGGTGGAGAATGGTCTCCCGGGAGACGGACATGATCTGCACCTCGCCGCGGGCGCGCACGGTGGTGCGGGCGATACTGGGCGAGACGATGCGTTCGAGAAAGGGGACCTCGCCGAAGAAGCCCCCCTTGCTCAGCACGGCTTTCTGGATCTGCTGGCCCTGGTCCTCGTGCAGAATTTCGACCTGGCCTTCCCTGACGATGTACATGAACTCGCAGACCGAACCCTGCTGGACGATGATCTGGCCGTCCTCATAGGTGTGGATAGTGGGTGCCATGGTGCCATCGCTGGTCATCGAGAGCGGCCGAATATGGGTGGCAATGCAGGGGCAAGAGGTGCTGCATAATCTAAGGTTGGTTGAGCAAGTTGTCCAACTCCGCTGCCAGCTGCAGCTGGCGGCTTTCTTTTTCTTCCCGGGTCTGAAGCTCGTCCCTGAGGCGGAAGATCTGCTGCTCGATTTTGTGTTTTTTTAGCTGCAGCTCGGATTTCTGGCGTTCGGCAGCTTCGCGCTGGAGACGCAGGGCCTTGAACACGGCGATCTGGGCCTGCCACTCTTGCAGCAGGCCCTTCAGTTCCCGCCGTTGCCGGTTGAGCAGACGCTGAATGAGGATCTTTTCGACGACCACCAGAGCCACGGCCAGGCTGGTGATGTAAAATGCTTCGGCGGTGGAGGGGAGTTCCATAGCCATGCTTCCGGGGAGAGGGAGGGATTCAACGCGAAAGTCCCAGCGCGGCCCAGCGCCGCACCCAGGAGCGGGCCGGGGGAGCCGGTCTGACCTGGGGCGGGGGAGGGGGCGGGCTGCACAGGGTTTCGAGTTGCTGCACGATGGTGGCGGCATTCAGGTTCAGGTGTTCGGCATAGGAGCGCAGCGCCAGACGGATGTACACCAGTTCCACCACCTCAAAGGCGCCGGCTTCGAGGTTTTGCAGGATATAGTGACTCAGGCCGGTATGGCGGTGGACCTGCTCCAGGGTCTTGCCCTGTTCTTCGCGCGCCTGTCGCAGGCGCCATCCTAATTTTGCCTTATCATCCATAAATGGCCTCCTCGTCGGTCGGCATGAGGTGAAAACCATCAGTTCTTGCTCGGCCCCTGCCGGGCTTCAGGCGTGGGCGCTGCGGCGCCCGGCGTTGGCCCCAGCCCACAATTCCTCGAGTTTTTGCTCCAGATCTCCCAGGGAGACGGGTTTTTCCAGGCAGCAGTCCGCCCCGCACTCCAGGGCTTTGCGGACGTTCTCCGGGGTGGCATATCCGGTCAGCACCACGACGATGGCCTGGCGGGTCTGCGGGTTGGACTTGATCCCTCTGCACACCTTGAAGCCGTCGATATTAGGCATCATGAGGTCGAGGATGACCAGTTCCGGGCAGCCCCCGGCGATCTGGATGCCGGCCTCAAAGCCGTCCGTCGCGGTGGCGACCTCGTAAGCGTTGGTCTTGCTGAAGAAGGTGCTGAGGAATTTGACGACGGCCGGGTCATCGTCCACGATCAGCACTTTCCTCTGAAGGGCAGGCCCGGTGAGGGGGGGCAGGTTGTACTCCTTGAGAAATTCCTCAAAGTCGGCGCGGCGGACCCGGTGGTGCCGGCCGGGGGTGGTATAGGCCTTGAGCTTGCCGCTTTTGATCCACTTGCTGACAGCCTCATAGGAAACGCGGCAATGGGCGGCTATTTCTCCGGTGGTCAGCAGGGCCTTATTTCTCATAGGTCTCCGGTCTCCGCAATAGGTTGGATAAGTTGGAGAAGATTGAAAGGTTGGAATTTTCTCTAAAGAAAATCAAGACCGCGCCCATTGTCAAGGGGCCAGGGAGGGAGATGCCCTTGCCTTTACCGGCAGCCTTGTCTAAAATGCTGAGGCGATTTCCGGCCAGGAGAGGAGCGGGGATGACGGAAACGGAGCAATACCTGTTCGATGTACACGGCTATCTGGTGATCAAAGGCGCCCTGTCTGCACAGAAGGCCGCATGAGAGTCCACGCAGACCTCGGCATCCTCGTCCCCCAGGTGTACCTGCCCGGGCCGGACATCGACCCGCATCGCTGGGCCGCCATCGCCGTCGACCAGTTCACCTCCCAGCCCGAATACTGGGCACGGGCGGAGCGCATCGTCGCCGATGCCCCCTCCACCCTGCGCCTGACCCTGCCCGAGATCTACCTCGAAAAACCCGATGAAACGGAGCGGATCCAAGGTATCCAGGCCGCCATGCGCCAGTACCTGGAGGCAGGCGTGCTCCAGCCGCGCGAAGGACTCATCTACGTGGAGCGCACCCTGGGCCACGGAGTCCGCAAGGGCCTCATCCTCGCCCTCGACCTGGAGCGCTACGACTATACCCGGGGCGCCACCAGCCTCATCCGCGCCACCGAGGGGACCATCGTCGAGCGCCTGCCCCCGCGCCGGAAGATCCGCGCCGGCGCCGCGCTCGAACTGCCTCATATCCTGGTGCTCATCGACGACCCCGGGCGCACGGTCATCGAGCCGGTGGGTGCGGCCAGGAGCTGGCTGGTAAAACTCTACGACTTTGAGCTGATGCTCGGCGGCGGGCGGCTCGCCGGCTATGCCGTGGACGACCTGGCGCAGGAGCAGGCGGTCATCGGAGCCCTGCGCGGTCTGGTCGGGGGGGCGGGAGGGGAAGCGCTGCTCTTTGCGGTGGGCGATGGCAACCACTCGCTGGCGGCGGCCAAGGTGCTGTGGGAGGAGTTGAAGCCGGCGGTGGGCATGGACCACCCTGCCCGCTATGCCCTGGTCGAGGTAGTGAACATCCACGACGAGGGATTGAGCTTCGAGCCCATCCACCGGGTGCTCTTCGGGTTGCGGCAGGATTTCTTCGCCTTCTTGCGGCAATCTTGTGGAGAGCGCCTCACCTGTACGCCCGTGGCCAGCGCCGCAGCGCTGGTGGAACGCGTCGCCGCGGCCAGGGACGGGGCGGGACATACCGTCGGCCTCGGCGGCGGCGGGAGCGACAGCCCCTTCTGCGCGGTCGAGATCGCCGACCCTGTAGCCAGTCTGCCGGCCGGCACCATCCAGGATCTGCTCGACGCCTTTATGGAGGCCGGAGGGGCAGAAAAAATCGACTATGTACACGGAGAGGAAGTGACCTTGCGCCTGGGCAGCCAGCCCGGCAATCTGGGCCTCTGCCTGCCCCACCTGGACAAGGCTGCGCTCTTCAGGACCGTCCGGCGCGACGGGGTCATGCCGCGCAAGACCTTCTCCCTGGGCGAGGCGCACGAGAAGCGTTTCTACATGGAGGCGCGCAAGATCGCCTGATCCTCACTCCCGCCAGATCCCGGCGAGCCATCCCATCAGCCCGGCGAAGAAAGCGCGGTAGTACTGGCCCCAGCCGTCCCACACCACGTTGCCGCGGTGGGCGCCCCAGGCCGGCCGGCTGGCCAGCACAGCGACGCGGCCCTGGCCGTATTCGGCCAGGCCCAGCGCCGGATGTCTGCCGGCATCGGTGAAGCGCAGAGGGACGAGGGCATCGGGCCAGGCCCTGGCTGGCGCCCACCAGGTGAGGCGCACCTGGGCGTCGGGTTCGAGCATCAGGCGCGAGACGGTGAAATGGGGGGTGCCCAACTGCAGGCCCAGCGCCGGCTCAGTGCGCTGGAGTTTGCCGGCCGGCTGCAGGGGCAGCATATCTCCCAGGGTGGAGGCCAGTTCGCCAAAAGGGGCGCAGAGCAGCAGCCCGCCACCAGCCGCGATCCAGTCCCACAGTTCACCGACCTTTTCCAGGGGCCAGGCATCGCCCACCAGGCAGAGGGCAGCGCAGCCCTCAAGATCCTGCGGGCCGCGCTGGCCCGGGCCCTGCCAGTCCACGGCAAACCCGGTCTGGAGGCCGCTGGCATGCAGGTACTCGCCGTCGGATTCGGGGTTTTCGCCCTCGTGGTGGCTGGCCACCAGGACACGCGCCCCCCCGCCGGCAAAGGGCAAATGGGCGGTGGGGCGCTGTCCCTGCAGGGCCACCAGTTCCCGGGTGTGGAGCAGGGCGCGGCCCGCTTCCTGGTAGGTGATTTCTGCGGTGGCGAAATCGCCGGTGGCCGGCAGGGGCAGTTCGAGGGCCAGGGGTTTCCCGGGGGTCGGGGTGCCGGTTTTTTCACCGTGGCCCTGCACGGCGCCAGCCTGGTCGAGGACATGTACCGTCAAGGTTCCGGAACCGCGCTCTGCCAGGTGTACGCCCACCGCGATGGTGCGCTGATCCCGACGGGTGAGGGTGAGGCCGCCTTCCTGGCCGGCGCGGACGAAATCCTTCCCTCCCGTACCCAGGGTGACGTCGAAGCCCCAGACCGCGCGGTCTCCGGGCGGCACCTCGATATGGCTGATGCCCTGGGGGGTATAGGCCCCGTACCCGGCAAAGTGCAGGCCCCAGTACGGCTCGAAGCGGGCCTTGAGCAGGAAGAACTCCTCCCCGTCGCCCGGGCCGGTGGCGTACCACCAGGGCGCGCCCTCCAGGTCCCAGCGCAGGCGGTCGAAGACCCGCTCTTCCAGGCGGGGGGCGGGGAAGAGCGGCGCAGCCTCCTTGAGGACCGTGCGCAGGTAAGGGTTCTCGACCACGACCTCGCGGTCGCCGTCGGCGTCCACGTCGGCAAAACGCACTTCGATGGCCATCGGCAGAACTCAGGGCGAGTTGGAGGGAGGAGCGGAGATTCGTTATTATCCCCCTGCTGCAGGGGTTCACGATAAGCAAAGGAGCCCGGGGTGTCAAAACAGATGAAAGGATTTCTGCCATGCTGATCATCGATTGCCACGCCCACATCACCTCCGCCGACGAAGTGCGTTATCCGCCCAAGGAAAACCCCCTGCGGGTGCCCGATGGCAAGGGGGCCCTGGAGGATCTGCGTCAGACCAGCCAGGCCAACGGGGTGCGGGCGGTGCGGGCAGTGCAGACGGTCTCCTTCTACAACTACGACAACCGCTACCTGTGCGACGCGGCCAAAGCCAATCCCGGCTGGGTGGCCGGGGTCTGTTGCCTCGAACCGGACGACCCGGCCAGCCCGGGCCTGCTGCGGCAGTTCGTGCGCGACTACGGGGTCAAGACCCTGCGCAGCACCCCGGGCAACCAGCGGCGGACCTTCGACCACGAGGGGGTACGCCAGTTGTGGCGGGTCTGCGCCGAGGTGGGGGCCACGGTCGATATCTTCCTCATGAACCCGGATTGGGTGGAGGGGGCGGAGAAGCTCCTGTGGGAATTTCCCGGCCTGGTGGTGGGCTTCGACCACTGCATGGATCTCAAACCCGGCCCGCAGTACCAGCGGGTCCTCGGCGAGGTGCTGCGCCTGGCGCGGTACCCCAACCTCTGCGCCAAGGTGGATTTCATCAGCACCGGCACTGAAATCGGCTATCCCGGCGCCGATCTGCACCAGGCGGTGCTGCAGATCATCGACACCTATGGGCCGGAGCGCTGCGTGTGGGGCAGCAACTTCCCCAATGCGCTGTGGACCCCCAAACTCACCTACGCCGAGCACCTGCGCATCTTCACCCACGAATTGCCGTTGAGCGCCGCTGCCCGCGCCCAGGTGCTGGGCGAAAC
>JACPJE010000267.1 GCA_016187725.1 Candidatus Latescibacterota bacterium
CCCGGGTCCACCAACGCGGTGTCTGCAATATCCCTGGTCTCCTTGATCACCTGTGCTGCCAGCTCCGCGGTGTGCCGCTCCACCCGGTACGCCTTGAAGCGCGGGCCCTCATACGCGGTCCACTTCAAGCTCGCCGAGGCGGTGGCCGAACTGAACTCCGGCGCCAGCAACGCCACCCCGGGCAACACCAGCCGGCCCTCCTGGCTGTTGCTCTCCAGTTCCTGGCCCGCTGCCTGCACCGTCAAGGTGTAGAGGTAGTCCACCCCTGCCTGGGCAGTCTGGTCAGTGAAGGTGGTGTCCGTGGGAACGGCGATCTCGGCCAACATCTCTTCTCTGTCCGTACCCACGGCGCGCCGGCGCACCTGGTACTCGGCAAAATCCGGCCCCACATACCGATTCCAGCGCAGCACCAGCCCCCCGCTCCGGGGGTCGCTCTCCACCTCCAGCAAGCGCACTGCCCCCACACTGAAGCCGGCAATACCCTTCTCCTCCGAAGGGGCAGCATAGCCCTCTGCATTGACCACCTCCACCCAGTACACATAGGGGGTATTGGGTGCCAGGGTGGTATCCACAAAGGTGGTCTGCGCCACGGTGGGGAGGTGGACCAGGGTGTCCACCCGCGTGCGCTCGGCGATATTGCGCAGCACCCGGTATTCCTCGAAGGGCTGCTTCCCTGCGTACCGGCTCCAAGTGAGAGTCGCCGTTCCCGCGGTGTCGTCGAGGGCTACCTGCAACTCCACCGGGGGTGTCAGTGCCGGGTCAAAGGGGTTGTTGCGCGGGGCGTCGTGGCAGGAGAGCAGGAGCAACAGCCCTGCGACAACCCAAGCGCACTTGTGGTGTGGCAGTGACATAGGTGTAAGGTATTGGAAACGCAAACCCCTGATCCCTCCTCAGGCTCCCAGAGACATCGGCTCTTGGCCCGAATCTTGCTTTGCCATAGCAGCACTATCCCCTATATTAACTACGAGGCCATGCCATGACTGCCGAACAGACTGCCGCTGAACTGACTACCCGCGATGTATTCCAGCAGGTCGACCGCCGGTTGACCCTCATCGAGGAGGATCTGCGTTCCCTCGATGAGAAACTGGACGACAAAATCGGCGGCCTGCGCAGCGACATGACTGCCGGCTTTGCCAGGGCGGATACCCAGATCGGCGGCCTGCGCAGCGAGATGTATGCCCAATTCGGGGCGTTGCGCACCGAACTGGGCGCCAGGCTCGATTCCCATCTCAAATGGACTCTGGGCACCATGATCAGCCTCACCGGTCTGACACTGACCGTCTTTGGCCTGATTGTAGTGTTCCTCAAGCTCTGAGCCCTAGGGCGCGAACTTCTGTATCCTCCGGTTGCCCACATCCGCCACGTAGATATATCCCTCTCCGTCCACAACTACGCTGCCGGCAAAGTCCTCCGGCACCCTGCCGCTGCCGAAGTCGAAATCGCCCTCGCCGCTGCCTTTGCGGCCCCATTGCGTGAGGTATTTGCCCAGGGCGTCGAAGACCTGGATGCGGGCATTGCCGGCGTCCAGCACATAGATGCGGCCATCCGGTCCTGGCGCGAAAGAGAGGGGGAAGATCATCTCCTCGGCCTGCTGCCCCACCCCTGATCCCAGGAAAAGAGAAAAACCCCGGGGCCAGGACCATTCCCCATTGGCGCTGCGCAACATCCGAGCGTAGAAGACCTGGTTGCGCGCCGGTACGCAAATCCCCACCCATTGCCTCTTTCCCTGCGGACCCTCGACCTCCCAGGTCCGGGTCTCGCTGGCCTGCTCTTCCAGGGCTGATCCTGAGGTCTCCTTCCCTTCCGGCGAGAAGAGCTGGACCTGATCTCCCTGCACAAGGGTGAGCAGTTGGCCTGCCTCTGCCAGGCTAGTCCACCCGGCGATGGGCGCTCGGTTTGTGTTCCAGACCACCGGGCTTTGCAGTGTGGCACTGAGCTGTCCATTGCTGAACCCAAGCCCCAGGTGGTATATAATCCCGGGGAAGGCCACAAAAGACTCGGAAAGCGCCTTGTTTTGAGCTATGAGCCCGGAGCCAGGGGGTGGAATAAACTGCCAGAACAATCTCACCATTTCATCATTTGGAGCGAGACTCAAGGCAAAGAACGAGGAATCGCGCTGAGACCCAATGCCAATGCCGCCTGCTGATGACTGTGCCTGAAAAAGCACATCGGCCTCCAGGCGAAAGCGCTGCCACGACTCATCCGTCTTGGTAGCTGTCCCCCCGAACCGGCCTTTATCGATGGCCCCTACGACGTCGGTCCATTCCTCCATCCCGCCCTCAAAATCCTCGGTGAACAGCACTTGTTCCCCTGCGGTAACCGCGACATTGTCGATAAAGAAAGGTCCAACTCGGCTACTGCCTCTAATACCGTTGACGGAAATCCGTGCCTTTACCTCCGCATAGGGCCCGCTGAGGGAATTCAGGAAGTCCGCAAAGAGCGGGTATTCCTGCAGCAGCGGCCTGCCATCGGCGCCAAAACTGACAATTTCAGGGAGTCCATGAAGGCCGGGTTCAAGGCTGCCGATCTCAAAAAAGACATGCTCAAGTAGCGCCGCCCCTCCGGGCTCAGGGCCGTGGCCACGGAAGGGGGATCGACGCCCACAAAGTCAGTTGCATTCCCAGAGATCAGGTCCAACAAGGTCTGCTCCTCTGCGAGGGTTCCCTGCGGGTCAAAGATGAGCAACCGCACCCGCTGCTTGCCGGCCACCAGGGCGGTGATTCCGTCTCCCTCCTGGTAGAGCCGCACATAGTCACCCTCGTCCATTTCCAGGGGCCAGCTCTGTACCAGCGCATGGATTTTCCCGCTTTTCACCTCGCTCTCCACCTCTTCGCCCCACTCGGTCAGCACCACCACCTGGTAGAAGTACTCGGTGTTCCCCACCAGGCCGCTGTCCACCGACGCGGTCTGCGCTAGGTCCTCCATTGCGGCCACCACTTGCGGGGCCTGTTACGCGGTGCGCCGCAGTACCTGGTACGCGCGGAAGCGCGGTCCCTGGTAGCGCGTCCACTCCAGGGTGGCCGATGCAGTCCGCGATTCGACCCGGGGCGCCGACAACAAGACCGGCGGCAGCAGGAGGCGGGTCTCCACGGTGTTGCTGGACAATTCCCGACCCGCAGCCTGCACCACCACCCGGTACTCGTAGTCCACCCCGGCCCGCGCGCTCCCGTCCACCAGGCTCGTATCCGCCTCACTCGCCACCTCCCCCACCACCTCCTCCTGGTCCGTGCCCACCACCTTCCGCCGCAGCTGATACCCCTGGAACTGTGGGCCGGCGAATCGCGTCCACCGCAACCTCACCGCCCCTGCCTGCGGGTCAACACCTGGCGCCAGCAACGCCACCGGCTCCAGGGCGAAACCCTGCCGGCCACTGACCGCGCTGGGCCAGTCCCGGCCCCCGGCCTCCACCACCACCCGGTAGAAATAGGACACCTCAGGCGCCACCCCCGCATCCACGTACACCGTGTCCGTCACCCCGGCCAGCCGGGCCACCACTCCGAACACCTCCTCCTCCCCGCTGCGCCGCTCCACCCTATACCCCCCGAACCGGCCGCCCCGATACCGGCTCCAGCGCAACTGCGCCCGACCCTGCTGCTCGTCCACTTCCACC
>JACPJE010000200.1 GCA_016187725.1 Candidatus Latescibacterota bacterium
AGCGTGTCTCTCCCATAGGAACGAGTCGTTCCCGGAAAAAAGCTCCTAGCTTGATGGGCCGGGATTCCTATGCCTTGTTTCGCGTGAACCCCTCATCAGGACTGAATAGCCAAACGGGAAACCCACGGGCGGGAATTGCTGGTCAAACCCAAAGAGGACGAGCCGGTAGGTCCCCCCGTCCGTGCGCAAGCCAGTGGCCATCCCGCCCTCATCCGCCAGGATGGCCCGGCTGCCGCTGGCCAGGACGTATTCATCATAGGAAGGGATCTCGAAGACTAGCCCCCCGCTGATCGGATCTCCGGGGCTCCCCCGCATCTGCCCCTCCTGCACCAGGGAGGCGCTCAGCGCGGCCCTGGCGAAGTCCCGGAAGAAGGCCCGGAGCTGGGGAAAGTTCCGGGATACCCCTCCCAGCCGACCAGTGGCGACCAGGAGGCGGCCGCCGGCCCTGAGGAAGGCATTGAGCTGCTGGATGCCCTCCTCGAGGGTCGAGGGGCCCAGCCAGACCACCACCCCCGGAGCCTGGGCCCGGTAGAGGTCGAGGACCGCGGCAGAGATGGGCCCTTCCTCGATCGCCCAGGTATCGGAGGTCAGGCCGGCAGCCCCAAAGAGGTTCTCGTAAGAGACGAGCCGGGCGCGCGGGCCCCAGAGGAGGAGGTCGGCAATGCGCTGGTAGGGCCTGGCCGCCACTGACTCAGTGACCGAGCCTCGCCAGACGTTCCCGGCCGCATCGATGGCAGCCACCCAGACCTGGAAGTCCATCTCCCGGGGGGGGACCCACTTGACCATAAAGTCCCGAGCCGGGCTCAGCAGGCTCGTATTCGGCTGGTCGTTCTCTGCTCCCCGGCGAAAGAGAGGGAGACTATCGACGACGGCCTCTTCCTCGAGGATATAGGCAGTCAATGCCTCCAGCGGGCCGGGTTCCCACGCGGTAAAGCGCATGGTGAAGGGCGTGCCGACGCGGACTTTGAGTGACCGCCGCTGCCCGTAGGAGATGTCAGGGGGAGTGGTGTCCCGGCCCACAATGGTCGCCCGGAGGGTATCCTCCACCGTCTCCCCGGTGCCAGTCGTCACCTTGGCGACGAGGGCGATCTCCCGCCCCTCAGGAGCCTCGGAGGCGATGGTGAGCGGGAAGCGCATGTTTCTGTCGACCCCGCCGGGAGAAATCACCGCGGTGTAATCGGCTGCACTCAAATTGCGGACAAAGGGGTCCTCGATCACCCCTTTGACCCGGATCTTCACCGGCTCTGCGGCCGCGTTCCACAGGCCCACCTGGAAGCTGGCGTTCTCTCCCGGCGCCAAGGTCTCAGGGGAAGAGAGGACGAAGTGGATCCCCTCGGTCGGGAGCGGCGTCCTCCCGAGGGCGAGCCCGACCCGTGCCCCCTCCAGGCGGTTTGCCGCCCGGTTGAAGAAGTAGTAGGAATTCCCCTGCTCCCACCGGATCCCGTGCCAGTCGGGACCAGTGAAGACCACCGGGGTCGAGGGGGTGCCAAAGCTCCGCAGCACCCCCCGGACCACGATCTCGACCCGCTCGGGGTCTTCCCCGCTCTGGAGCAGGTCTCCGGCCGCCACCCGGACCACGGTCCCCGGCGCGATGGCCAGGGCCACCCCCTCGCCGATGACCAGGTCCCCGGCCAGATCCACGGTTCCTCTCCAGACCACCTCTGATCCCTCCCTTCCAGAGCTGTGGATCTGCCCGGCCCATTGAGGTGGGGCGATATCGGCCAGCATCACCCCATTCCCCTGCCGTCGGATCCGGGTCACGGTCGGCCCGATCACCGCCTCCCTGATCTCAGCCGTACTCCCACTGCTTTTGGGGTTGGTGTCCGGAGAGAAGGAGGTGAAGCGCTCCCCGTCAAAGGGATCGGTCGCATCCCCTTCGTTCCCCCCGTGCGCCAGGCGATAGGCTTCGTCCCGGGACCAGAAGTCGAGGTTGTCCCCGCCTCGTTCGGGATCTGGCACCTGCCCATCGGGCCACCCCCGGTCGGCAAAACGGCCGTCCGCGCATTCGAGGTCGAGCAGTTTCCTCTCTTCTGCGTCGTTGTCCCCTCCCTTCACCACGTGCCAGATCAGCAGGCCCTCGCCGGGGATCCTCCGGTCGTAGAACCCGTTGCTCCGCTGCCGGTTCTCGAGCAGGAGGTACTCCTCCGGCCTCCCTCCTCTCCAGCTGACCGGCACTCGGTACACCGCCCCCCCGGTCTCCACGTCCCCCATCGCCACCTCGGTCAAGGGCTCCAACACCTCGACTATCCCCCCGACCCATCCGAGCTGTTCGCGGCACCAGGCACAGAAGGGATTGGGGCCCTCCTCCCCGCTCCAGCCCAGGGCCCCCCGCCCCATCAGGCACCAGGCCCCCACCCCGGCTGACTCCTCTGCCGGGGTATCGCCCTCAATGTCGTAGAGATCGGGCAAGCCGAGGAGATGCCCGAACTCGTGGGCCATGGACCCGACCGCGTAGGAGAAGCCGGTGACCCGTTGCAGCGTGCCCCGCCTCCCCCTGATCCGGATCAGCCCTCCCCCTGCTGCCGGATCGTCCGTGGGGTACTCGTCGAACCTCAGAGACGCCATCCCCGTGGCCGGCCCCCTGAGAAATCCCGACGGCATGGTCAACAGATTTAGGAAGAGGCAGTCCACCAGCCCGTCGTCGTCCCCCGAGTTCGGCACCCCGTCCGGGCCATCGCTGTCATAGCGCCCGAAATCGACCTCCCGGTCCACCTGCTGGATGATCTCGAGGGCAAAGTCCCCTGCCCTCTCCTCTTCCCGGATTTCCATATACGCCGGGGCCTTCTTGCTGGCCATGTAGACCCGGGGGAGGACCTCCCCGGTCAGGCTCAGACGGCCGAAGGACATGGCGCGGTAGAAATGGGAGAGGCTGCCGGGGAGATCAGGGCGGAAGATTTCAGCGGCGTAAGAGGGGAGCACGGCCTCTTCCCCGGCAAAGGTGGCAAAGATCACCGCGGCCCTGACCTGGCCCTCGGGGAGGAGGCCCTGAGCAGCAGCGGGTTTCGCCCGGACACCGGTCTGGAGCAGGGGCGCACTGACCCCCGCGCAGAGGAATTCAGCACCCCTCGCTGCTGCGGGGAAAGCACCGGAGAAGAAGATCGCCAGCAGAAACCACTGCATGGCCACTGGGCCTCACCTCCTCGTCGCCGCTCTTTTCAGCACAAAGCCTCAAACCCACTGAATATCCCTGCCCCTGACCAGGAGCTGGCGAATATCTCCGGGGCTGCCGGCGACCACCGCGGCGCCTCCCTGTTCAAAGCGG
>JACPJE010000202.1 GCA_016187725.1 Candidatus Latescibacterota bacterium
AAAGGGCCGCCGGAGTTAGGCCACCCGGTACTTCTCCACCACCTTCATATCCACTTTGATCCCTAGCCCAGATCCCTGGGGGACGTGGAAGTGGCCGGCCTTATATTTTCGCTCGACAGGGAGCGAGGTGCAGCGATGAAAACCACCGGGGTCTGGATTCAGTACCTCCGGGTGCGACACCAGCACCGCACCGTGGTGGGCCTAGGCAGTCCATGATCCTGGCCATCGACATCGGCGGCACCCACTACAAGCTGGCCCTAGTCAGCGCCGAGGGGCAGATCCACCGGCTCCACCAGGGCAGCACTGACCGGACCGGAGGGGCCGCCTGGATGATCCCCCGCCTGCTCCAGGAGGGGCGGACCCTGCTGACCCAGGCTCCGGCGTCGGTGCGCGCCTGCGGCATCGGTTTTGGCGGGCCGGTGGATTTTGCCGGCCAGCGCATCCTCTCCTCCACCCATGTGGGCGGGTGGAACGAGATCTGCCTGCCCCGGATCATCGAGGCCGAACTGGGCCTGAGGGCCGTGGTGGAGAACGATGCCAACGCCGGTGGGCTGGGCGAG
Source organism: Candidatus Latescibacterota bacterium (assembly GCA_016187725.1). GTDB lineage: Bacteria > Latescibacterota > UBA2968 > UBA8231 > UBA8231 > SICG01. The sequence goes on from JACPJE010000202.1 coordinate 561, forward strand.
CTGGTCTTCGGGGTGGGGCAGGGCTGCCGGCACCTGGTCTATCTCACTATCAGCACCGGCATCGGCGGAGGGATTATCATCGACGGGCAGGTCTACCGGGGTGCCAATGGCCAGGCCGGCGAACTGGGCCATCTCCCCATCCTCCCCGAAGGACCGGAGTGCGACTGCGGCAACCAGGGCTGTCTGGAGGCGCTGTGCTCGGGCAAGTCCATAGGGAGACGGGCCGAGGAGGCGGTGGTGCGCCAGCCGGCCCGCGGGGCGGAACTGCGGCGCCTGGCCGGTGCGGGGCCCCTGAGCGCCGAGGTGGTTTTCAAAGCGGCCCGGCAGGGCGATGAGCTGGCCCGGGAACTGGTGGAAGAGACCTGCCTGTACTTGGGCATGGGGCTGGCCACCCTGATCAATATCCTGGCTCCCGAAATGATCGTGTTAGGCGGGGGGGTGAGCCGGGCGGGGGAGACCTTGCTGGCGCCTCTGCGCCAGATGGCGAATCGTTTCGCCATGCCCGTGCACCGGTCCCTAGTGCGCCTGGAGCAGGCCCGCCACCCGGATCAGGCGGTGCTGCTGGGCGCCGTGGCGCTGGCCAGGGAGCTGGTCTGAGATGAGAAAGGAGCATGAAGGCATGGAACACACCAAAGCCGCCATCGATTCGGTCAGGGCCTACTATCAGGGACAGGGCATCTTCCTGAAGAAATTCGGCTTTGGCCGCAAGCCGGCCCTGCTGATCATCGACATGGCCTACGGCTGGACCGATCCGGCCTACGCCACCGGGTCGTCGAGGCTGGACGAGACCGTGGCCGCCATCCAGCGCCTGCTGCCGGCCTGCAGGGCCAAGGGGGTGCCGGTGATCTGCACCACCTCGCCCTTCCGGCCCGATGCGGAAGAGCCCATGCACGCCCAACCGGGGACCAAAGGCTTCCGCCGCTGGGACGAGCGGGCCTGCCAGCTCGACCAGCGCCTGGCCCCCCTGCCGGGGGACCTGGTCCTGTACAAGGACAATGCCAGCGCCTTCTTCGGCACCCACCTGGCGCCCTACTTGATCGAGCGTGGGGTGGATACCCTGCTGATCACCGGCTGCTCCACCAGCGCCTGCGTGCGGGCTTCGGCCACCGACGCGCGGGCCTATCGCTTCAAGGCGATCATCCCCAGGCAGGCCGTGCAGGACCGGGCCGAAGGGGCGCACGAATGGAACCTTTTCGACATCGATGCGAAGTTTGGCGACGTGGTGGAGATGCAGGAAGTGCTGGATTACCTGTCGGCTCTGGAGAGTACATGAAAATCCTCATCACCGGCATCACCGGGCGCATCGGCGCCAATCTGGCGGCGGCCCTCATCGGCGAGGGCCATCAGATCCGGGGTCTGGTCTGGGACCGAGATCTGAGAGTGGAAAAACTCGCCGGCCTGGGGGTGGAACTGTGCCAGGGCAGCCTGACCCAGCCTGCCGAGGTGACCCGGGCGGTGGAAGGGATGGAGGTGGTCTACCACCTGGGCGCCGCCTTCCAGGGCGGGGGGCCCTTCACCGAGGAGGAGTACTTCGAGATCAACGTGCGCGGCACCTTCAATATGCTGGAGGCCGCCCGCCGCCAGGGTGGGGTGAGGCAGTTCCTCTTTGCCGGCACTGACGCCCTGTACGAGAAGTACCTCCCCGGGGGCATGAAGGAGCCCATCACCGAAGAGGCTCCGCGCCGGCCCCGCGGCGCGTACGCGCTCACCAAGTCCGTGGGCGAGGAATTGGTGAACGGCTACTTCCTGGGCCACGGGCTGCCCACCACCGTCCTGCGCTTCGCCATGGTCCTGGGCGCCGGGGAGATCCTCGACTTCCCCCAGTTCTACCTGAGCAAGATGAAAGACAGCGCCCCGGAACTGGCCGCCCTGTGGCAGGGGGAGGAGCGGCTGGTAGCCCTCAAGGACGGGCAGGGCCGCTATTACAAGAAGCATGTCGCCGAGGTGCGCGACATCGTGCAGGGCTGTGTGTGCGCCCTGGGACGCGAGGCGGCCTATGGCCAGACCTTCCAGCTGGCCGGCCCCCGGCCCTTCACCTGGGACGAGGCCGTGGGGCAGCTAGGCGTTGCCCTGGGGATTCCCGTGGTCGAGGTGCAACTCAGCGGCGTCCCCACTTACTACGAGTTCGATCTGTCCAAAGCCCGCCGTCTGCTGGGCTTCAACCCCCAATTCGAGGTGGGCCGCATGATCGCCGACGCCCTGCGCTTCCGCCGGGGCGAGGACCTGGGTCTGCTGCCCACCCGCTGAAAGGACTGCCATGAAAGACGCGCTCTTGCTGGCCGGCGACCGGTACCACCGGGCTGAGGACGCCTTTGCCGGGGTGGGTCCGGCCCTGGAGGCGGCCGGCCTGCAGGTGGAGTATACCACTGACTTTGCCGGGTTGGGCAGCCAGACCCTGCAGGGCAAGCGCCTGCTGGTCATCCTGAGAGACGGCATGGAGTGGCCCCAGGGCCAGGACCAGCCCTACCAGGTGTGGATGCAGCCCAGCCAGGAGGAGGCCATCGAGGCCTTCGTGGCCGGGGGCGGGGCCTTCATGCCCCTGCACAATGCCGGCTGGGCGTACCCCTGG
>JACPJE010000203.1 GCA_016187725.1 Candidatus Latescibacterota bacterium
GCAAGGACCTCCCCGCGCTGGACAACGATGCCTTCAGCCTCGGGCTGACGGCCGAGTTTTGAGCAGACCTGCCGCCCGCCAGTACCCAGGAGCCTCGCCCCCATGCCCTGCGCTGGAGTGATACGGGAAGGAAAGATCGTCTTGGTCGCCTTGTTGTTTGCCGCCGGCGTCTCGTTCGGAGATGAACCCCCGACCCCCGTTGACCGACAGGCTGCCATCCTGCTCAAGGCGCTGGCCTACGACCGCAACCTGGAGACGCGATCCGGAGAGCGCGTCAGTATCGCGGTGTTGTACCAGGAGGGGGAAGGGACAGCCTTGGAGGCTGCTGAACTCGCCGAAGCGTTCAAAATAGCCGGAAAGGACGGGATCAAGGGCCTGCCGGTGACTGCCCAGGCCCTCGCCTTCACCTCCATCGAGGCCCTCCTCAAGCAAATAGACACCTATACCCTTAACGTCTTCTATATCCATACCTCTTTGACCACGGCGCTCTCCTCTGTCGAGCAAGTGACGCGGAGCAGGAGGATCATCTCCCTCGGGGCGACCAGGAGAATGGTCGAACAGGGGCTTGCACTCGGGATCTACTCCAGCCACGGCGTGCCGAGGCTGGCACTGAATGCCAGGGCGGGGATGGTCGAAGGGCTCGACCTCGATCCGGCGATCATCCTCGTGGCCACGGTCATCGAGTAGGTACTCCCACGGCAGGGAAGTCCATGGCAACCAGCTATAACTCGCTCAGGGTCAAGATCATCGCGCCCCTGGTCTTGCTCATCGTCGCCATCGCTGGCTTCAATTCGCTCTACTCTGCCCATCACCAGGCCCAGTTGATCGACCTGGCCTTTTACGAGCGGATGAAAAAGATGGCGGATATCATCACCCTCGGCACCGGCATCGCCCTCAGCTCAGGAGACCTGGACGTGGCCTATGCGACGGTGGATCTGGTCAAGGAGGACCGGGACCTGGCTTTCCTGCTGATCCTCAAGGACGGCGCCGAGATTATCAGTCAGGGGACCATCGACCGGACCCAGCTCGACCGGAGCACCTTGCTCAGTCTGCCGGAGGGAAAGACGGTCAAGTTGGGAGACTACCTGGTGCGGAAGGATCTGATAGGGTACAAGGGAGAGCGGCTCGGGTCCTCGCTGATCGGCCTGCGCGTCAAAGACCGGGAACAGGCCATCGCCGAGAGCCTCAGGACCACCCTCCTGATGAGCCTGGGGATCGCGGTGGCAGGCATCGGAGCCATCCTCGTGTTGAGCCAGATACTGGTCATCAAACCCGTCCTTCACCTGAGCAAGGTGGCCGAACACATCGCCGGTGGGGATATGCATCCGGGGATCTCCTCCTACGGACAGCGCCAGGACGAGATCGGGCAGCTATACACCTCGTTCGATATCATGGTGGGAAAACTATGCGCTGCCACCGAACATCTCCAGGAGGAGGTCCAGGCGCGCACCTCCAAACTCCAGGCCTCGGAGGCCAAACTGGAGCGCCAGAATCAGCAACTGGAGAGACTCAACACCTACAAATCCCGCCTGCTCTCGGTGGTCTCGCACGAGCTGAAGACGCCGCTTGCCTCGCTGGACGGCTTTGGCCGGCTCATCAACCAGATGCTGCTGACCGATACCTTTGTGGCCCAGTTCGCCGGGGCGCACCGGGAAACGCTGGAAAAGGTGCGTTACCGGGTCGAGATCATGTCCCGCAACACCAGTCGTCTCACCCGCCTGCTCAATGACCTGTTGGATTTCTCCCGCATCGACCGAGGCCAGGGACTGGAGATGAACCGGCAGTTAGTGAACCTCAGCCCAATCGCCCGAGGTGTGGTCGAGGGCTATGCCGAGCTTGCCGCCAGGAAAGGACTCGCCATTCAGTACGAGGAAGCGGAGGGCGGCCTGTGGGCTATGGCCGATGGGGACCGGATGGTCCAAGTTCTCGAAAACCTGCTCAACAATGCCCTGAAGTTCACCGAAGGTGGCGAGGGGATCAGGGTGGCGGCCCAACATTCAGGCGAGTACGTGGAGTTCAGGGTGTGCGACAGCGGCGAGGGGATCGAACCCCAGGCCCTGGATCGCATCTTTCAGTTATTCGAGCAGGCGGGCAGTACCCCCTCGCGCAAGCAGGGCACGGGCATTGGCCTGGCGATCTCCCAGTACATCGTGGAGCGCCACGACGGCTATATCCGGGCTGAATCAGAGGGGATAGGAAAGGGCAGTTGCTTCGTCTTTGGTGTTCCCCGGCATGCCGGCCCTACGGACAATGGCATAGTAAGGGGCTGAAGCCGATGCCCGGGTCGAGACTGCCTGCCGCCTGCCAAGGAGGAACAGTGACCGGCAAGGAGCCGTTATCATGGCTACCGTGCCTGAGCACTCGGCCAGCGGCTGCCGGCGAGCGTCGGACCGGGTCAACGGCTGAGGAGGTAGACCCGGCCAGCGCCGTCGCCGGCGGCCACGTAAACCTGGCCGTCGTTGCGCACGGCGACTCCATAGAGCTGTCCCTGACCCAGGCCGGTGTCGATCCGCTCCAGAGGGAGCCCCTGGTCATCCAGTTCGACGAGGGTGCCATCTCCGTGATTGGTGACCAGCAGATGGCCGTTGTCCAGACGGGCGATCCCCACTGGCTGGTTCAGGCCTTGGTCCGGTCCGGCGAAGATCCGCAATCCCTCCTCCTCGGTCCAGGTCCGAACCCGGTTACCTCCAGTCTCGCACAGGAAGAGCCGGCCCGCCGGGTCCACCAGCAGGTGGCTGGGCAACAGACCCGCCGTGGCGAAGGAGAGGTTTCCGGCGAGAGTTTCGACGCGGTGGTTGTCTGGGCGCGCCCCGTCGCTGAAGTCTATGCGGACAAGGGTGCCGTCGTTGCGGTTGGCCACGTAGAGCCGGCCGCTCCCGTCCAGCGCCACGCCAGTGGGCGCGGATACCCCGGCGTATTGGAAATCGACGACCTGGCCGCCCACACTGCGCACGGTGATCACACCCTGGGTGCCACCCATCGTCGGGGTAGCGCAGGCGAAGAAGAGCCGGCCTGTCGGGTCCATCTCCGCGGCGATGGCACCCACCAAGCTGTTCTCGATAGCTTGGGTGGACTGCGCCTCGGTGCCCAGGTCTTTGATCCACACTGCTTCGGCGCCGACGAAGTCGACCACGAACAACTCGCCTGCGTACCTCGAACCAGCAGGGCCAAAGACCAGGTCACGAGGAGACCTCAAACTGGAGATCACCTCCACAAGCAACCCACCAGGAACAGCAGTCGGAGGGGGAGCGGATTCTGTCGCCGGTGCTCCGGGAGCCTGGGTAGTCCCTTCTTGAGTGGGAGGCCCGGGCGGTGGTTCCTCCTGAGTGCCGGTGTGCTCTTCAGGTGGCGCAGGAGAAGCGAGTGGCGATGCTTTGTCCCCGCTGCTGCAGGCGACCAGCAGGAGACCCAGAAAGTAAAGGGCGCTGTAGCGAGCCATGGCCTCTGTCCTCCATCCAAAACTAGGTTGGGGAAAGGATTGTTCTACTTGAAGATAAAGAACGGGGATGGCCGGCTCTGTGAAATATTAACCTTGGATTCTCTGCCGTAGAGGACAGGTAATATTTCACGGAATAAGTATTGCCCGATCTGTAATTTAGTCCTATTGACAAAAGGAGGTTATCATGCGTTCAGCAGTCCTGTTTGCAGCCATTTTTGGCCTCGCCGTGGCAGCGCCTCCCCTCCGTGCCGGCAATATTGAGGGGCTCGAAGCCCTGAGCAGCCATCTGCTCTCCGGAGGGCCGGGCAAGGACGGCATCCCGGCCATGACCAACCCGCTCTTTGTGGGTCCCCCGGAGGTCTCCTACGTGGCCGAAGAGGATTTGGTCCTGGGGGTGGTCGTTGACGGCGAGGCCCGGGCCTATCCCGAAAACCTCGGCTGGTGGCACGAGATCATCAACGACCGGATCGGGGACCGCTCCATCGCCGTGACCCTGTGCCCGCTCACCGGCACCGGCCTGGTCTTCAACGCCACCGACCAGGATGGTTCCCAGATCGAGTTCGGGGTTTCAGGGCTGCTGATCAACAGCAACCTGGTGATGTACGACCGCCGCGATGGGAACACCCTCTATCCGCAGATGATCTACACCGGCATCAGCGGCAGTTACAAGGACCAGCAACTGGAATTGCTGCCGGTGGTGGAGACCACCTGGGCCATGTGGAGGAGGATGTACCCCGACACCAGGGTGGCCCAGTTCGGCACGGGCCTGGACCGCTACACCGAGCGCCAGCGCAGCAATTACGGCTCGGTGGGGCTCTACCTCACCTACCCCTACGGCGCGTACCGGACCGACCACGGGGATCTGTTCCTCTTTGCAGACGCGACGGCCACCCCCGACCTGAGCGTCCTGCGCGCCAAAGAGGTGGTGCTGGGGGTATGCCTCGAAGGCCGGGCCAAAGCCTACCCCTTCCGCGACCTGCCCGATGGCGCAGTAGTGAACGACCTGGTGGGGTCCACCCCCCTGGTGGTGATCTTCGATCGCGCCTCCCAGACCGCCATTCCCTACAGCCGGGCCCTCGCGGGCCAGACGCTGAGCTTCTACGCCGTGGATCCCGAAGGCACGATGCCCGTCGAGTTCCGGGACGTGGAGACCGGCTCGCGCTGGAACATGCTGGGTGAGGCAATTGCCGGCCCCCTCGAAGGCCAGCGCCTCGAACAACTGCCGGCCTACAACTCCATGTGGTTCGCCTGGGACACCTATCGCCGCGGCACCGAGATCTGGGCCGGCGAGGGGGTGATCGACGCACCACCGACTACCGCCGTTGAGGAGGCGGGTTCGGTTCCCGTCCCAACCCGCTTCTCTCTGGACCAGAACTACCCCAACCCCTTCAACCCGACCACCCAGATCGAGTACGACCTGCCCGCTCGCGGCCTGGTGCGCCTGGCGGTCTACACGGTTCTGGGGCAGCAGGTGCGGACCCTGGTGGATAGCGCACGGGAGGCTGGTCGTTACCAGCAGGCCTGGGATGGCTTGGACGGAGACGGTAACCCCGTGGCCAGCGGGACATACCTCTACCGCCTGGAAATGCCCGAATTGGGGCTCAGCCAGACCCGGTCCCTGACCCTCCTTCGCTGAGACCAACCCTATGTCCGGGGATATCATGTCAATACCGCAGATCGAAGACCGCCATCTGGCGAAATTCCGAGACCCCGACCTAACTGTCGAGGGGGAGCCACGCGCTTTTGTGCCGCTGCAGCGCCTGGAAACGCTGTGGTTCAATACCGGGACCTTGTGCAACCTGGAATGCGCGCACTGCTACATCGAGTCCAGCCCGCGCAATGACCGCCTGGTCTATCTCACCCCCGATGACCTGAAGGTCTATCTGGACGAGATCGAGCGCGGTGGGTGGCAGACCCGGGAGATTGGTTTCACCGGGGGCGAGCCTTTTATGAACCCCCACCTGATCGACATGCTCGAAGAGTGTTTGCATCGCGGTTTCGAGGTCCTGGTGCTGACCAATGGGATGCGCCCGATGATGAAACAGGCTGCCTCCCTGATCAGTTTGCGATATCGCTACGGCAAGCAGCTTACCTTCCGGGTCTCGCTCGATCACTACCAATCCGAGGTCCATGAGCGGGAGCGGGGAGTCCGGTCCTGGGAACCGACCGTTGCGGGTTTGCGGTGGTTGGCCGCAAATGGCTTTCCCTTCGCAGTAGCTGGGCGGCGACTGACCGGGGAGACTGAGGAGGAGTTGAGGACCGGTTATGGTAGGCTTTTCGCGGAACTGGGGCTGGCCCTGGACGCTGCGGACCCAGGGCATCTGGTAATCTTTCCCGAAATGGACCTGACGATTGAGGTACCCGAAATCACCACCCACTGCTGGAATATCCTCGAAATCTCACCGGTGAATATGATGTGCGCCTCCTCGCGTATGGTGGTCAAGCGCAGGGGGGCTGACCGGCCAGTGGTGCTTTCCTGTACCCTGCTGCCCTACGATGAAGGATTTGAGATGGGATCCACGCTGGCCGAGGCGGCGGGGAACGTCAAGCTCAACCATCCGCATTGCGCCATGTTCTGTGTCCTCGGGGGCGGTTCCTGCTCCTCGCGCGAAGGGCGCTAATCTCCATGGCAACCTGGCAGATCGTCTGCATCGCCATCTACTCCCTGATCGTGGTGGTGTTGAGCGTGTACGGGTTCCACCGCTACCTGATGCTGCGGCTTTTCTATCGGCACCGCCGGCAGGCCCAGGTGCCTGCAGGGGAATTCGCCGAACTACCGATGGTGACCGTACAGCTTCCCCTCTACAACGAGTACCATGTCGTCGAGCGGCTGATCGACGCCGTGTGCCGGCTGGACTACCCCCGCGACCGGCTGCAGGTCCAGGTGCTGGACGACTCCCAGGACGAGACCTGCCAGCGGGCGCGGGAGGCCGTAAGCCGCTGGGCGGCACAGGGGGTGGACATCGCATACCTCCATCGCACGGATCGCACTGGCTTCAAGGCCGGTGCCCTGCAGGCGGGCATGGCCAGCGCCAGGGGTGAGTTCATCCTCATCTTCGACGCGGACTTCCTCCCCCCGCCCCAGGTGCTGCGCCAGGCCATCCACCACTTCACCGACCCGCAGATCGGCATGGTCCAACTGCGCTGGGGGCACCTCAACCGCGGCCATTCCCTGCTCACCCGCATCCAGGCCATTTTCCTGGACAGCCATTTCGTAGTCGAGCACACCGCCCGCAACCGCTCGGGCCGCTTCTTCAATTTCAACGGCACTGCCGGCATCTGGCGCAGACAGACCATCCTCGACGCCGGCGGCTGGCAGCACGACACCCTCACCGAGGACCTGGACCTGAGCTATCGGGCTCAACTGGCGGGATGGAGGTTCCTGTTCCTGCCCCAGATCGAGGTGCCCGGCGAGATCCCAGAAGAGATGAACGCCTTCAAGTCCCAGCAGCACCGCTGGACCAAGGGGGCGGTGCAAACCGGCAAGAAGATCCTGCCCCGCATCTGGCGCAGCGGCCTGCCCCTGCGGATCAAGGTGGAGGCCACCTTCCACCTGACCGCCCACCTCTGCTATCTGCTGATGTGGCTGATGGCCCTGCTGATGTGGCCGATGCTGAGCATCCGCTCCCAATTGGGCTGGGAACGCATGCTGATCGTCGATCTGCCCCTGTTCTCGATGGCGACTCTGGCCATCTCGAGTTTTTACCTGGCGGCCCAGCGGGAGTTGTACGCTGACTGGAGGGCGCAGATCAAGTACCTACCTATCCTGATGGCCATCGGCATGGGCCTGTGCGTCAACAACGCCCGGGCGGTGGTCGAGGGATTGGTCGGCCACGTCAGCCCCTTCCTGCGCACCCCAAAATCCGGAGGGGTGAAGGCCACTGCCCCGGCGCGGAGGAAATACCGCAACAAGATCCCGCTGCTCTTCCTTGCCGAGTTGGGCATGGCCGCCTATTTCGCCCTGGTGGTGGCCCGGGCGTGGGATATTGGCCTTTACGCCGGCCTGCCCTTCCTGCTGCTCTTCCTAGGCGGCTTCCTCTACACCGGCCTCAGCTCTGCCGGCCAGCCCTGGCGGCTCTTTTCCCGCATCGCCTCCCCCTGACTACCGTGTCCACCTGCGCCATCCTTTTCGCCAAAGCACCTCAGCCGGGCAAGGTCAAGACCCGCCTCTTGGGTTGCTGCACCCCGGTGGAAGCTGCTGACCTCTATCGGGGCTTTCTGCTGGACAGCGTGGCCCTTCTGCGATCCTCTGGGGCACAACTCAAGGTGGTAGCCTGCGAGCCGCTCGCCGCTCAGGAAGAGTTGGCAATGCTGCTGGGGAGAGAGGGCCTGGTCTTCGTGCCCCAGCTCCAGGCCGACCTGGGGGGCCGCCTGGACCAACTTTTCGGCTGGGCTTTTGACCAAGGGATGCAGCGGGTGGTGTGCCTGGGCTCCGACAGCCCCAGTCTGCCGGCCACCTGCATCGACGAGGCGCTGGCGCTGCTGGCGGAACGC
>JACPJE010000204.1 GCA_016187725.1 Candidatus Latescibacterota bacterium
CTCGTACTCGCGGGCCAGGCGCTCCTGGATGATCTCCATGTGCAGGAGGCCCAGGAAGCCGCAGCGGAAACCAAAACCTAGGGCCGGCGAGACTTCGGGCTCGTAGGAGAAGGCCGCGTCGTTGAGCTTGAGCCGCGCCATGGCGTCGCGCAGTTCCTCGTAATCGTCCGGGTTGACCGGGTAGAGGCCGCTGAAGACCATGGGCTTGAGGGGCTGGTAACCCGGCAGCGGTTCCACCTCCGGCGCCCGGGCGTCACTCACCGTGTCGCCCACCTGGGCCTCGGCCAGCACCCGCACCCCGGCGATCAGATACCCCACCTCGCCGGTGCCCAGACTGGGGGCGGGGATGCGCTCCAGGCGCAGGATGCCCACCTCCTCCACCTCGTATTCCCTGCCCGTGGAGTGGAAGCGGATCTTCTGGCCGGCCTCCAGCTTGCCGTCCACCACCCGCAGGAAGCAGATCACCCCGCGGTACTGGTCGTAGAGCGAGTCGAAGATCAGGGCTCGCAGCGGCGCCTCCTGCTGGCCGGAGGGCGGCGGCAGCCTTTCGACGATGGCCTCCAGCAGCTCGGGCACCCCGATCCCCTCCCGGGCGCTGATGGAGAGGATCTCGTCCTGGTGGCCCCCCATCAGGTCCACCACCTGCTGTTTGACGCTCTCCACCTGGGCGCTGGGCATGTCGATCTTGTTGAGCACCGGGATGATGGTCAGGTCGTTGTGCATGGCCAGCAACAGATTGCTGACCGTCTGGGCTTCCACCCCCTGGGTGGCGTCCACCACCAGCAGGGCGCCCTCACAGGCGGCCAGGCTGCGGGAGACCTCGTAGGTGAAGTCCACGTGGCCGGGGGTGTCGATGAGGTTGAACTCGTAGTCCTCCCCCGCCTGCGACCGGTAGTGCATGCGCACGGCGTGGGCCTTGATGGTGATGCCCCGCTCGCGCTCCAGGTCCATATTGTCCAGCACCTGGTCCTGCATCTGTTTGGAAGTGAGGGTGCGGGTGGCTTCTAGCAGGCGGTCGGCGAGGGTGGATTTGCCGTGGTCGATGTGGGCGATGATCGAAAAATTGCGGATGCGGGAAATATCCATTCAGCTTCTTTCGTCGGCCGGGGGGATTCTAGTAAACAAAGAATAGCCTTGCCCTCTCTCTCTGTCAAACCATCAGGGGGCACCGCGCGCCTGGGTCAGCTGCCGCAGATTTTGCGCTGCCCGCGCGTTGGCCGGGTCCAGTTCCAGGGCCTGACGCGTGGCCTGCAGGGCCTCGTCCGTCCGCCCGGCAGCGGCCAGGGCCGCGGCCAGGTTGTTGTACAGGGCCGCCTCCCCGGGAGACTGGGCGATGGCCTGCCTGCAGGCTTCGACGGCCTCGGGCAGCCGTCCCAATTGGTGGTACACCCCGGCCAGCAGCACTGGCACCCCGCGCAGGCCAGGGCTCAGGCGCCGGGCCTCCTCGCCGGCCGCCGCCGCCCCCTGCCAGTCCCCCTCTGCGGCGCGCGCCCTGCCCAGGGCCAGCCACAGGGAAGCCTGCTGCGGGTACCGCTCCACCAGCTGAGCGTAGATCCGGGCGGAGGGCGCCCCCTGAGCCCGCAGTTCGAGCAATTCGAGGTTGAGCCGGGCTTCCTGGTACTCGGGCTTGAGTTGCAGGGCCCGCTGCAGGATGGCGCGGGCGGCGTCTGGGCGATCCTGGTCCAGGTAGAGCAGGCCCAGGTTGTTGAGGGCTTCGGCAACAGTCGGATCGAGGCGCAGCGCCGTCTCATACTCCTGGGCTGCGGCCTCCAGCTGCCCCCGCTGCTGGCGCAGCAGCCCCAGATTCACCCGGGCCTGGGCGTACCAGGGGTCCAGCGCCAGGGCCTGCTGCAGCTGCGCTTCGGCCTGGTCCAGATCGCCCTGGGCCAGGCTCAACCGGCCCAGGTTGTTGTGCGCCCCGGCCAGCCCGGGTTCCAGGGCCAGGGCCTGCTCATAGGCGCGAGTCGCCTCGGCGCTGCGGCCCAGATCCTCGTACACCGATCCCAGGTTGCTCCAGGTCTTGCCGTAGCGCGGGTTGAGTGCCAGGGATTTTTCAAAGGCCCCCAGCGCCTCCTGAACCTGGCCCTTGCCGTACAGGGCCAGGCCCCAGTTGCTCTGCGCCCTGAACATCTGCGGGGCCCTGGCCACCGCGTCCCCCCAGAGGGTGTACTCATCCCGCCACACCCGGTTGCGCTCAGAGGAGAGCAGGCCCAGGAGGACCAGCGCCCCCAGTCCGGCCCAGCGCAGCTTTCTCTGCTGCAGCGGCAAAACCAGCAGCAGGCCGATGAAGGGCAGGTACAGGCGGTGCTCGTTGACCAGCGCGTTGAGCGGGGTGAAAAAGGTCAGACCCAGGCCGGCCAGGAACCAGCCCAGCCCCAGGCTGCCCTGCGCCCGGGGACTGCGCCAGGCGCACCACAGGAGCGAGAGGACCAGCAGCAGGCTGAGGAGCACTGCCCCCGACCAGGGGCTGGGGCTGACCTGGAAGGCGTGCTCGACGCTCAGGTGCACGGGCATGGCCATCAGCTGCAGGTAATAGACCAGGGCCTTGAGCTGGGTGCACAACTGCGCTCCCAGGGGCCGCACCTCCTGGGCCAGGGAACGGGGCAGAAAACCGTTGGCGGTGATGAGAGCCAGGTAAGCCAGGGTTATACCCCAGAAAGGCCGGTGCGCCTTCCAGTCGCGCTGCAGGGCCGGCCGCCGCGCTTCCTGCAGAGCCAGGAGCGGCACCAGCACCACCGCCGCCTCCTTGCTCAGCAGCGCCAGGGCATAGGCCAGCCAGGCCAGGGGTTGCCATCGCCGCCTCCCGGCCAGGTACAAGGCCGCCAGCACCCCCAGCCCGCAGAGCAATTCAGAGCGGCTGCTGAGGTAATTGACCCCCTGGGTGTGCACCGGGTGCAGGGCGAAGAGCATGCCTGCCCACCAGCCGGCCCAACGCGAGGAAAACCATTCCCGCACCACTGCGCCGACCAGCAGCGCCGCCAGGCTGTGTACCAAGATGTTGACCAGGTGGTAGCCCAGCACCCGGTACTCCCCCACCGCGTAGTTGAGGGCCAGGCTGGTCAGCAGCACGGGCCGGTACATGGCCATGGCTGGCTCGCGCGAGAAGGCCGCCGGATCAGTGAAGAAGCGGGGGATGTTCCCCAGGGAGCGCAGGTGGGGGTTCTCGGCGATGGCGTGGCTGTCGTCGTAGTGGAAGCTGTTGTCCAGGCTGTTGAGGTACACCACCACCCCAGCCAGCAGGACCCACAACAGGCGCGGCTTCATGGACCTGCCTGCAACAGCCTCTCGACCTGGTCCAATCCCTCGCGGGCCTGGCTGTTCCCGAAAGACAAGGCGCTGTAATAGTACTCGCGGGCCTGGAGCAGGTACGCGCGCCGCTGTTCAGGGGGGACCTGCTGGGCCACGATGGCGAAGAGCGAGCCCATGTTCTTGAGCACCTTGCCGTCGTTGGGAGCGATGAGCAGGGCGCGCGCATACGCGGCCCGGGCCTCCTCATACTGCCCCAGTTCCTGGAGCACCACCCCCACATTGCCGTGGGCTTCGTAGTGATTGGGCCGCACCTCCAGGGCGCGTTGGTAATAGGATAAGGCCTCGCGCAGCAGGCTTTGCCGGGTAGCTGGTTCACCCGCTTCGCGGCCCTTGTCGAAATAGATATTGCCCAGGTTGACCAGGGCGTCTTCGAAACGCGGGTTGAGTTCCAAGGCCCGCTGGTAGACCTGTTCCGCCCGGTTCCTGTCTCCCAGCACAAAGAGCACGCTGCCTTGGTTGTTGAGGCCCCGCAGGCCCAGATCCCCCTGGGGGTCCAGGTCGCCGACCAGCTGGTACTGCTTGGCCGCCTCGACCCAGAGGGACCGGTCCCCCTGCAGGGCCATGTCCTTGTACGCATTGCCCAGGTACAGGTGGGGCCTGGGCATGAGCGGGGCCTTCTCCACGGCATCGGTCCACAGGCTCAGGTCGTCGGCCCACACCTGGCTGCGCCTCCAACTGCTCAGGCCGCAGACCACCACCAGAGCAACCACCAGGCCCCAGCGCTGGAACCTGCCGGCCCGCAAGAGCCAGGCCAGCCCGATGCAGAAGGCGGCGCAGGGCAGATAGAGCCGGCGCTCGTTGACCAGCACGTTGAGGGGCATGGCCATCACCGGCAAGAGGGCCAGCAGGGCCCACAGGACCAGGAAGAGGGCCTGGTCCTGCTGCCGGCGGTGGCGCCAGAGCAACCAGCAGGCCGAAAGGACTAGCACCAGGGACAGCAACACCCCCCCCCCCAGCCAGCCCGGGGGGGCGAAGAATTGATGCTCCACATTGAGCCGGGCCGGCATCAGCATTAGATAGGGATAATAGACCAGGGCCTTGAGTTGGGTGGCCAGCTGCACTCCGAGTTCGCGCGCCGGCTTGCCCAGGGAGCGGCCGAGAAAGCCATTGAACACCAGCACCAGCACATAGGCAGCGGACAGTCCCCAGTAGGGCCCGTGCCTTCGCCAGGAGTTCTTCCACAGCACCCCCCACTGCTGCCGGCTGAGGAAGAGGTAGTCGTAGAGCAGCAGCAGCACCGGCAGGGCGATGGCCGACTCCTTGCTCAAAAGCCCCAGGACCAGGCACAGGCGCACCCAGGTCCGCTGCCGGGGCTGCCCCTCCTGCTCGGCCTGGATGAAAAAACCCAGGGCCAGCAGGCAGAAGAGCGCCGCCAGGCTGTCGGAGCGGCTGCTGATGTAATTGACCGGCTCGGTGCAGAGGGGGTGGGCGGCGAAGAGCAGGCCGGCGACCAGGCCGATCCAGGCATCCCCGCTCAGGCGCTGAGCCAGCCAGCGCACCAGGCAGGCATTGAGGGCGTGCAGGAGCAGGTTGAAGAGGTGGTACCCTTTGACCGAGAAGCCGCCCAGGGCGAAGTTGAGGGCATAGCTTACCAGCAGCAGGGGGCGGTACATCCCCTTTTCCGCGTCCACCGAGAACTGGCCAGGGTCGGAGAAGAAATCGGGAATATTGGCCAGTTGGCGGATGTGGGGGTTCTGCTGGATGGAATGCTCGTCGTCGTAGTGGAAGCCGTTGTCCAGGAAGCCGCCGTAGATGGCTCCGCACAGGACCAGGATCAGCACCCAGCCGTATTGCTGTTCGAAGTTCACGGGCGTCTCCTTTCCAGATTCTGCAGCCGCTGCCTGGCCACCTCCCGCAAGGTGGGATCAGTCCCCTGAGCGGCCAGCTCCCTGTACACCGGCACTGCCTCGGCCGGACGGCCCCCGCTTTCGAGGGCATTGGCCAGCTGCAGCTGCCCCTCGCCAAAGTCGGGGTGCAGGGCCACCAGCTGCTGGTTGACAGCGATGCTCTCGGAGTACCGGCCCTGGGCAAAGAGCCCCACTGCCAGGAAGAACAGCCCGTCCTGGTGCCCGGGGTACTGGGCCAGCACCTGCCTGCACCAGGCTTCCACCTGGGAGGCCTGGCCCTTTTCGATCAGCAGGGGGGCTCGCTGGGTCAGTTCGCGCAAGAGTTTCTCCCGGTTCTGGCGCCCGTACTGGGCGTCTGCACTCTCCCCCAGCACCTGGCTATAGTAAAAATAGGCACTGTCGAAGCGGTCGGCCCGCTGGTGCAGCACCCCCAGGCTGTTCAACACCAGTTCGTAGTGAGGGGTCTGCGGGGGAATGAGCAGGTACTGGGCCTTGGCCTGGTCCAACTGCCCGGCTTCCTCGCAGGCCTTCGCCAGATTGTAGCGCATCTCCCCCTGCTCTGGATGCTGGTCGAGGATCTCCTGGTACAGGGCGATGGCCTGGTCAAAGCGCCCCATCTCCTTGAAGGTGGTCCCCAGGTTGGCGCGCGCCGCGGCATTGTCCGGCTCCAGGTCCACGGCCTTTTTCAAGAGGGCGGCGGATTCTTCGAGCCGGCCCTGGGTCCGCAGATAATTGCCCAGGAACACGTGCGGCCGCACCTCCCCCGGGGCTTTTTTCAGCGCGTCGGCCCACAGGGTGCCTTCGTCCTTCCACACGGCGTTGCGCTGCAGGGCCAGCAGGCCCATCACCAGGGGCAGGGCCAGCCAGGCCCTGCCCAGGCGCGGCAGCCGGTCCATCCCGCTCAGCCAGATCAGCAATCCGACCAGAGGCAGATAGAGCCGGTGTTCGTTGACCAGGATGTTGAGCGGCACCAGCGAGGTGGGGGCCAGGGCGATGAGCATCCAGCCGGCCCCGAGTACAAATGCCGGGCGGCCAGACGCTCTGCCGCACAGGACCAGCGAAAGGACCAGCACCAGGCTCAGGAGCGCCAGTCCCGCGAACAGCTCCGAGACCTGAAAGGCGTGGTGCACGCTCAGCCCGGTGGGCATCAGCAACAGTTTGAGATAGTAGGCCAGGGCCTTGGCCTGGGTGCCCCATTGCAGCAGCAAGGGCCGCACCGGCGCGGTGAATACCGCCTTGGCCAGGAAGGGCCGCACCAGGCCCAGGTAGAGCAGGGCCACCACCCCGTAGGGGACCACCCTGGGCAGCGCGGCCTTCAGTGACCCCCGGCTGTAACCCAGACAGAGCAACAGGGCCGGCAAGACGATGGCGCTTTCCTTGGAGAGCAGGCCCAGGGCAAAGCAGGCCACCCCCAGCCAGCGCCGGCCTTCCCCCTCGGCCCAGCAGGCCCCCAGCACCAGGGCCCCGGCCAGCAGTTCCGAGCGGCTGCTGATGTAGTTGACCGGCTCGGTGCAGAGGGGATGAAGCGCGAAGATCAGCCCGGCCAGCAGCGCCGCCCCGGCCGGCCGGCCCAGCTGGCGCAGCAGGGCCCAGACCAGCAGGCTGCACAGGGCGTGGAGTCCCATGTTGACCAGGTGGTAGGAATAGGTCTGGGTCCCGCTCCAGGCGTAGTTCAGGGCCAGGCTGACCAGCAGCAGGGGCCGGTACATGGCCTTTTCGGGATCGCGGGAGAAATACTCGGGATGGGTGAAGAAGGCGGGGATCTTCGCCAGGCTGGTCAGGTGGGGGTTCTCGACGATGGCGTGCCGGTCGTCGTACTGGAAACCGTTGCCCAGACTATTCAGGTAGATCAGGCACACCGTCCCCGCCAGGACCAGCGCCGCCCGGGCCGGATGCTCGGCCAGGCTGCCGAACGCCCCCATCACCGACTTCCCCCCAACTGGCGCAGCCGCAAGGCCGCCCGCGCGTTTCCCGGGTCCAGACTCAGGGCCTGGCTAAAACACCGTCCGGCTTCCTGCCACTGCTGCCGGCCCCCGTCCGGGGCCCCCTGTCGCTGGGCCTGCTGGCCTTCCAGCAGCAGGGCCTCGCCCAGGCTGCACCAGGTCTCGGCGTCGGGGTGTAGGCGCAGGGCCTGCTGGTACGCGGCGATGGCCGGTCCGTACTGACCCAGCCGTAGCAGGGCCAGCCCCAGGTTGTAGTACCCTTCGGGGAAATTGGGCGAAAGCGAGACCACCCGCTGGTACACCTGGCCGGCTTCGGCTGTTCTGCCTAACATCAGATATACACTGCCCAGGCTGTTGAGGGCCTCCTTGTACTCGGGGTCCAGCTTCAGCACCTGTTCGTATTCAGCGGCAGCCCGCTCAAAATACCCCCTCGCCGCCGCCGAGTCGGCCTGGGCGCCGGCGGCCTCGTAGTAGAGGTTGCCCAGATTGGTGCGCGCGGCGCGGTGTTCGGGGTCCAGGCGCAGGGCCTGTTCGAATTCCCGCCTCGCCCCCTCCCGGTCGCCGGCCCTGAGCAGGGCCAGTCCCAGATGGGCGTGGCCCCTGGGCATGGAAGGGCTGTGCCGGAGCGCCGCGCCCCACAGACTCAGTTCGTCGCGCCATTCTCGATTGCGCTGGACCACCAGCCCTGCGCAGAGCCCCAGGATCACCACCCCGTGCCACTGATAGGAGCGCACCCGCTCCCAGGCCAGCCCTGAGCCCAGGGACAAAAAGGCCAGGGACAGATAGAGCCGGTGCTCGTTGACCAGCACGTTGAGGGGCACCAGGGTGGCCGGCAGCAGGGCGGCCAGGGCCAGGGCCAGCCAGATCACCCCGGTCCGGGGCCAGCAACGCCATCCCAGCCAGATCAGGGAAGCGATCAGCAGCAGGCTGCACCACACCGCCGGGTGCCAGGGGTGGGCCGCCTCGGCAAAGGCGTGCTCCACGTTCAGGCCCACCGGCATCAGGGCCAATTTCAGATAGTAGGGGGCGGCCTTGGCCTGGGTCCACAGCTGGGTCCACAGATCGCGCGGCCCCGCTCCGTGGCGCGCCGGCCCGATGAGACCGAAGGACAGCAACAATCCAAGATAGAGCACCCCCATCCCCCAGAAGGGCAGGTGTTCCCGCCAGCGGGGCTGTCTGTTCAGGGCAAAACGCTCGGCCAGCCACAGGGCTGCCGGCAGGGTGATGGCCATCTCCTTGGAGAGCAGGGCCAGGGCAAAGCACAGGAGAGCAGCCCCCTGTCGCCGGCCCAGGAAAAGACTCAAACTCCCCAGATAACCCAGCGCTGCCAGGGACTCGGAGCGGCTGCTGATATAGTTGACCGGCTCGGTGGCCAGGGGATGGAGGGCGAACAAGAGCGCCGCGGCCCAGGCCCCAGCCTGGCCGGCCCCTCCCTGCAGGCCCAGGCGCCACACCAGCAGGGCGCAGCCCAGGTGCAGGGCCAGGTTGACCAGGTGGTACCCGAGGGTGGCATACTCCCCCACCGCGTAGTTCAGCGCGTAGGTCACCAGCAGGAGGGGCCGGTACATGGCTTTGTCCGGATCCGCGGAAAAATAGGAAGGATCAACGAAAAAGGCCGGCACCTGCCCCAGCGACCGCAGGTGCGGATTGTTGAGCAGCGAGTGGAAATCGTCGTAGTGGAAACTCCCCTGCAGGGAATTGGCGTACGCCAGGACCGCCAGACCGGCCAGCAGGAAGAGGCGTGTGTTCACCGGCGGCCCTCCAGCAACTGCAGGCGCTCCCGGGCCAGGGCAGTGCGCCCGTCCTGCACCTTCCACAGTTCCAGGAAACGGCGGTACGCCCCGGCAGCCTGGTCCCGGCGCTGGTCCGCCTCCAGGGCCCGGGCCAGTCCGAACCAGGCCCGGGCGTACTGGGGGTCGCGGTCCACAGCGGCTTGGAACTGATCCACTGCTTCGGCGTGCCGGCCCGCCTCGTGCAACAGCTCAGCCCACTGGACCCGCGCCCGGTTCTGCCCCGGGTCCAGTTCCACCACCTGGGCCAGGGCCTGGATGGCCAGTTCCGGCCGGCCGGCCTGCTTCCAGGCATCGGCCAGATTGAGCCGCACCTGGGCTTCCTGGGCAGGGTGCCGCTCCAGGGCCTGCTGATAGCGCTCCACGGCCTGGGCGTACTTGCCCTGGCCGCTGTACAGATTGCCCAGGTTGTTGTACGGTTCGGGCTGCTGGGGGATGAGTGCGATGGCCCGCAGAAAAGCCTCCTCGGCCTCGGCCCAGCGGCGGGCCTGGTACAGGGTCTGGCCGCAGTTGTTCCAGGCCGGGCCGTCCTTCGGGTTTAGTTTCAGGGCTTGCTGGTACATGGCCACGGCCTGCTCCAACTCCCCTTTCTCGCTGTGCGCATCGGCCAGGTTCTGGTAGATCTCCTCGTGATTGGGATAGCGCTCAATGGCCTTGTGGTACCAGGCGATGGCTTCGTCCAGCCGGCCCTGCTGATGGAGGATGGTGGCGATATTGTTGTACGCGTCGCCGTGCCGGTCATCCAGTTTGAGGGCTTTCTGGTACGCCTGCAGAGCGCCTTCGTGGTCGCCGGCCAATTGCAGGGCCTTGCCCAGATTGGTCTGCACCCGGTACATGCGCGGCGCCTTGCCCAGGGCGTCCTGCCACAGGCTCAACTCGTCCTTCCACGCCCCATTGCGCGCCCAGGTCAGCGCCCCGCACAGGGGCACCAGAAGATAGAGGAAAGCCCGGGCTCTTCCTCCATATCCTATCAGCCAGGCCAGGCCGGCCAGCACCAGGTAGAGCCGGCGCTCGTTGACCAGCATGTTGAGGGGCATGGCCAGCACCGGCAAGAGCACCAGCAGGCTCCAGGCCAGCACCAGGCCGGGCAGGGTGCGTCCCCCCCTCCAGGCCAGGTACCCCAGCGAGAGCACCAGAGCCAGGGCCCACCAGGACACCGCCTGGGGTCCGGCAGACTCGAAGAACTGGTGCTCCACGTTCAGGGCCTGGGGCATCCAGGCCAGCTTCAGGTAGTAGGCCAGGGCCTTGACCTGGGTCCACCCCTGGACCCAGGGCGAGCGCACCGGGGCGGCCAGCGAGTCGGTGAGGAAGCGATTGAGGACGAGGACCAGCACGTAGACCCCGGCCAGCGCTGCATAGGGCGCATAGCGTTTCCACTGGGTGGACTGCCCGCGCCAGCGGTCTACCAGGCACAGGGCCGCAGGCAGGGTCAGGACCACCTCCTTGGAGAACAGACCCAGGGCAAAGCAGCCCAGGGACAGCCAGTTGAAACGGGGCTGGTCCTCGGCCTTCAGGTAGGCGAGCAGGGCCCCCAGGTAGCAGAGGGCGGCCAGGGATTCGGAACGGCTGCTGATATAGTTGACCGGCTCGCTGGCCAGGGGATGGGCGGCGAAGAAGAGGCCGGCCAGCAGGCCACTGCCGCACAGGCGCAGCCCCAGCCGCCACACCAGCAGGCTGCAGCCCAGGTGGAGGAGGATATTGACCAGATGGTACCCCCGCACCTGGTACCCGTCCAGGGCGTAGTTGAGCGCGTAGCTGACCAGGAGCAGGGGCCGGTACATCCTCTTCTCCGGGTCGCTGGAGAACATCCCCGGATCAATGAAGAAAGCCGGCAGGTTGCTCAGGGTGCGGATATGGGGATTGTCGGCGATGGAGTGGAAATCGTCGTAGTGGAAGGACCCGGAGAGGGAGTTGGCGTAACAGAGCATGCAGACCAGCAGGATGGCTCCGGCCCCCACCCAGGTCCTGTTCACGGCTGCCCCCTGAAAGCCGGACCGAGCTGGGCGGCCTGCTGGCGCGAATGGGCCGCGGCCTCCCGCTCTCCGAGTTGCTCCTGCACCACTGCCAGGTTGGACCAGGCCAGGGCGAAGCGCGGATCCAGTTCCACGGCCCGGGCAAAGGCCTGGCGCGCGGCCTCCAGGTCCTTCAAGGCAAAGTGGGCGCTGCCCAGGTTCACCCAGGTGCGCGAGTCCGCCGGGTCCAGTTCCAGGGCGCGCTGGTGCAGGGCCAGGGCCTCTGCCGGCCGGCCTAGTTCCTGCAGGACGTTGCCGGTGTTGTTGCACAGGTCGGCCTGGTCCGGGGCCAGGGCCAGGGCCTGCTGGTACGCCTGCAGGCTCCCCTCCCAGTCCTCCTGCAGCCGCCGGACCTCCCCCAGCCCGGTCCACAGCCCTGCCCGCTGCAACTGCTGCTGGGGAAGATCCTGGGGAAGGACCTTGAGTCCCCGCTCGTACGCTGCCACTGCCTCTGCCAGGCGTCCCTGGTCCTGCCACCATTGCCCCAGCCTGACATATCCCACCAGGAAGCTCTGGTCCCGCTGCAGCCCCTGCTCCATGGTCTGGATGGCGGCAGCCCTGTTCCCGGCACTGGCCTGGGCCTCGGCCAGTTGGAAGCGGGGTCTGGCCATGTCCGGCGCCCTGGCCACTGCGTCGCCCCACAGACTCAGTTCGCTCTGCCAGACCTGGTTGCGTTCGAAGGTGGCGATGCCCAGCCCTGCCACCACGGCCAGACCGGCCCAGGCCACGCCCGGGGGCCAACCGCGCCGCGCCAACTGGCCTGCCCCATAACCCAGGGCCAGGGCAAAGGCCGCGCTGGACAGGTAGAGCCGGTGCTCGTTGACCAGCACGTGCAGGGGGACCAGCGAGGCCGGCGCCAGGGCGATCAGGCCGAAGAACAGCAGAAACAGGGGCAGCGGGTGCCGGCGGCGGTGGTAAAAGGCCAGGAAGAGCAATGAGAGCACCAGGGCAAAGGCGCTGGCCGCAAAAGGGTCGAAGAGGGTCTCGGAGACCTGGAACTGGTGGTCCACGTTCAGGCCGCTGGGCCACAAGAGCAGCTTGATGTAGAAGACCAGGCCTTTGACCTGGGACCACCACTGCTCGCTGTAGGAACGCACCGGCGCGCCCAGGGCCGCCCGTTGCAGGAATTTCCAGACTCCCACCACATAGCCCAGGCTCAGGACGCCCAGCACCAGGTACAGGCGTTTCTCCTCCCGCAGCGACCGGCCCGGGAAAACCCACTGATAGCAGGCCAGCACCGCCGGCAGCGCGATGACCGTGGACTTGCTCAGCAGGCCGGCCAGGTACGCCCCTCCCACCCAAGCCTCGCCCCGCTGGCGCAGGAAGAGCAGCAATCCCCACAGGAAACAGGCCCCGGCCAGCACCTCGGAGCGGCTGCTGAGGTAGTTGACCGCCTCGCTGTTGATGGGATGTACGCCAAAGACCAGCGCCGCCAGCCCGGCCCAGGCCCGGTCGGCCAGCAGCACCTCGCCGATGCGGAAGACCAGCCACACCGCCCACAAGTGCAGGCCCAGATTGAAGAGATGGTAACTCCACACCTCATATCCACTGATCGCGTGGTTGAGGGCAAAGCTGCACAGCAGCAGCGGCCGGTACATGGCGTACTCGGGTTTGGCCGAGAACAGGGTGGGATCGACGAAATAGGCGGGCAGCTCAGCGAGGGTGCGGATATGCGGGTTGTCGACGATGGCGTGGCGGTCGTCGTAGTGGAAGGGATTCTGCCAGGAATTGAGGTAGACTGCAAAAGGCAGCACCAGCACCAGCAGGGGCAGGTACCGCGAGCGCAGCGGGTTCATCGGGCCGGCTGCTCCAGGCCCGCCAGGCGAAGGCGGACCTGCTCGGCAAAGCGCGGATCTTCCCGCCACAGGCGGAGGAAGGCCCGGTACGCCTCGCCGGCCTCTCTCCTGAGCCCCTGCCGCTCGTAGAGCAGCCCCAGGTTGTAATAGGGCTTGGCGT
This sequence comes from Candidatus Latescibacterota bacterium, assembly GCA_016187725.1. GTDB lineage: Bacteria > Latescibacterota > UBA2968 > UBA8231 > UBA8231 > SICG01. Next base: position 12,858 of record JACPJE010000204.1, read on the forward strand.
ATTCGGGATCGAGCCGCAGGGCTTCCTGATATAGTTCGACGGCCTCGGCGCTGCGCCCCTGGTTCTCCACTGCGTCTCCCAAATTGAAATACACCCCGGCCCCGGGCTGGAGTTCCAATGCCCGTCGCAGGGCGGTCTCGGCTGCGGCCCAGCGCCCCAGGCGGGCCTGGGCGATGCCGATGTTGTTGTAGAGTTCCCCCCGCTCCCCGCCCAGGTCCAGGGCGCGCCCGTAGAATTCCAGCGCCTCCTCCATCCGCCCCTGGCTGCTGCACAGGGCCGCCAGGTTGTTGAGGGCTTCAGGGTACCTGGGCAGCAGGGCCAGGGCCTGGCGGTACTCCCGCTCGGCGTCGGCGTTGCGCCCCTGTTCCCGGTAGAGATTGCCCAGGTTGTTGTGGGCCGGCGCATTGGCAGGGTCCAGTCCCAGGGCGTGCTGGTACGCCTCTTCGGCCTCTTCCCACTCCCCCCGTTGGCGGTGCACCACCCCCAGGCGCAGATAGGGCCGCACCATCTGCGGTCCGCGCAGGCGGGCGTCCTCCCACAAGGTGGCCTCGTCGGCCCAGACCCGGTTGCGCTGGACAGTGAGCACCAGCGAAGAGCACAGCGCCGCCCCCACCAGCGCCCGGGCCGGCAGGCGCTGCTGCCGGCTCAGCCACAACACCAGGCCCAGCAGCCCGGCCAGGGGCAGGTAGAGCCGGCGCTCGGCCACTAATAGATTCAGGGGCACCACCAGGGTGGGCAGCAGGGCCAGGCCCACCCAGACCAGCCAGAACAGCCCCTGCCTCCCCAGGCCGCGGACACTGACCAGGACCAGGGCAACGGCCAGCAGCAGGCTGGCCAGCACCGCCCCCTCGAAAAAGGAGGTGGAAACCGCAAACTGGTGCTCCACGCTCAGCGGATGGGGCAGGACCAGCAATTTGAGATAGTAGACCATTGCCTTGGCCTGGGTGCAGATCTGGGCTGCCCAGTGGCGCACCGGCGCCTCCACCAGGGCCTCGCCCACCAGGTGCCTGGTGACAAACAGATATAGGCCCAGCATTGCCCAGTACGGGGCGTGGCGCCGCAGGTTCAGCGCAGCGGGCCTGAAGGCCCAGTCATGGGCCAAGAGCAGGGCCGGCGCCATGGCGGCGCTCTCCTTGCTCAGGAGCGCGGCCCCTACACAGAGCAATGCCCCCGCGGACCACCCTGCCCGGGAGCGGGCGTGGCACCAGAGCGCCCCCAGGACCAGCAGGGCGGCCAGGCTTTCGGAGCGGCTGCTGATGTAGTTCACCGGTTCGGCAGCCAGCGGGTGCACGGCAAAGAGCAGCCCCCCAGCCAGGGCCTCCCCCCGGCCCAAACCCAGGGTGCCCAGCACCTGGTAGAGGGCGCAGGCAGCCAGCAGGTGCAGGGCGAGATTGACCAGGTGGTATCCTTGTACCGCGTATCCTCCCAGGCGGTAGTTCAGCGCGTAGGTCACCAGCACCAGGGGTCGGTACATCTCGCTGCCCGCATTGCGCGAAAAGAGCTGCGGATCCGCGAAGAAGGCGGGGATCTGTCCCAGGCTGCGGATGTGGGGATTCTCTACCAGGGAGTGTTCGTCGTCGAAGTGGAAGCCGTTGCCCAGGGAATTGGCAAAGGCCAGGGCCGCGGCCAGGGCGATGGCCAGCAAAGGCCCTTGTCGCCGGAGTTCCATGCGCTCAGCGCCTGTCGAAAAAAGCGCGGAACCACAATTCCAGCGAGAGCAGGCCCCACACCGTGCGCCCAAAGGGTTGCTCCCCGCCCAG
>JACPJE010000205.1 GCA_016187725.1 Candidatus Latescibacterota bacterium
CGAGTGAAGATTCCTCTGATGCCGAAAGGCGTTGAGCACTGGAACAAAATGCGCCGCACCGACGCCAAGGTCGATGTGAAGATTCCTCTGATGCCGAAAGGCGTTGAGCACTTCTTGATAATGCCGTAAGTCGATGCCCGTATTCCAGTGAAGATTCCTCTGATGCCGAAAGGCGTTGAGCACGTCAGCGAGGTGCCGGGGTACTTCTTGGCGGCGGTGTGAAGATTCCTCTGATGCCGAAAGGCGTTGAGCACTTGAAAAACCAGGAATTACTGAAGATAATGCCGCGGCGAGTGAAGATTCCTCTGATGCCGAAAGGCGTTGAGCACGTCTGGGGGCGAAGTCTGCCGCTGTCGAACAGGCGCGTGAAGATTCCTATGATGCCGAAAGGCGTTGAGCACCACCGTTACCGCGTCCAGTTGAGAGAAAGTTTTCCCCGCGTGCGTGGGGGTGAACCGAGCTGGCGCGCCTGGAAGTCGAGCTTCGGACCGTTTTCCCCACACGCGTGGGGATGAACCGGCAAGGATTGAAGCACGAACACCCGCCGGGGCTTCATCCACCTCGACGGCTTTCAGAGGGCAATCCAGCAGAACAAGGCTTGGAACCTCGTATCACCAGGTTTTCGAGCAGGTGACGGTGGTCGCGCCTGGCTGGCCTGACAGTTGCTCGTCCTTGCTGAAGCGCTATATTGACCAGAGGACTCCGTCTGCCAATAGCCCTGAAGGTACCCAATGAGCGAAACCTTTGCGCAGATTCGCGCACTCGTAGCTCGCTGCGAAGTGCGGATATCTGAGCACGGATTCGACGAACTAGCTGCCGACGACATCAGCGTGCACGCGGTTGTCGCTGGTGTGCCAGATGCCGTGGCGATAGAGGACTATCCCTTGTACCCGAAAGGACCCTGTGTGCTGGTCCTGCAGCGAGATAAGACTGGCCAGCCTGTCCACATTGTCTGGGGCATTCCCAAGGGAGCTTCTACACCCGCGGTAGTTGTGACCGGCTACCGACCGGACCCAGGTCAATGGAATGCGGACTACACGAGGAGAAAGCCATGAGGAGAAAGCCATGAGGAAGAGACGTCGCAACAAACTGGTGCATGAGGGTGAATACATCGCCGAAGTCGATATCGAGCTTATCGAAGAAGAGGGGGGATGGTCTCCCTACCTGTCCCTGGACGACGCATACAAGTTAGATGAGGTGCGAGAGGCGTTGCGGCTGGGCGATCTCGGTAGAGTGAGAAGACTGGCCCGCGTCTTCCGTCTGACTCCGGTTGATGCCTGAATTGCGTCAAAACCATACCCATAACCCGCCTCGGGATCCAGACTCACCAGCCCGCGGTCTGCCGGCTGCAGGCGGGGGACTTCAGAGCGGTGGAGCGGCTGGCGCTGGTGCGTTGATCAGTTCACCAGGCCCGCCATCTTCAGCACCTGCCTGGACGACCTGCCGGCCTGCTCAGCTACTGCTTCCCGCTGCGCCAGGTCGGACCAGATTCTCTGCCAGTGCCGTTGCCACCGGGCCAGTTGGCGTTGGAGTTCTACCAATTCTGCTTGAATCTCCAGATCAGCGTCGCGGATGGTCCACTCGATGAAGAATTTGCTCTCTTCCAGCAAGTGCTCCACTACCTTCTGGTGGCCGGGATGATCAGAGAAGGACTTCACGCGGGCCAGATTGGCCGCCAGTCCCCCCAGCCGGACAGGCAATTCATCGCGGAGATAGCGCTCTCGCAGCGCAGTTCGATCTTTCATACGTCCTCCAACAAGCCGCGGACGATCTCCGTGACCCGATGGCGAATGGAAGGGTCGCGGATCTCCATAGCGGGATTGTTCTGGCGCGGTCTGATATTGATGAGGGCCTCGTACCGCACCTGTTGGGTGGAAGGTATCCAGTCTGCTCCCCAGATATCCTCTTGCCGGCTGCCATCTTCGAGCAAAACTGTTTCGCAATCGGCATGGAGTTCCCCGCCGCCGGCTGCGGTTCCTCTCTGTATATCCACTGCCAGCTTGACATAGACTTCGAGCGCTTCCAGCATCTCTTCCAGTTGCTGGCTGGTGGCACGGGTGTGCAGAAGACAGATCTTCATGTGGCCCCTCTGCAGCGTCAACAGATCATCGCTCACAGCAGCTATAATAGCCAATCTACCGAACCAGGCGAACCCCGTCCAGCCGCTGTTTTGAATTTTGCGCGCCACAGTTCCTACCCCGCAGCTTTTCTCCTTCCCTAGATGGACAGGATGGCCTTTTCAACGGGGATCAGCAGGAGGTTTTCGGCGATACGGGCCAGGGTCTCGCCCCGGTAGATGATCACCCCAAATGGAGCGCGGCCGGCAAAGTCGCTCAGGAACTGGCGCAGGCTGCGGGTGACAAAGGCATTGATGCGCGAGGTGTGTTTGATCTCGATGGGCAGCAGGTGCCCGCCTCTGGTTTCTGCGACCAGATCGATCTCAGCGCCGGCCTGAGTGCGCCAGTGGAACAAGGCTGGCCCTGGTTCAAGCAGTTCGGCCTGGCGGATCAGTTGTTCTCCGACCCACCCTTCCCAGCTGGCGCCCAGGAGGGGATGGGTGTCCAGGGTGTTCAGGTCGTGGACGTGGAGCAGGTGGTGCAACAGCCCCGAATCCACCAGACAGGCCTTGGGGCTTTTGACCAGGCGCTTGCCGAGATTGGCCAGATAGGGCGGCAGGCGGCGCCAGAGGAAAGCCCCTTCGAGGGCGTCCAGGTACGCCGCTGCGGTGCGCGGGGCGAGGCCCAGGTCGCGGGCGAAATCAGCGATGCTCAGGCATTGCCCATGTCGGGCGGCTGCCATGCGCAGCAGCCGGTCCAGGGTGGCCGGCGTCAGTCCCCTGGCCACCGCAGACAGATCCCGTTCGCTGAGGGTGCGGATGTAGGAGTCGAACCAGCGCCAGGCCGGCACCGGGTCGGCGAGGAGGGCAGGTTCGGGATACCCCCCGCGCAGCCACAGGGCGCGCAGGTCCACCACGGCAGGCACAGGCTGCTGGAGGATGTTCAGCAGTTCTGTCGCGTTTGCAGCGCGGCTCAGGGACTCCAGGAAGGTGGGCGCAGGAAGGCTGGCTTGCTCCGCAGCAGTGAAAGGACCCAGGTGCAGAATGCCTGCGCGGCCGGCCAGATATTCAGACACCCCCCGGACCAGGGCCGGGCTGGCCGACCCCGACAGGACAAAACGCCCGGGCCGGCGGTCCTGGTCAATGGCGTGGCGCAAGGCAGTGAAGAGTTCCGGGAGCCGCTGGGCCTCATCGAACCAGACCTGCTGGGGGTGGTCTCTGAGGAAGAGTTCCGGGGCTTCGGCTACTAGGGCAGCCTGGCTGGGTTGCTCCAGATCCACCTGCTGCCAGCCGGAGAGGGTCTGGCGCAAAAAGGTGGACTTGCCCACCTGCCGGGCGCCCAGGAGCAGGACGCAGGGGAATTGGCGCAGGTACGCGGCAAATCTGGGAGCGAGGTGGCGTTCCAGATACATAAATACCTTGTATTTTATGTATTGTAATGCATAAAATACAAGACACTGATAAAAAAGACAAGGATCCCTTCGACTTCAGGGCAGTGGAGCGGCTGGCCTTGGTGCGCTAGGCCCCGCCCCTCCACTCATCCCCCCACTCCGCCTTCCTCGCCTCCTTCCAGCGTTCCTTGTCGCTGCGCGTCACGGTCAGGGTCTGCAGACCCGTCGGAGTACACAGCTGTAGTTCGGCGTGGCCGGCATGGCGCAGCGGATGGCGCAGGATGCGGGCCGGGGCGGGCTGGAGCAGATGTCTGGCCACCGCCACGTACGAGAACTTCTCGTCCTCGTATCCCAGGGCGCCCTCCTTGAGGCGCTGGTGCAGCCGCGAGCGCTCCAGGCGCTGCGAGAAATGGCACCAGTCCCCCGCTGGCAAGGGGCATTCCTCCTGGTGCGGGCAAGGGGCGATCAAGTGGGCGCCGGTGGCGATCAGCTCGTCGCGCAGCCGGCGGATCAGCGCAAACCCCCGCACCGTCCCCGGCTCCACTACCACCAGCACCTGCACCGTCACCGCCCAGGCTGCCCGCAGCACTGCGCTGGCGGCCTCCTCCCCCAGTTCCCCCAGCGCATAGGAACTGACCACCAGATCGCAAGGCGCAAAAGCAGGCAGCGCGCGCAGATCCCCCTGCGCCCAGCGGGCCTGTTCCAGCAGGTGGTGTTCCCCGGCCCGGGCCAGGGCTTTACCCAGCGCTATCAACCCGGCGTCCGCCTCGACCAGGGTGAACGACTCCAGTTCGCCGAAGATCTCTCCCGCCGCCCAGGCAGCCGTGCCCGGGCCGGCGCCCAGGTCCAGCAGGTTGGCCACAGTCAGGTCAGGCCACCGGCGGCGGACTTCCGCGAACACCGCGTGCACCGCCGCAAAGGTGGCCGGCAGCCGCACGGCCGCGTAGGCGAGCCGGTGCAGTTCGGAAGTGATGAAGGCCCCGCCTGGCTGCTCGGCACGGTACGCCGCGGACAGTTCCGCCGCCGCCTGGCTCAGGGCCTTGGGAGGATGCCGGCCCGTCTCCTGCTCGATGGCGCGCTGCAGCTGGGGGGGAAGGGGCATCGGCAACTCTTGGGCAAGAGTGGAATGTCAGCTGAAGAAGATGTTGCGGAAGGCCGTCTTGCCCTGCATCCGGTACAGATGGAAATCGGTGTCGATGGTGGCGATCTGCCTGATCTCCAGCCTTTCGCCGATGGCCACCAGGGAGGCATCCGCAAAATCCATGGGCAGGTCCGCGTACTTCTGCGCCAGTTCGGCGATGCGCAGCAGGTCCTTCCGGTCGAGTTCGACCAGGGTGAGAGCTCCCTCACTCACCCACCGAATAAAATCCACCTGGGCGGCGACATTGAAGTCCAGCAGATAGCAGACCTCGGTCAGCACCGGGGTGGTGGCCAGCAGTTCCCCGGTGAAGGAACTCAGGAAATCCAGCGCCTGCCGGTGGTGCTGGTCGCCCTTGTCGAAAAGCGCCACCAGCGGTCCGGAATCAACGAGGGTTCTGCCGCGCACGCAGCTTCTCGCTCAGGATTTTCTTCCTGTCGACCGACAGATCTCTCCTGCCGCTGGCGTACTTCCCGAAGCGCTCCTTCCCCAGTTCCCAGGGCGTGGGTTTCTTCTGCTGCTCTTCGAGATAGCGCTGCAGACATTCCCGGACCAGTTCCGAACGGGTCAGGCCATGGGCCTGGGCCGCCCGGTCCACGGCTTCCTGCAGGTCGGGTTCGAGGCGGATGGTGATGCTCATGACGACCTCCTGTCTTACAAAATGTAAGACACAGATCGCCCCTGGTCAAATTCCATTGCAGCATCTTGTTCCGCCTACCCCGCCAGCAGCCCCCCGTCCACCGGCAGGGAGACGCCGGTGATATTGGTGGCCGCCGGGGAACAGAGAAAGACCACGGCCCGCCCGATCTCCTCGGGCGTGGAGCAGCGCAGGGTGGGCGTGTGGTGGGCCCTGGGCGGGCCCAGGGCGGGGTCAAAAGGCGGCAAAGTCTCACCGAAAACGTGGTCCGTGTCCATGAAGCCGGGCAAGATCGCGTTGCAGAGGATCTGGTGTTTGCCCAGCTCCACCGCCATGCTCTGGTTCAGGCGCAGGATGGCCGCCTTGGCGACCCCGTAGCAGGTGTCGGTGTCCCAGACCACCTGGGCGTGCACCGAGGAGATGCTGACGATGCTGCCGCCCCGCTGCTGGGCGACCATGCGCCGGGCGGCCTGCTGGCTGCACAGGAAGTATCCCTTGAGGCATACCGCCAGGGTGCGGTCGAAATCCTCCTCGCCGATGTCGAGGAAGGGCTGGTGGCGGGCGTAGAAGGGATTGTTCACCAGGATGTCGATGCCGCCGAAGCGCTCCACAAAACCGGCGAGCATCGCCTCCACCTGCGTGGCCGACGAGATGTCGGCGGCGAAGAAGGCGGCCTGACGCCCCCGCTCGGCGATCAGCCCCAGGGTCTGCGCCACATCCTCGTCCGCCTGCAGGTCGTTGATGCCCACATCGCAGCCGGCCTCGGCCAGGGCCAGGGCAATGCCCCGCCCGATCCGCCGCTTGCCCCCGGTGACCAGGGCCTTCTTGCCCGCCAGTACCATGGCTGTACTCCAGTTCAGCCGGCCAACTGCCGGCGCAGCAGTTCTTCGACCAGGGCCGGATTGGCCTTGCCGCGGGTGGCCTTCATCACCTGGCCGATGAGGAATTTGACCGCGCTGTCCTTGCCGGCCCGGATCTTCTCCACCGCGTCCGGATTGGCCGCCAGGATCTCGCTCACTGCCTGCTCCAGCGCCCCGGTATCGGAGATCTGCCCCAGACCCCGGGCGGCGACGATCGGTGCCGGCGAGCCGCCTTCGGCCCACAGCACCCCAAAGACCTCCTTGGCGGCCGGCTGGTTGATGGCCCCGGACTTGAGCAGGCCGATCAATTCGGCCAAGGCCTGCGGCTTCACCTTGGTCTCCCCGACCTGGACCCCGTCCTCCTTGAGCCGGCGGAAGAGTTCCACCGTCACCCAGTTGCTCACCAGCTTGGGATCGGCCAGGGCCGCAGCCTCCTCGAAGTAAGCGGCCACCTCCTGGTCCTCCACCAGCACCCCGGTGTCCTGGGCGCTCAGCCCGTACTGGCTGGCAAAACGGGCGGCCTTGGCCTGGGGCAGTTCGGGCAGCAGGCCGCGCACCCTGGTCTGCCAGGCCTCATCCACCACCACCGGCAGCAGGTCGGGCTCGGGGAAGTAGCGGTAGTCCTCGGAGGTCTCCTTGCTGCGCTGCTGGCGGGTGATTCCCGCCTCCTCGTCCCAGCCCATGGTCACCTGCCGTACCTGCCCGCCTTCTTCGAGCAGACGCACCTGGCGTTCGGTCTCGTAGGCAATGGCGTTGCGCACCGCGCGGAAGGAGTTGAGGTTCTTGATCTCCACCTTGGTGCCAAAGGCCTGCGCCCCCTCGGGCCGCACCGAGATGTTGGCCTCGCAGCGCATGGCCCCCTTCTCCATATCCCCGGAGGAGGCCCCCAGGTAGCGCACCACCTGGCGGATGGCCACCAGGTAGGCATAGGCCTCCTCGGCCGAACGCAGGGAGGAGTCGGAGACGATCTCCATCAGCGGCACCCCGGCGCGGTTGTAGTCCACCAGGCTCAAGCCCCCCTGGTGGACCAGCTTGCCGGTGTCCTCCTCCAGATGCACCCGCTCGATGCCGATGCGCTTGCCCTCCACCTCCACCCAGCCGGCCGTACACAGGGGCAATTCGTACTGGGAGATCTGGTAGCCCTTGGGCAGGTCGGGGTACACGTAGTTCTTGCGGGCGAAGACGCTGCGAGGCTGGACCTGGCAGTTGAGGGCCAGGCCGGTCATGGCCGTCAGCTCCACGGCCCGCCCATTGATCACCGGCAGGGCCCCGGGCTGGGCCGTGCACACCGGGCAGATGTGGCGGTTGGGCGCCACCTGGAAGTGGTGGGCCGGGCAGCGGCAGAACATCTTGGAGGCCGTCTGCAACTCCACGTGCACTTCCATGCCGATGATGGTTTCGTACACCGCGCTCACTCGATCACCACGTCCCGCCCGCTCTCGCTGGAGCGGTACGCCGCCTCGATCACCTGGACCACGGCCAGGCCGCGGGCAGCGGTGGTCTCGGGCTGCTGGCCGGCGACCACCCTCCGGATGAAATGCTCCTGGATCGAGGCTTCGGAGGTATAGGGCAACTGGATATCCACCGGCGTGACCTCGGTGAGGGTGTCCCCGTCGGCGCCCAGCAGGGTCAGGCGTTTGCCC
>JACPJE010000099.1 GCA_016187725.1 Candidatus Latescibacterota bacterium
GGGTCGGTGCCAAGTTCCGAATGGAGGATGGGATACCGCCTCATCCTCGCCGGCCAGTCGGACAGGTCCCCATCGATCTTGATCCCCTCCACTGGCACGGCGATAGCCACGGCCCCGTTGTGGGCTTCGGCTGAAGAGGCCAGCCCGAGCAGGCAGAGGCTACAGAGAGCCAGCCTACTCATCTTTATGCGTTTCATGATCCTCTCCCTGGATTGCCGGGGTTCTGCTCCATCTGTATATTCCCCCTGAGATGAAGCCCTTTGAGGTCATCAGTGAGATCACTCAGATCGAACCGATTGCTGTGGGCAGTGCCATTCGCGACCTCGCCAGACTCCGCAGACTATACGGTCCCGGCCGCTGGCGCAAGCTCAAAGGAGTTGCGCTGATCCGTCTCAGAGATGGCATTATCCGCCGCGCTGAACTGCACTGGTACGAGGCGCACGGCATCGGCAGAAAGGAAATCAAGCGCAAATGTTATCTGGACTAGACCTATGACCACGACACCTAGAAGATCATCCGTATCGCGCTTTGGAATCTGCGTGGACAATGCAGAGTACCCTGCCTCATTGGAACTCCATAAGATATATCGCGTGCTCCCGGACAAGGATGCGGATCGGCATGGAGATTTGCGCGTCGTCGATGAGAGCGGCGAAGACTATCTCTATCCGGCGGAGTACTTCGTCCTGGTGGATTTTCCACCTAAAACTGTGAAGACGCTCAACAAATCATACGCGCGCAGCATTCAGCACGCTGGCTGACCAGCGCCTGAGGTACAGGGACGATCATTCCCGCCATCTTTTGAACCCGCCTCCTTTTTGCCCCGAAATATACGCCATCCCGGGACACCAACAATAAAAAAGGCTCTGGAACCGACGTCCCAGAGCCCTGTACTTCAGCAGCTTAGCGCTCTTCACTTCAGCAAGAGCATCCTCTTCACCTGCTCCTGACCTCCAGATTAGACCTCAGGGATTTGGAACTCCGCCTCAAGCACGACCTCACCTTGCGCCTGGGCGGCATGTTGGTAGCCGGCATCATCCTGGTCGCCACTCTGGTCAAAATCCTCTGATACCCGCCAATCATCCTACTTTAGGCGACTCCGTTTTCACCTGATATAGCTCATCCTCCGCACCTGGGTAAAATCCCCGGCGCTCAGACGATAAAAATAGATGCCGCTGGCAACCACCGCCCCTGCTCCGTCCCGTCCGTCCCAGGCCACCTGATACATCCCCGCCTCCTGCACCCCTGCCTCCAGCGTCCGGATGCGCTGGCCGGCCAGGTCGTAGACCTCCAGAACGACCAGGGCCGGCTCGTTCAGTTGATAACGAATCTGGGTGGAGGCGTTGAAGGGGTTGGGGTAGTTCTGCTCCAGCCGGGCCTCCCTGGGCAGACCCAGCAGCTGGCGGGCTAGCGCCAGCAACTTGGCTTGGGCCTCGCGCCCGAAGTTGTCGGCGAAGAGGAAGAAATCCGAAAAATCGACCTCCCCGTTGCCGCTCAGGTCGTAGGAGGCGTCCCAGCCAGTGTCCCCTTCACTCTGGCCAAAATGGTCGGCGAAGAGAAAGAAGTCGGAAAAGTCCACCGCGCCGTTGCCGTCGAAGTCAGCCGGCAGGGCCGCCTGGGCGCTGAGGGTGGCCACGGCGTGGGTCTCCTGGGCGACTTCTCCGCTGGCCGTGGTATTGAAGCTGATGCGGCTGATCACCAACTCCGCGCTGGAGGAAAAGCCGTTCAGCACCTCGAAGGAAAAGGTGCCCAGCGCGCCATCTCCGGCGCTGCCATCCCCGCTGCCCAGGACCGTGCCGCCCAGGTCCACCCTCCCCTCCTTCTCCCCCACCAGGGACACCAGGCCGGGGATGAAGAGGCTGGGGGCAAAGCTGCCGCTCACGTAGCGCAGTTGGGTGGGATCGTACTCCAGGCGCGCGCTCCAACCTTTCATCTGGGGGGCGCCCTGGACGTTCAGTTGCACCTGCACCGCGTCTCCGGCCCGCACCCCATCCTTCTGCCGCTGCTGCTGGTCTCCGGCGGCCAGGTCGAAGTCCATGGAGATGGGACCGGTCTGTTCCTGGCTCCCCCCGCTGATGGTCCCCACTGCCTGGATGCTCTGCTTGATCCGGCCCTGGTCCAGGGTCCTGAAACTGATCTGGGTGGCCCTGAGGGTGGTGCTGGCCGAGAACCCGGGCAGCACCTCGAAGGAGAGGCTGCCCAGCAGGCCAGACCCCGAGTTGGAGGCAGCGCTGCCCAGCACGGCCCCGCCCACCTCGACCTGGCCAGCGGCCTCGGCCACCAGGGGCACCAGCCCGGGGATGAAGGTGCCGGGCGCAAAGCTGCTGCCCACGTAGCGCAACTGGTCAGGGTTGAACTGCAGTTGGAGGCCCCAGCCGCTGATGCCCGGGGCGTCCTCCACGTGGAGCTGCACCTGGATGGTCTGGCCGGGGCTGGCCCCCTCGTAGCGGCGGAGTCCCTGGTCCCCCTGCCCCGCATCGAAATCGAGGGCCACAGGGCCCGTAGAGGCCGGCTCCGGCTCCTCCACCACCACCTCGACGGCGCAGGCGCCGATCTGGGTGCGGTAATTTTCAAACCATTCCACCTCCACCCAGCCCTGCTGGATGGCCTGCTCCAGCCGCTGGCTGGACCAGGCGGCCAGATCGTCCCCGTCGCCCCAGCGGGGTGCCACTCCGGACTCCCAATGGGTGCCAGAGGCGATGTCGGCCGCCGCAGGCTCGGCGGCGGCGGCCACGATCAGATGATAGGTGCCCGCCTCCTGCGGGGCGGCCAGGTCCACCCCCACGGAGTGGCGGGTGCTGCCGGACAGCACCCGGCCTTCGATGGCCCGGTACCCGGTCTGCCTTTCCCCCCAGCTCTGGACGAGGACCAGCTGGAAGATCTCGCTGCGGGGATGGGTGTTCTCCACCTCGACCTCCAGCTGGCCGCTGATCTTGGCCCCCGGGCTCAGCTTCAGCGTCGGGGAGAAGGGCGCCAGCGGGGTCTGGTTCAACTGCCCTGAAACCAGGGAGACCCGATCCCGGGCCTCCTGGAGCGCCGCAGTCTTGAACGAGAGACTGTAGGCCCCGGTCTGGCCTTCCTGGGCCGTCCCTACTTCGAGCAGATAGTTTCCAGCGGGCAGTTCCTGGGTGAATTGGGCCTGTTCGCCGGCGGCCAGCGCTCTGGCCGACCCGACGAGGTTGGCTGCCTGGCGATCGGCCAGCACCGCCCCCTGGTAGAGGGCCAGGCTGAGGGCGTACCGGGTGGCGCTCAGGCCGAGCTGCACCTGGGCGCGGTCCTGCAGGCGGAAGGGATAGAATTGCAGCTGACCCTCAGCGCTGAGCTGGCCGGTGTAGTTGCCCGGCTCGATGGCGGTGTTGAGCACCAGCAGGTCGCTGCCGCTCTGGAGGCTCAGGGTGTAGGCCCCGGCGCCTTGGTCGGCGTAGGAATGGACCCGCACCTGGTAGGCACCGGTGAAGGGCAGGGCGTACTCCCCGATCAGCGAGTTGAGATCCTCGCCCCCGTCGTCGTCAGCGGCCAGCACCTCATCCCCCCTCACCAGCTCCACATAGGGATCGAAGTCCTCGCTTTCCACCCCGATCGCCACCACCTGCCCGGCCGTGCCGTCGAGGATGTAGGTGTCCACGTCCCCGGCCGGCGACAGCCTCCCCTCCCGCGCCTGGCCCGCCAGCAGGGAGGGCTCGGCGCTCTGGTCTTCGTCGTCGGCCACTGCCTCAGCGGACAGCTGCAGGGTGAAGGACCCGGTGGTCCCCGAGATCAGGGGCCGGGCTTCGATCAGGTACTGGCCGGCCGGCAAGAGCAGCTCCAGGCGCGAGTTGACCCCTTCCCCGCCGTCGTCGTCCTCGGCCAGCAGGTTTTCCGCCGACCGGTCAGCCACCCCCCCGCCGCGGTACAGGCTGAGGAAGGCGTCGAAGTCATCGGAAAGCAGCTCGATCTCCACCGCCGCCGGCCCGTCCAGGGCAAAGGGATAGAGCTGTAGCTGGCCGACCTCGCTGATCTGGCCGCTGAGGCTGCCCGTGCCGACCTGGGTGTTGGCTGAAATCGGCGGGGTCACATCGTCGACGCCGAGCCGGTACGCGCCGGTGCCCTCGTCCCCCAGCGCGTGCACCCGCACCCCGTAGGCGCCGCCGAAGGGCAACACAAAACCGCTGATCAGCGAGTTGAAGCCTTCCCCTCCGTCGTCGTCGACCGCGATCAACTCGCCGGCGAATTCGAGTTCGACAAAGGCGTCGAAATCCTCGGACTCCAGGCTGATATCGACCACCTCGCCGGCCTGGCCGGCAAAGGAGTGCAGGTCGATGTCACCGGCGGGGAAGAGCCCACCGCTGAGGGGTACTCCATAGCTGAGGGCAATCGACCCGGCCTGGTCCTCATCTGCGCCCAGCACTGCCTGCTGCAGGCTCAATATATAGACTCCCGTGGCCTCGCGGTCAAAGGAACGCACCTCCACCAAATAGTCGCCCGCCTCCAGGGGAAGTGCGAGCAGGGCATTCAGACTCCCTCCCCCATCGTCGTCGGCGGCGATCTGGTTTTCCGGGCTGAGGTCCTCCAGCCCCTGACCGGCATAGAGGGTCAGATAGGCGTCGAAGTCCTCCGAATTCAGCTCCAGTTGCACCTGGGTCAATTGGCTGAGGGTGAAGGTGTAGATATGGATAGCCCCACCCTGCTCCAGCACCCCGCTTTGCTCTGCCAGCCCGCTCACCGGGCCGGGCTCAAGCTGGCCGATCAGGGTCCAGGGGGCCTGCTGTCTGGTGGCCCCGACGGTGTACCTGCCCTCCCCGGCATCGCTGTACGCGTGCACCACGACCAGATAGGTGCCGCTGGTGGGAATGACGAAGTCGTCGATGAGCGCATTGGTGCCTTCGCCCCCGTCGTCATCCACGGCGATGGCCTCGTCTGAGATCATCAGTTCGAGGTAGGCGTCGAAATCCTCCGACTCCAGGCTCAGGTCGATCACGTCCCCGGCAGCGGCGTCGAACACATAGGCATCGGTGTCTCCCTGGGGGAACAACCCCCCTGCCAGGGTCTGCCCCAGCTCCAGGGTGACCGGGCCGGCACTGTCCTCGTCTGCGCCCAGGGGCGTGGATACCAGTTCCAGCTCAAAGGCCCCCGTGTCCCCGGCGGAGAAAGCCCGCACCTCCACCAGGTAGGTGCCCGCCTCCAGGGGCTGGGAGAGCAGGGAGTTGGTCCCTCCGCCCCCGTCGTCGTCCACCCCCAGCAGGTTCGCCTCGGTGCGATCCTCTGGCGCACTCCCTGCATACAGGCTCAGAAAGGTGTCGAAATCCTCTGAATTGAGGCGCACCTGCACCTGGGATAGCTGGTCCACGGTGAGCAGGTAGAGATAGATCGACCCAGCCTGGTCCAGGGTGTGGTCAGTTAGACCTTGGGCAAGGGCCCCCTGGTACACCACCGGCGCCCCGCCCTCACTCACCGAAAAGGTGTAGGCGCCGGCGCCGGCGTCGCTGTAGGCGTGGACCCGCACCAGGTAGGTACCGCTAGCCGGCAGGGTAAAATCGTCGATCAGGGAGTTGGTCCCCTCGCCCCCGTCGTCGTCCACCGCCACCACCTCCCCTTCGTATTCCAGCTCCAGGTACGCGTCGAATTCCCCGCTGCTCAGGGCGATGTCCAGCACCTCGCCCAACTGTCCCTCGAACTGGTACCCATCCACGTCCCCCAGCGGCAAGAGCTGCCCAGCCAACTCCCCGGTGTCATAGGTCAGGGCCACCGGCCCCCCCGCATCCTCATCGGCTTGCTGGGTGGCCGCGACCTTGGGGGCCGGAAAGTACGCCGGAGGCTTGCTCAACTGTGGTTGCTGGCGGCTGAGGCGCTGCAGCTTCTCCCGCCACCCCTGCGGTGCCAGCTGGGCCTGGCTGGCTGGCTTGTCACTCGACGCCCGGCTCTGCCGGCGGGCGGCGGCCTGCAGCTTCTCCAGCAGGGCCGCCTGCTTTTCGCCGCCCACGGCCCAGCGCGCCGCTGGCCCGGCCTTGTAGTCCAGGAGTTCCTCGCGCCGGTGGCGCGCGGCAGTCCCCAGCTTTTCGAGTTGTTCCGGCTGCCCTGCCCTCGCCGGCTGGGGGGAAAAAACTCCCAGATTCAGGACCCCGATCAGCACTGCCACCCCATAACTGCCTGCTCTAGTGCGCATGGTCTCGCTCCCTGGTGGGGTGAGCCTCAAAGGGCGCTGTGTCCTTGACGAATCATCCGCAGCCCCTAAATTCGTTATTTCTAGCTGGTACCTACCGTCAGTGAGCTACAATATAACTCACCATAACCCCGCCCACCTACAATTCGCAGAGGAGTTCGACCTTTGGCACAGATCAAGGCCACCAACATCGTCTGGCACGAAGGACACGTCACCCGCCAGCAGCGCCAGGGCCTGCTCGAGCAGCAGGGCGTGCTGGTCTGGCTCACCGGCCTGCCCAGTTCGGGCAAGAGCACCATCGCCTTCACCGTGGAGCACGCCCTGGTGGAGCGGGGCCGGCTGGCCTATGTGCTGGACGGGGACAACATCCGCCACGGCCTGAACAAGAACCTCGGTTTCTCCGCTGAAGACCGGGCCGAAAACATCCGCCGCATCGGCGAGGTGGGCGCGCTCTTCGCCGATGCCGGCCTGGTCACCTTGACCAGCTTTGTCAGCCCGTACCGGGCCGACCGCGACGCGGTGCGCGCCCTGATGGCCCCCGGGGATTTTATCGAGGTCTTCGTGGATACGCCGGTCGAATTGTGCGAGGAGCGCGATCCCAAGGGGCTGTACAAGAAGGCGCGCGCCGGCCAGATCCCCAACTTCACCGGGGTCTCCGACCCCTACGAACCCCCCCAGCAGGCCGAACTGGTGCTCCGGACCGCCACCTGCACCCCCCAGGAGGCGGCCCTGCAGATCATCTCCCTGCTAGAGGAGCGCGGCAAGATCCCGCCCGCCAAGGCCTGACCATGTCCATCGCCGACCAGCTCCGCTTCGACGACCAAGGCATCGCCCCGGTGGCCATCACCGACCACCTCACCAACCGCCTGCTGGTGCTGTGCTACATGAACCGCGAGGCCCTGGAGAAAACCGCTGCCGAAGGGGTGGTCTACCTGTACCGGCGGTCCCGGCAGCAGGTGGTGCTCAAGGGCGAGACCTCAGGCCACGTGCAGCGGGTGCGGGAGATCCGCCTCAACTGCGAGCAGAACTCCCTCGAGGTGCGGGTGGAGCAGGAGGTGGGCGCCTGTCACGCCGGGTACTTTTCCTGCTATTTCCGCAGCTGGGACGGGGAAAAGGGCCAGTGGGTGGAGCACGAGGAGCGGGTTTTCGATCCGGAAGCCGTGTACCATAAAAGCTGACCTCCCCTTCCTTTGGGCGGCAGCCAGGGAGCACCCTTGATCCTCAAACGCGCCCTCCAGTTCCTGCTCAGCCTGGGGCTGATGGCCCTCTTTCTCTACTGGGCCTTCAAGGGCATCGACCCTGCGGCCCTATGGGAGGCGTTGGCGCAGATCTCCCTGCCCTGGGTCCTGGTCCTGCTGCTGGTCACCTGTGTCACCCTGCTGCTGCGGGCCTGGCGCTGGCAATTGCTCATGCGCCCCTTTGCCGTGGTATCCATCTGGGACGCCACCCTGGCCCTGACCGTCTGCTACGCGGCCAATATCGCCATCCCCCGCTCTGGGGAAGCCCTGCGCGCCCTGAGCCTGAACTGGGCCAGGGGTCTGCCGGTCTCCTCGGTGGTGGCCACCGTGGTGGTCGAGCGCATCCTCGACCTGATCTGGCTGGTCATCTTCGTGGGGATCTCCCTGCTCCTGCTGCGCGGCAGCCTCGCACAGGCCTTCCCCATGCTGGCCCCCCTCAGCCTGCTGGCCCTGGTGGGCTGCCTGTTATTGCTGGGGGGACTGGTCCTGGTTTCCCTGTACCGGGAACGGGCCTTGGCGCTGGTCGCCGCCGCGCTGAACCCGCTCTCGCCGCGTTTCGCCACCGCGGTCTGCACCATGCTGGAGACCTTCACCCACGGCCTGGAAGCCCTGCACAGCCCCGCGGTCTATGCCGAAATCGCCCTTTCGTCCTTCCTGCTGAATCTGGGGTACGCCCTGATCATCTACTCGGCCTTCAGCTGCTTTGCCGACACCGCCGGCCTGGGACTGGGAGCGGCCATCGTCATCATGACCATCTCCTCCATCGGGGTGATCATCCCCACCGTGGCCAGCGCTGGCCCGTACCATTTCCTGTTCAGCCAGGCCCTGCACCTGCTCTACGCCATCCCCGAATCCAGCGCCCTGGCCTGCGCCACGGCCACCCACGCCCTGGCGACCTGCTTCTACCTGGCGACGGGCGGCCCGGTCCTGTGGCTGCAGTGGCGCCGGCGGCGCCGCTGAAGCGCTAGTCCTCGGCGATCAGATCCTGGGGGTGGGCGTCGATGTACTCGCCCAGGGCCCGCCGCACCTCCCGGCTGAGGCGCTTGAATTCGCATCCCAGCAAAGCGTGGCCCTGCTCCACCCGCTGCCACTTCACCTCGGTTTCCACCTCCGCCGCCCCGGCGCTTCCAGGTACGCGCAAGAGCAGGTCAACCCGGTCCCGGTCGATGACCCGCTCGAAATCGCCGGTGGACGGGGCGCGCAGGCGCACCCCGAATAAGCTGATGTCAGTGGCGTGAAAGCCCACGTAGTGCTGTGATCCCCTCAGCCGGGCGTCCACCAGCCAGCTCACCCGCACCCGTATCTCCTGGCGCCGCTTCAGACCGAATATATCGAGAAATCCGCTCATCAGAACACCCAGACGATCAACATGGAACCCCCGATGTACCCGATGGCTTCCAGCAGGCCGGCGCCGGCATTGGGGGCGGCTTCGACCTGCTCGGCGCCCAGTTTCACCCCACCGGCCAGCACCGCGTCGGACAACCTTTTGATCAGGAAGAGCACCACCAGCCCGAAGAGGGCGTCCTCGGCAAAAAAGCTCAGGCTCTCCCGCCAGCCGGTAAAATCGCCCGAGGCCGCCAGGCTGAGGATATTGCCCATGCCCACCAGCCCTCCGCCAAAGGCCAGGCCCACGGCCGCGTTGTCGCGCTCCAATTCGCCGTGGACGTCGTGGGGGGTGATCCATTCGTAGAGCAGCCCGGCCAGCAGCAACACTCCCTGGGCCAGCGCCCAGAAGGCCAGGCCGCTCCACCAGGGCCCCTGGCCCTGCTGGATGGACAGGACGATCAGGCCGTTGGCCAGATGCAGACCCGCCTCGACAAAGGCCGCACCCAGGTTCTGGTCCTGCACTACCTCCTTGGTGTTGTCGAAGCGGGGCAGGAGCACTTTTTCGCACAGGTAGCTGGCCACCAGCATCAGGGCGATGGCCTTGAGACCGGACAGGGCGATGCCGACCAGATCCGCCCTCCAGCCCCCCGAAGGCCCCCACAAGGCCCCGCCCAGGGCGAAGACCACCCCTAGGAGGTAACCGGACAGGGCCACGGCCAGGGCCGTGTTGTTGCGGCCGAAGAGTTCGGCCTGCAGGTCCACCCGGCGGTAGAATCCGGTGTACGCCAGCCTGGCCACCCAGAGCAGGGCAAAGGCTTCCAGGATGTACGCCACTGATTTGACCATGGGCAGCAGGTGCTCATCCATCACCAGGCCTCTCTTTCATTTGCCCGAGCGCACTGAACCGCTTCCCCACGCGGGACCGCCCCGGCCCATGCGGCTTTGGACCCGCTCCCCGAAGCGGGTGCCTCCCAGGCGCTGCTGGTAGCGCTTGAAGAACTCGGGGCGCGTCCTCTCGACGGTGGTGCCCCCGGTGCCAAAAGGCGTGCGCCCCCCGCTGTTGGGACCGGCATAGGGCTGGCCCTGTTCGTGGGTGCGGCGGAAATCCCCGTAATCGCCGCGGTTGACGCGCCAGCCCCCCAATAGCTGGGACATCAGCATGTACTGGCCGTAGAACTGCCAGAAACCGCCCCCGTCCCAGTACCCGTAGCGCGGGTTGTCCACGTACTGGTACCCGGGCGGGTGGGCTTGGGCCGGACCGCTCAGCCGGCCCTCCGGAGTCTTGGCAGCCACCACCATGCCCAGGTAGTTTTCGTACTGGGCGTAGATCTCCGCGCTGACCTGGTACTCCTCGCTGAGCCGCTCCTCGTAGACCAGGGTGTCCTGACCAGCCACCTTCTGCCCGGAGGCGGTGAGGATCTTGAAGCGCAGGAAGTAGTCCGGGAAGAACCCCTCCTCTTCGCGCAGATCCTCCAGGATCAGCGAGAACTCCGGGTAGCGGTTGAGATCCTTCACCAGCTCCTCCACCGGATCGCGGTCTGCCCCGCAGCCGGCCAGGATCAGCAGCAGCGACAACCAGGCGATCATCGCTGGCCCGCCTCAGGACTGGGCAGGATGTCGGTGAACTGGTATTCCTCCACGTAGGCTCCCTCATAGGCGCGGAAATCCCGTTCCCCCCATTGGGAGATGAAGAGCACCCGCTCCCCGTCTGCGGATTCGTAGGTCCAGCTGACAAACTCGCGCCCCAGACCCTTGCCCCCCTCCCGCAGTTCACCGGCGCTGGATTCCACCGCCGCATAGGTCCGGTCCTGGAAATGGAGTTGTTCGGGAGGGTCGCCGCTTTGGGCGATGGCGGTGACCACGTCCTCCTGGATCTGCCGCACCCCGATCTTGGCCGTCAGCACCAATTGGTCTTCGTCCTTTTCTAGAAAGCGCAGTTCGTCGCCGCAGCGCAACTCCCATTCCTGGGTCTCGAAGCCCTCGTAGTCGCAGGTGCTGTACCCCACCACCTCCCAGGTCTTCAGGTCGTAGTCGACCAGGTATCCCACCTGCATGGTGGCCAGGGTGTACTCGGTGCGGGGCAGCTCATCGCCCTCCCCCTCCCCACCGCCGAACCATTTGCGGAACATGGCAGACTCCTAAGCCCTTGGCGAAATGCCATTCGTCGGCCCAGATCCTCACTCTCCCCACTCCTGGCGATAGTACCTCGCCAGTACCGGCCTGTCAAGGTGGTTGGACTCCACCTCGATCCGCTCCATGTCCGGATCGAAGAGGAGCATGCCGGGGAAGAGTTCGGGGCGCAGGAAGCGCAGGGGCACGGAAAAGGCGAGCTGTTCCACCGGCAGTTTTTCGCCGGCGCCCAGTTGGAACCCCCATTCCCCGAAGGAAGGCACCAGGACGTGGTAGGGGTACACCAGGAAGCCGGCTTCCTCCATGCTTTTGCCGATGCACCAGAAAGCGCGGCGGGCGTGGTACGGGCTGGTGGCCTGGGTGACCAGCACCCCGCCCGGGCTGAGCAGGCGCCGGCAGAGCTGGTACCCCTCCACCGAATAGAGCTTGGTCACCGCCTCGGTGCGCGGGTCAGTCAGGTCGATGAGGATGGCCCCGTACTGGACCTGGGTCTCCTGCAGAAAAGCAAAGGCGTCCTGGTTGATCACCCGGACCCTTGGGTGGTTCAGGGAATTCTCGTTGAGGCGGGTCAGGTGGAGGTTGCGCCGCGCCAAATCGGTCATGGCCTGGTCCAGATCCACCAGGTCCACCTCCTCCACGTCCCGGTACTTGAGCACCTCGCGGGCACTCAGGCCGTCGCCCCCGCCGAGGATGAGCACCCGCTGCCGGTGGCGGGCCAGGGCCAGGGCCGGGTGGACCAGGGATTCGTGGTAGCGCCGCTCGTCAGCGGCGGCGAATTGCAGATGGCCGTCCAGGTAGAGGCGCAGATCCTCGCGCCAGCGGGTGAGCACGATCTTCTGGTAGGGCGACTGCTGGCTGTAGATGATGCGGTCGGCGTACAGGTCGCTCTCCCAGCGTTCGAGCAGCCCCTCGGCGCCGGCCAGCAAGGCCAGCAGCGCCAGCAACACCCCGGCGGCCTGCAGGGCCAGGCCCCGCCGCCAGGCAGGCGACAACTGCTCCCAGCAATTCCACAGCAACCCGGCCCCCACCCCGGCGTTGACCAGTCCGGTGACCAGTCCGGTGTGCAGGTTGCCCAGGGCCGGCAGGAGCAGGTACGGAAAGAGCAGGGCCGCCACCAGGGCCCCCAGGTAGTCCAGCGACAGGACATTGGCCAGGGTGGCCCGCAGGGACCCGTAGTTCTGCAAGAGGCGGGTCAGCAGGGGCAGTTCCAGGCCGATGAGCGCGCCGATGGCCATGGTGAGCAGGAGCATCCAGTACCGGTAGTGCTCGCCCTGGGCGTAGGCCAGGTACAGGATCGCCACGCTGCCCCCGCCCACCAGACCCAGCCACAATTCCAGGGCGATGAGCCGGGCCAGCAACTGCTCCTCGATCCAGCGCGAGAGCCAGGACCCCAGGCCCATGGCGAAGAGGAAGAACCCGATGGTCAGCGAGAACTGCTCCACGCTGTCGCCGATGAAATAGGAGGAGATGCTGCCGATGAGCAATTCGTAGATGATGGAGCAGACCGCCACTGCCAGGACCGCAGCCAGGAGCAGGAAGAGGCCCAGGTGGGAGAAGCGGGGCTCAACCATCGGCCAGCCCTTTGAGCAGGGTCTCACCGCCCGTCCCCAGCCGCTCCAGGCACTCCTCGGCAGCCCGGATGCCGGCGAAGCAGGCCTCCTCGAAGAGGGGCAGCCCGGTGGTGTCGCAGGTGGCAAAGGAGAGGGCGCCGCAGGCCTGGGCCCGCAGCCGGCTCCCCTCCCCCCAGATCACTCCGGGCAGGGGCTGGACCATGGCGTGGCCCCAGCGGTACAGGTCGAGGCGCTCCACCACCTCCTCGATGTCGGGATGGGCTTGCCGCAGATCCGCCAGGATCTGCCCGGCCCAGAAGGCGTGATCCTGCTCCAGCAGTTCCCGCCGCGCCCGGGCGACCTGGCGCACCAGGGGCAGATGGTACATCAAGACCCTGGAATTGTTGCCGGGCGGGCGCTGGTGGTCGGCCGCCACATAGCCCAGGGAAGGACTGGCGTAGAGCACATTGTCCCATGCAGGGGCAGCGCCCTTGCCCTGGGGCAGGCGGGAGACCTGCACTGCCGCCACCAGCCAGGGGCAGTAGGACAGGGAAGCGATGGCCTGGAGCTGGGGAGCGGGCAATCCCTGCACCACCAGGGGAACCGTGTGCAGCTTGCCGGCGTACACGGCGCTCTTCGCCCGCAGCGAGAAGAGTTCCCCGCTGCGGGTGTCCATGCAGCCCAGCCACACCGCCCCGGCAGCCGGCTCCACCCGCACTACAGCGGTATTGGACCGCCACTGAGGAGGGGCGAGTCTTTCGGCCAGGCGCCGCACCAGGAAGCCGTTGCCCTCCGGCCAGGTCAGGGTGTCGGCGGGGTACTGGTCGCGCAGGCGGCGGTCGTAAAAGCGGCAGGCGTGGTAGTGGATGCCGGCCCAGGCCGAGACCTGGTCCAGGGGGGTACCGTAGTCGTCGCGGCAGGCGTAATCCACCAGCCAGTCCAGGCGGGGCGAGTTCCAGTTTTTGGAGCGCAGGTACTGGAGCATGGTGAGCTGGTCCAGCTCGCGCAGGATTGAGTCCCTGCTGCTGTAGCGCAGGGGCATGGCAAAACCCCGCCGCCCATCCCGCCCCTGGTACAGGGTCCAGCGCAGCATCTGGTCCTCGAACTGGCGCAGCACCTCCACCTCCCCGGCCGGAGCCCCGGCAAAGGGGTCCAACTCCTCCACCCATTCACCCTCTATGAAGAGCCTTTCGTGGGGCCAGCGCACCAGATATGCGGGGACCACCTGGGGCCGGCCGGCCGCGTCGTACCCGGTGATCACCCGCAGGTCCTGCAAGAGGGCGTGGACGCAGTCGGCCTCGGCAGGGGGGACGTTGATGTAGTGCGCCCCCCAGGGCACCGGCCGCCCCTGCAGACTGCCGGCCAGGGCCGTGCCCCCCAACTCCTCCCCCAACTCCAGCAAGAGCAGATCCTCGACCCCGGCCTGCTTCAGGCGCCAGGCCGCGCACAGGCCCGAAACCCCGCCGCCGATGATGAGCGCGTCGAGGGGCGGCCCCTGGGCCGGCGGGAAATCCGCGGCCTGGCGGGGCTGGCGCAGCAGGTGCCCGGGAATGGCAGCGTTGACAATGGCTCCGGGGACGGGGCGGGTGGAGACCGGCCGGCAGCGGCT
This sequence comes from Candidatus Latescibacterota bacterium, assembly GCA_016187725.1. GTDB lineage: Bacteria > Latescibacterota > UBA2968 > UBA8231 > UBA8231 > SICG01. Next base: position 13,990 of record JACPJE010000099.1, read on the forward strand.
CAGATAGGGCAGGCCGGGGCCGGCCAGCAGGGCGCGGAGGAACTGCCTGCGCTTCAGAAGTGGGGCCTCACTTCATCCCCATCTTGGCCTTCAGTTGGGCCAGGGAGTCCTCCACCTGGGGCGAGGTGCCGCCTTTGAGGGCCTTGTCGATCTCCTCGTCCACGGTGTGGGTGGTGTCGGCCATCTCCCCGTAGGCCTGGGCCAGGGACTCCTGCTCGTTCACCTTCTCCTTCATCCGTTCCAGCAGGCTCACCGTGCCTTCGGGGTCCACATTGGCCAGGCGCTGGTTGATCTTGCGGGTGGCATTGGCGGTCTTGCTGCGGGCCTTGAGCATGATCAGGTCGTTCTCGTAGGCCGCCACCTTGGACTTGAGATCGTTGATGTTGCTCTGCAGCTTGTCGGCCATCTGCTGCTGGTTCAGACCCTGTTGAGTAGCCTCCAGGGCCCGGGCAGCGGCTTCCTCCTTGCGGCTGAGGGCTTCGCGGGCCAGGCGCTCGGCCTCGGCCAGGACCAGTTCCCCGCCCTGGGATTTCTGCAGGAGCAGCATGGCCTTGCGCTCGTAGTCCGCGGCCAGTCTCTTGTTGTCCGCAGCCTCCTTGTTGAGGCGGATGACAATGGCCTTGACCTCGGCCAGGCTCTGCAGGCTTTCGTGCAGATCCTTCTTGAGATCCCGCACCGCCTGCTCGCTCAGCTTGATGGGGTCTTCCAATCTGTCGATGAGGGAGTGGGCCTCGGCCTGCCCGGTCTTGAAGAGCCGCTGGAAAATACCTGCCATTTCTCCTCCTTATTTCCCGGCAAAAGAGAGCAGTTCAGCCCCGTTTTCGGCCAGCCCCAGACTCAGGGCATTGAGCGTGGACTCCAATTCGTTCAGGTCCAGATTGTCCAGGGCCAGGGTATCGCGGAAGAGCAGCCGCTCCCCGCTCTCGTCCAGCACAAAGGCCCCGTGGACCAGACTGCGGTTCATCTGCAGCAGGCGCTTGTAGGTCTGGGTTGGGGTCTGGGGTGCGAGCCTGAGGATCAATTGTTCGAGCACCAGGATCTCTTCTTCGCAGTCGATGATCAGTTTGCGGATGCCCCGCTCGGTGTCGTCGACGATGAGCAGTTCCTCTCCGGGCACTTCCTGGTAGATGCGCAGTCCCAGTTCGAGGATATACCCCTTGACCTTGTCGAAGGTTGCGGACATGGGATTAGCTATTCTCCTTTGCTTTGAGGGCCCGCTCCAGTTCCTGATAGGCCTGGGTGAGCCGGGCGCTCAACTCGTCAGCCACGCGCCTTTTCTCTGGATCATTGGCGTGGAGGTCGGGATGGCATTTCTTGAGCAGGCGCTTCCAGGCCCGCCGGGCGGTTGCCAGATCTGAGCCATAGGGAATTTCGAGATTGGCATAGTACTGGGCCAGTTTGGGATCGACGGCTGGTGGGGGCTCCTGGCGGGGGCGCCGGGACCCGCTGAAATCCGCCCCCGGCGCCGGCCCTTCCCACCCGCTCCCCTTCCCGGTCCCCACCTGGGCGCGGGCGATATGCCAGAGACGTCTGAGCAGGTCCATGGAGGGAATATAAAGGGCCTCTACGCTGCTATCAATACGCCAGCGCCGAGACCGCCTTGCTGACCATGGCCAATGCCGCGCAGAACATGCCCACCAGGGACATGCCCACCCCAAAGCCCACGCTCAGCACCATGGCGTAGCGTCGCCATTCCTGTTTGCCGTACTTCTTCCAGAAATAGCCGCGCGCCAGCAGCGCCCCGAAGATCTGGGGCAGCAGGTTGTGGGGAATGCCGTTGACGCTCTGCACGTACCCCCAGATCAGGAAGATGGGCATGCCCAACAGGGCCAGGCCGAAGTAGGCCGTCAGGCCAAAACCCAATCCTATGGCGATGAAGGGCCATTTCTTCCCGTCCGTGGGATGACCGAAGTCCTCGTCCACCCGGCCGTCCCCGTCGTCGTCCCTGCCATTGACCAGCTCCTCATCGCTCTGGCCGTCCCCGTCGTCGTCGCGGCGGTTGCCGGTGTACTTGAGGTCCTCCCAGAGCACCTCGAAGAGCAGGGGCCGGTCCGAGGAGCGCTGCAGGAACTCCCCGTCGAAGGTGGGCAGGCGGTCCACCTCGATATAGAACTCGGCGGTGTCCCCCGCCGCCACTTCCGCCTGGGCCCTGAAGTTGGGGTTGGGGGTGGACACCGCTTCGCCGTCCGAGGGCCAGAGCCGCTCTGGGGCGCCGGCCCTTGGCGGCTGCGGGACGGGCGGTGGCCCCGGCGGCGGGCCCTTGCCGGTAAAGTCAGTGTAGAAGTACCCCACCTGAGACCAGGGACCGTAGGCGCGTTTTTCCGGATCGGGCACCTCCACCTGGCGGGTGGCGCGCACCCGCCAGTACCACCACTGGCGGTCCTGCAGGTTGCTGGGGCTCCACACCACCTCGCCCCGGCCCACCGGGCGGCCCTCCACCTCCTCCCCCGCCCTCCAGGTCTTGCTGTACATGGTGCTGGAGAGGAAGAGGGCCTGGTCAAAGGCCTGCAGGGGCCACATCAACTGGGCGTACGGATAACTCTCCGAGGGGATGGGCGCCAGCCGCCACAGGAAACTCCAGTACATCAGACTCACGGCAAAGACGATGGGCAGCATGAAGAGTTCGGCCTTGAGCAGGCTGGTGAAGCGCATGCCGGTGAGTTCGACGATGCGGAACTGCTCGGCATTGCCGCCGAAATTCTGCCCGGGGAAGGGCACGAACCAGATCTCCACCCCCCGGTACCCGGTGAGGAAGATGATGGTCTCGTGCAGGTACGGGATGGCGACCTCGCGGCCGATCATGCCGTCGAGCCGGGCGCTGACCACTGACATCAGCGGGGCGTAGACAAAGCCGATGAGCACAAAGGTCAGCAGCAGGCCGGTGCTCACCAGGGTGGGAAAGAGGGTCTTGGCCAGCACGATGGAGTAGAGGGTGGGCACGCAGAAGAGCAGGGCGCAGGCCCACAAGCTGAAATCCCCCCGCCCCAGGTGCTCCAGGCAATAGCCCCGCACCTTGGAGGGCCGGCTGCACCCGGGATGCTGGCAGGTGCGGGGATAGACTGCCGGCGCCGCGCTCATCCCCTGCCGCTGCCTGGCCTGGCGGGTGGCCAGCATCAATTGGTAGAAGCTGATCAGGGTCACCGCCAGGGTGATGCCGATGCCGAAGGCCCGCCAGAAGTCGATGCCAGTGGCGATCTGGGTGCGGATGGTGTCCATCCCCATCTGCCAGTGGGGCAGGTAGCCCCAGGCCCGCAGCAGCGGACTGGCGAAGGTGCTCACCATCACCCCGGCGAAGGAACCGATCACCGCCCAGAAGGGCATGAGCAATCCGGCCAGCACCGATCCCAGGTGCAGGGTGATGCCCAGGGGCGCGGCCTGCAGCACGTTGCCCAGGTACGGGGTCAGATCCAGGAAGGGGATGGGGATCAACTCGATCTTGCCGCCCAAGAGGTCGGTGATGGTGGGCAGCCCCACGTACACTGCCCCGAAGAGGGTGCCGATCACGGCCCCGGTGCTGAACACCGGCCACTTCCAGGTCTCGGTTTCGTCCCCGCTCTCCTCGGCCAGGGCCATGGAGGAAAGAGCCGACATGGGGGCCGTGGGAAAGGGCAGCCGGTCGCGGTCGGAGCTGAGGCGGAAGAGGGCGTACCCGGAGGTGAACCAGGCGATGCGGCCCATGATGGTGCCCAGCACCAGCAGGGCGATGGGCCAGGCCCAGTCCGGGTGGAGGAAGGTGCGCTGGGCGATGGCCTCCGAATCCGGGGAGGGGGCGTACCACCAGGGCAAGAGCTTGGCGATGCCGAACTGCTCGGCCTCCGGAGAGGTGACGAAGTACTGGCGCCAGAGCAGGTCCAGAAAGGCCCCCTGCTCCCTGGCCACCAGGGCTGAGGCCACGTACACCAGCAGGTAGATCTCCTGCCGGCGCAGCGAGGTGAAGGAGCGCTTGGCCACCTCCAGGAAGAGGATCACCGTCACCCACTGGGCCGCCGCGCCGATCCCGCCTCCAGTAACCAGGCCCAGGTACATCTCCCCGGGGGTCATGATCAGGGAGATGAAGAGCACCCCGATCAGGGTGCGGACCGTGAAGCCCTCGTCGAAGCGGGAGGGTGCTTCCAGCAGGGCGCGGTACTCCTCGACCTCCTCCCACTGCCTATCCTTGAGCCTGGCCATCCTCCCCCTTCAGCAATCCTTCGGCGGCCTGCCGGTGAAAGGCCCGCTCCTCGGAGCCCAGGGTGTTCCACAGCAGGAACTCGCGCCGCAGCCGGTTCATGAAACGCTGGTTGGCCCGCTGCCAGAAGGCGTGCTGGCCGCTGAGGCGCTCGATGTAGACCTCCACCGCACAGACCCCGGCCACCCCCGAGGGGCCAAAGCCCAGTTGCAGAAACTGGCACAGCCCCAGGTCGAAGGGCGCCAGCCACAGGAGCAGCTGCACCCCGCGCTCCTCCCCTTCGCGGACGATGCGCACCTGCTCGGTGAAGAAATTGCCCAGGGCCGCCTCCCCCTGGGCTCTGAAATAGTTGGTCAGGAAGCCGCACAGGCCCAGCACTTCGGCGTGGCTCACCATGAAGGGGAAAGCGAAGACCCAGCGATCCCCCGCCGGCGGCGGCGGCTGCCAGCGCCGCACCGTGTCGGGCACCGCGCTCTGGGCGGCCAGTCGGGCCGGGTAGATCGTGGAAACGAGCACCACCCCCATCACCAGCAGGGCCGCGGCGATGGCCGCCAGCGAGGAGTAGTTGAGATTGATCCCCCCGGCCAGGCCGGCCCATAATAAGATTTTGCCCGCCCCCTGTCCCAGGATATAGCCCAGGGTGACCCCCAGCACCGCGTACACGCAGGATTCGGCCACAAAGAGCCAGGCGATGTGCCGGGGGGCCAGGCCCACCGATGAGTAGATGCCGATCTCGCGGTAGCGCTCGTACACCGCCCCCAACATGGCGTTGAGCACGATGAGGGCAGCGATGGCCATGGGCACCAGCACCGCCCCCAGCCCTTCCACTGCCGTCAGGCCCACCGAGGTGTAGGAGTAGACCCGGAGCTGCCCGCTGCCGGGGTCGGGCAGGCTGGCGAAGAGGGTGCTGGAGAAGCGCAGCAGAAAATCCTCGACCAGAATGCGGTCCTCCTCCCCTCCCCCCAGGCGCACTGCCACCGAGCGCAGGGTGCCGCCGGCTTCGCGCAGGATCTGGTAGGGCAGGATCAGCACCTGGTCGGCGTCCAGGTGCACGAAGGGGGTGATCTCCAGGGACTTGTCCTTCTTTTCGACCGTAGTTTCCAGCAGGGCCGCCGGCCCCAGCAGCTGGGTGGAGGAGCGCTTGAAGTCAGCCGGAGTCAGGGGCTCGTGGTCCAGGTCCCGCAGGGCCTCCAGCTTTTCCCCGTCCGCGATCCCGCGCACCACCAGGGACCTGCCGAAGACCTGGATCTGGGTGCGCCCCACCTCCCCAGGGTCGATGCCCAGGCGCCTGGCCAGCCCCTCGGACACCAGACAACTGGCTTCGTCCTCACTGGCGAAGAAGGTCCCGGCCCTCAGCGCCTGGGCTATCCCGGTGATCCCAGCTTCACCCGGGCTGAGGCCCAGCAGGCCCAGCACCTGCTCGCTCTGCCCCTCACAGCGGATCTGGATGTACTGCTCCTGCTGCTCCAGCAGCTCGGCTTCCCTGGTCAGGTACCAGTTGCGCGGGCACACCCCGGCCCCGAAATGGGAGCGGGCGTATTCGAGGGTGGCCGGACTGAGGGCGCTCCAGCCCCGGTCGCGGATCAGCACCCCTGGATAGGGCGCCGGGTCAGGCAGGGCAAAACCCAGGTAGCGCACCTGCTCCCTGAAGGCGGTGAAGGAGAGCACCGTGAAGGTGAGCAAGGTCAGGGTGACCAGGGTGAGCCCGGTGCGCAGCCGGCGCCGGCGCATGTTGGAGATCCCCAGCATGAAGGCCACGTACGCGGCGCTGCCCCGGCTGATATCGGTGTCGTGGACCCTGGCGGCCCGGGCCCTTCGCTCCCTGGAATAGCGGTTGAAGCGCCCACTGATCAGCACCAGCACGAAGCAGGCCATGGCCATGATCGCAAAACCCAGCAGGATCACCAGCGGGTGGGCGATCTCGAAGGCCGGGTGGATCTGGGAGATGAGCAGCCAGATCAGGGCCAGCAGCACCCCGCAGCCGGCCAACTGGCGGTGGATGTCCGCGGCGGCCAGCAGCAGGCGCTCCCCGAAGAAGGCGGCCGGGATGACCAGGGCCAGGAAGAAGACCAACCCCTTCATCACGTCGTTGAGGGTGCCCAGGACCTCCGGGTAGGCCCTGGCGGTCACCCCCAGGGCCGCCCGCACCGCCGCCACGTACGCGGGCCACTGCCGCTTTTCCCACCCCTCCCGGGCCTGGGCCAGCAAGGCCCCGCCCCGCTGGTGCAACTGGGTGAGCCGCTGGTTCTCGATGGCGTGCCGGCGCATGGTCTGCAGCCGCGCCTCGTCCAGTTGCCACATGTCCTGCAGGGCCATGAGTTCGGTGGGCAGCAGGGACTGGCTCCCCAGCACGTACCCCGTGCCCCGGGCATCCTCTTCGCTCAACCCTCCCTGGCTGTTGAGCAAGAGCAGCGGGTGCTTGCCCACCAGCAGTTTGAGCGCCTGGCCAGGGCTGCCGAAGACCACCCCGACCGGCGATTCGAGCATGAAGCCGAACTGCCTGGGCGCCGCCCCCTTGCTGTCGAGGACCTTGAGTTCGTCGAGGGCCGAAAGCTGGCGCGGATCGATGAGCCCGTAGAAAGGGCTGCCGATGCAGGGAAAGAGCACCACCAGCTTTTCGTTGGTATCCCAGCGCACGGCGCTGCTGAGCAGGCCGATTTTGGCCGCACCTCCATGGAACCTGCTGCCCCGCTCCCCCAGGTCCGGGGCATAGACCACCCCGCCGCTCTGCGGGTCCAGGACAAAGGCAGCCACCGGCTGGATCCCGACCTCCAGGCCCTGGGCCTCGACCTGCCCCTCTCCGTCGCTCAAATAGTATTGCGCCCAGCGCACTCCCTTTTGATTATAGGGAAAACCCACCACCACCACGGCATTGGCCACGGGCCGGTCCGGGATCTGGCTGCGCTGGGGAAAGGTGCGGGTCACCACCCTCAAGGTGCGCAGGTTATCCTTGAAGACCGGGGTGAAATCCTCCAGTTCGGCGAAGAGTTCGGGGTCGGCAAAAGCCTGGTCCAGCAGCTTCAGCAGCAGATCCACCTGGCGTTCCAGATTCGGGAAATCGACCTGTCCCGGCAGGTCCTGCGGCGTATCCACCCCATAGCGGGCGTCGTTCACCGTGGCCAGGACCAGGGAGACCAGGCCGGCCTGCAGGGCCATTTCGCTGTCCGGGCTCAGCCCCCCCGGCATGTAGGAGGACCAGTCCATGCCCTTGATCGGGCTGATGCCGTTGGCCAGCACTTGCCCCGCTTCCTCGGCATAGCCGGTGAAGCGCCTTCCCAGGGGCACGAAAAAGCGCTTGCGGTCAAAGCTGTAGGTGTTGTTCCAGATCCCCAACTGATCGGTCTGCGAGGACAGGTCGAGGCTGATGAAGAGCCGGGGGTTCAGGGGCTGCTGCTGGCGCTGGGCGTAGTGGGGATGCCGGCGGGCGTGGCGGTCCAGAAAATCGGCGATGCCCCGGCGCCCCTGGAAATGGGCCCCGGCCGCCACCAGCACCACGCTGCGGGCCGGAGGATGGTCGCGCAGATGAGCGGCCAGTTCGAGCAGGGCGGCAGCCGCACCAGCCTGCTCGGCCCCCGGCGCCAGGCCGGGCACCGCCGAGGAAGCGTCGTAGTACGCCTCGACCACGATCAACTCTTTCTGCAAAGCCGGATCGCGGCCAGGCACCATCCCCCAGATGTTCCAGGCCGGTCTCTGCGCCCACTCCATGCGCGCCTCCAGGTGCACCTGCACCGGCCCCTGTTCCAGTTGCCGGCGCAGGAACTGGCCTGCCTCCCCTTCCACCCAGAAACGCGGCAGTTCCAGGGGTACCTGCACGCTCTTGGTCACCCCCTGTCCCCAGGTGGCCCGTGCCGGGGCGGCGAAGAGCACCGCCCGGGCCCCCAGCGAGGCCACCCGCAGCCAGTGGTCCCAGGAGTTGAATTCCATGAGCACGGCCCGGCCCGCCACCTCCTGGCCTGCCAGTTCCTCCCACTCCCCGGTGCCGCCCCAGATCAGGGGGAGATCCACCCCGCCCGGGGGCAAGGTGGAGGGAACTACCAGATTGGGCCAGAAGCCGTGCATAGGCCAGGCCTCGCCATCTGGCACTACCCTCACCCAGCCGCCCTGGTCCATGGGCACGGCCAGTTGGAACTCCTCCCTCTTCACCTCCTCCACCCCGGCCTGGCGCAGCCCCTGTTCCATCAAGGCCGCGGCCTGTTCCGCCCCGGGGTACCCGCTCATCCGCGAACCCAGGGCAGCCAGCCTCTCCACGGTGGGGCGCAGTTGAGCCCCGGCCGGCGCGGCCAACAGCCCCCCCAGGATCGCGATCAATCCCCAGCTCATATCCAGAAAATGGAATTCCCCACCTTGCCGGTGAAATAGTCGATGCACAGCCAAAGGCCGTTGCACAGCACCTGGCCGGCGATCATCCCGAGGAAAAAGGCCTGGCTGCGCTGGTACAGGGCCGCTCCCCCGTAGCGCAGCACCGCTCCCTTGACCAGCCAGGAGAAGAAGACGTTGAACCACACGTAGTCCATCATGCTCTCGGCGCCGATGGGAAAACCCAGCGGGTGCAGGGGCCACCAGGGATAGCGCTGGCGCGCCCACAGCAGCAGTCCCATCACCATCGCCCCCCCGCCCAGGAAACCCAGGCCCTGCCAGTCCACCCCCTGCGGGGCCAGATGGCTGAGGGCATTGTCGTACGCCGCGCGCGGCGCCCCGTTGAAAAACCAGGCATTGAGATTGACCCCCCCGTGCCGGTAGGCCATGTGAAAGATCATCCATGCCGCCCCTCCCGCCCCGATGATCAGCGCTGCCAGCATGGCGGCAAAGACCATGCGGCGGCTGCGCAGATCCATCTCCTCGACCAGTTTGAGGGCATTGGCGCAGGTGGCCAGGGCGAAGATCCGGATATCGGCGGCCCAGATGTAAGCCAGGGAGAGATTGACCACCCCAGCGGGCCCCACCAGGGTGGAACCCAGCCCCTGGATCACCAGGTCAGGGGCGGTCAGGGGCGAGCGCAGCGCTGCCAGCCCGGCCTCGGCCACGATGCGGGTCACTCCCACAAAGATCAGCATCGCCACCCCCACAAAGACCAGGGAGATCCACAGGGGGGTGCCCATGAACCACAGCCACAACACCATGCCCCCCATGCCCCCCACCGTTCCCAGCAGGGCCTTGCGGTAGGAGAGGATCTCCCCGGCGTCAACCTCGGGATTACCCCGGCCCAGGGCCCGGCGCAGCACCTGGCCCAGGTGTTCGCGGGAAACCCACAGTCCGCCGAGGACCAGGATCAGCAACCCCCCCACCCCCTGGTAGCCCAGCAAGGGCGCATCGCTCACCCCGTACATCAGTTTCACCTCCGAGCGCATCCCGGTCAGGAAGAGGGCTTCTTTTTCTATCTTGGACAGCAGGTGGAAGACCCAGATCCCCATGGCGATACTGCTGTTGATCAGGTAGGAAAAACCCAGCATGGCGAAACTGATGCTCACCTGCAGAAACTGATGCCCCACCAAGGGCAGCTGCCACTGCAGGCGCAGGGCCGGAGTGGCCGGATAATAGCGCTGCAAGGCCTGCAGACTGCCCAGGACCAGGGGAAAGGCGGCGCCCACCCACATGGCCGGCCGCAGGAAAAACCCGTTGACCAGCCGCCCCTCCTCCTCGCCGCGCACCAGGGCCAGGCCGGCCTGGGTGATGGGATAGGGCAGGCGCTCCCGCTCCATCCACTGCCGCCGCAGGATCACCGCGATGCACACCATGCTCAGGTACAGGGCCCCCAGGAAGAGCCCCCACCACAGCAGGGGTTCGGCCCAGGCCCCATAGGGAATGGCCCCCGCGGCCCCGGTCCCCTCGTAAAAGGCCCTGTTCCCCTGTCCGTCCTCCACCATGGCCCGGTGCGGCAGATGGGGGAAGAGCTTTTCCCGCCACTTGTTCTGGGGAGAGGCGTAGTAGAAAAGGGCGGTGAGCATGGGCAGCAATTGCTCGCTCAGACCCATGCTGCACACCGCCGAGACCATCAGCAGCATGGCGTAGACCAGGATCAGATCCGCCCGGTTGAGGGCCAGCGAGGTGCCCCGCCGGACCAGGGGCAGGTTGAGCAGGGCGCAGCCCAGCAGGAAGGTGGAGAAGATCAGGCCCGGGGAATAGGGATCGAGGCTGGTGAAGGGCCAGTAGTGCCAGGCCCAGGCCAGCGAGACCAGGCCGGCCAGCAGCAGGGTGTGTTTCCTGCCCCGGCCGGCCAGCTTGAAGAGCGCGTTGAGCGCCCCGGTCAACACCAAAAAGAGGAAGAGCGCTCCGGGGGTGCTGAAGTCCAGGGCCATGTACGAGCCCCGGATGATCATGTTGCCGTAGGGGTCGCCGATGGCCAGAAAGAAGCTCAGAAAGCACCCCAGGCCCAATCCCCTCCAGGTCAATCCCCGCCGCTCCTGGGAGAGCAGGGCCTGCTGGCGGGTCTGGAGATAGCGCCGGTAGAATTCCGGGATTTCCTTTTTCACTGAGCGCTCCTGCCTGAAAGACCTCGAAAGGTAGGGCGCCCCCCCGCGCCTGTCTACTTGACGCCCGGAGGTTTTTTCTGCTCCTTTGGGACCAACCGAGGAGGATGGAGATGATCGACCAGGTGGATCTGGGCCTGAGCGGCCTGCGCGTTTCCCGCCTGTGCTTCGGCACCGGCACCAATGGCTGGAACAAGCGCTCCAATCAGGGCGACCTGGGGGTGGAGCGGCTGGCTTACCTGCTGCGCTTTGCCCACGAGCGGGGCGTCAATTTCTGGGATACCGCCGACCAGTACGGCACCCACCCCCACGTGGCGGCGGCCCTGGAGGAGGTGGGCCGGGAAAACGCGGTGATCACCACCAAGACCATCTCCCGCACCGCCCCCGGAGTGAAGAGGGACGTCGAGCGCTTCCTGAAGGAACTGCGCACCGACTATATCGACATCCTGCTGCTCCACTGCCTCACCGAAGCCGGATGGCCCGCAAGGATGCAGGGCCCCATGGAGGTGCTCAGCCGCCTCAAGGAGCAGGGGGTGATCCGCGCCCTGGGGGTCTCCTGCCACGACTTCGGCGCTTTCCGGACCACCGCCCGCACTGCCTGGGTGGACGTGGTGCTGGCCCGGGTCAACTACGCCGGCCACGCCATGGACGCCGGCCCCGAACAGGTGGTCCCGGTCATCGAGGAGATGGCCCAGGCCGGCAAGGGGATCTACGGCATGAAGGTCGTGGGCGGGGGCAGCGAGTTGACCGGCGACCCGGCCAGGGCGGTGCGCTTTGTGCTGGGCGTATCCGCGGTCCACGCCATGGTCATGGGCATGATGGACGAGGAGCAGATCCTGGAAAATATCGGGCTGGTGGGCGAGGCCGTGGCCGTCTAGTTGCCACCTCCTGCCGGGGCTGCCTGGGGCGGGCTCTCCTGCAGCTTTTGGAGCAGTTTGTCGGTCAGGTCGTACTGGTCCGCGGCAAAGACCACGGCCCCGCCCGCCGAACCGGCGTCCAGGACAAAATCGTATCTCTCTTCCTCGGCGATGGCCTTGATGGCGGCGTTGATGCGCTCGAAGATGGGGTTGTGCAGGTCGAAGTTCTTCTTCATCAGCTCTTCCTGGGTGGCCTGGCCAAACTCCTGCAGCCTCTGCACCTCGGCCTCGTACTCGGCCTGCATTTCGGCCTTGCGGGCTTCGCTGAGCAGCATCTCCTGCTTGCGGTAATTCTCCTCCATCTGCGCCAGCTTGGCCTGGCGCGCCTCGCCCTCCTGGGTGCGCTGCTGCTGCAGCAGTTCCAGCTGCTGCTGGGCGGCCTTGATCTCGGGCAGCTGCTCCTTGAGCTGGTCGGAATTGATGAAACCGATCTTCATCTGGGCCAGGGCGCTCCCCGGCAGCAGACCCAAGGCGGCGATTAACAGGTACTGCACAGTCCGTCTCATAAGCTCTCCTCTGCGGTGTAGAATGCTGGTTTCCGGTCCTTAAAAAAATGGGGGGCGTCGCTGCACGCCCCCGCTGGTCTGCTCCCCGGCCCCTGCTCAGGCGATGGTCCAGCCCCCGTCGACCACCAGGGTGTGGCCGGTGATCATGCTGGCCGCTTCGGAGAGCAGGAACACCACCGGCGCCGAGATCTCCTCGGGTTCGGCCAGATCCCCCCGCAAGAGATTCATGGTGCGCACCGCCTCGGCAAAGGTCTTGTTGTCCCGCATGGCCTGCTCGGCCATGGAGGAACGGGTCACCGTGGGGGCCACCCCGTTGACGCGGATCTGGTGCTTGGCCCATTCCACCGCCATGGTGCGGGTCAGGTTGATGACCCCGCCCTTGGCGCCGCTGTAGGGCCCGCGCCCCGGTGCCCCGATCACCCCGGCCTGGGAGGCGATGTTGACGATGCTGCCCCCCCCGCCCTGGGCGATGAACTGTTTCGCCGCCACCTGGCTGCAGAAGAAGACGTTCTTGAGATTGGCGTCCACGATCTGGTCGTAGAGTTCCTCGTCGTAGTCGAGGATGGGCGCCTGCTTGTTGTATCCGGCGTTGTTGACCAGCCCATCGATGCGCCCGTAGTGGGCGATTGCCGCGGCGAAGAATTCCTGGATGGAGGCCACCGAAACCACGTCGAGGCGGTGATGGAAGCACTCGCCGCCCATTTTTTTGATCTCGCCTGCCAGGCTTTCCAGTTCGCCCATGGTGCGGCTGCCCGCGGCCACCTTGGCCCCCGAGCGCACCGCGTCCAGGGCGATGGTCCGGCCAATGCCGCGACCGGCCCCGGTGACGATCACCACCTTGCCTCCTAGTTCGAATCGCGAGAGATGTCCCACGTCTGTTTCTCCTTATCCGTCCAGAAATGGTGTAAGGCACATCGCGAGCCCCTACGCGGCTGCGTGTTGCATGGCCCCGGCCGGGAACACCGCCACCTGCGCCTGGGTTCCATGGGCGTTTTCCAATACCCCCAGCACCTCGGGCCAGGTCTTGCAGAAGATCACCTCCGGCCCGAACTTGGCCTGGCAATCCCACTTGTTGATCCCCGGCGAAAAGACCACGGTGCGGTGCTGGGGCTTGCCCGGCCTGCCGCCCAGAGCCGTGCCCGGTCCGAACACCGAGTGCCAGCCCAGCCCTTCGGGGCAGGCAGCGCAGATGACGATGGTGGAGGTGGGTTTCAGGGGTTTTTTCGCGCTGCTGTTGAGGGGGATCAGGGCCAGGGGGGCCTGGCACAATTCCGTGTCCTTGGGGAAGGCGTTGAACACCCCGATGTCGAAGGAGTCGGGGATGCGGGTAGCGTACAGGTCCCTGCCCAGTTCGCAGCCCCGGGCAAAGGCGGCATCCGGATCACCGGCCACCAGTTCGATGATCTCCAGCTTGGGATTGAGCAGCGGATTGACGATATAGCCCAGGCCGGCCAGGCGCCCCACCTCGGAGAGGTGCTCGCGGAAGCGCTCGTGCACGTAACGGTGGTTGAGCATGATAGTCTGGTGGCCGCAGGCCCCCGGGATGAGCAGTTTGGCCCCACCCCCGAAGATCCCCCCCCTGGGGGTGATCATGCCCAGGGCGATGCGCACCTGGCAGGACATCAGGTCGCGGTTGACGAAGATCGGGGTGCCCCGGCTCGAATAGCCCAGGAATTCGAGATTCTCGTACGCGTTGTGGTTGAGCACCTGTAGCCGCTCGACGATGTCCAGGCCCACCTTCTTGATCATATCGTCCCGGGTCATGGGCCGGTGGGCGGCCAGGGCGCAGATGATCTTCACCCGGTCCTCCCCTATCCCGGCCGCGGCCAACTCCTCCAGCACGTAGGGCAGGAGCCTGAAGGCCGGCGTGGGGCGGGACAGATCGTCCACCAGGATGGCGGCCGAGGCGCGGCCCGCGGCGAACTGGCGCAGGGGGGGGGCGCCGATGGACTGGGCCAGGCGCTGGCGGATGCCCGCGTCGCCCAGGTCGGTTCCCCCCTTCATGTTGCAGATCTCCACCTGCCACGAATCGGGAAAGGTCAAAGCGAAAGGGGCCTTGCCGTACCAGGCAGCCCACGGGATCTGTACCTGGGTCATATCCTCCTCCTTCTCATTGCAGGCCCAAGCGGCGCAGGTGCTTCAGGCTTATGCCGAGGTTTTCCAATATAGAAGCGCCCTCCTGCAGCGTCAATGTCGCCGCCCCCTGGCCGCGAACCCGGGCAGCAGGGCCAGCGTCCCCGCCGTGGCCAGCAGCGCGCCCACCGTCATCACGCCCACCACCAGGGGCGCCCCCCAGGAGGCGGCCATGGCCCCGCTCTGCAGCCGGCCCAGCGGTCCGGTGCCGATGGCCAGGACCACGGCCCCCATGGCCCGGCTGCGCATCTCATCGGTGGCCTCCACCAGGGTGATGGCGCTCTGCATGACGCTGAAGCCGGCCTGACCCAGCCCGGAGAGCACCAGCAGCGCCAAAGACAGGTAGAACGAGGACGAACAGGAGAACCCCACGATCCCCGCGCAGGCCAGGGCCGAGCCGCCGCCGAAGAGCCATTCGTTGCTCCACCACCGTCGGCTCTGGTTCACCGCCAGCAGTCCGACCAGGGTCCCTACCCCATTGGCCGCTGCCAGCAGCCCCAGTCCCATGGGCCCCTGCCCCAGCACATCGCGGGCAAAGACCGGCAGCAGCCCCTGGAAGGGAAAGGCCCAGGAGTTCATGATGGCGGTGATCAGCACCACCCCGAAGATGCGCGGCTGGCGGCGCACATAGCCCAACCCCTCCCCGATCTGCGCCCAGGAGCTGCGCAGCCCACCCGGGGCTACCGGGGCCCTGGAGCTGGTCTGCATCGCCGTCACCAGCAACACTCCCAGCCCCCCCAGGCAGGCGAGGGCCACCAGGCCGCCCTGGATGCCGATGACCGCCAGCAGGCTGCCGGCGCCCAGCGGTCCCAGGATGCGCGTCAGTCCCTGGATGATGTTCTCCAGCATCATGGCCTCCACCACCCGGGTCTTGCCCACCAGGTCGGGCACCAAGGCCCGGCGCGTGGGCCAATCCACGGCCCAGCCGGCCCCATTGGTCAGGGCCACCAGGGCCAGGTGCCAGTATTCCAGGTGGCCCTGCCAGGCCAGCAGGACCAGCAACCCGTACCCGGCGGTGCTGCCCATCTGGGCGCCCAGGATCAGCGATCTGCGGTCGAAGCGGTCGGTGATGGCGGCGCTGAAGGGTCCCAGAAAGAGCAGGGGGATGGAGCGGAAGAAACCCAGCAGCGCCACCCACCAGGCCGAGTCCGTCAGTTCGAGGGCCAGCCAGCCGAAGACCACCTGCTCGGTCCACATGGCCTGCCACCACAGCCCGTTGGCCAGCCACAGGAGGAGGAACTCCCGGTTCTTCAGCGGCGCCAGGCCCTCCCAGCGCTGGCTCATGCCCGGCCTTCCCCTTTGGCCCGGATCTGGAACTGCCCGTATATTTCACCGCGCATGCCTAGCCAGAGGAGGAGGAGATGTCCGCCGAGGAAAAACTCGCCCAACTGGGTCTGGTACTCCCCGAACCGCCCCAGCCGGCCGGGGCCTACACCCGCGCCGTGCGCTGGGGAGAGCTGATCTTCGTGGCCGGCCAGCTGCCCCTGGAGCAGGGCCGCATCCGCTATGCGGGCAGGGTGGGTGCCGATTTGAGCGTGGAGGAAGGCTATGCGGCTGCCCGGCTTTGCGCCCTCAATGGCCTGAGCGTACTCAAGGCCGAAGCTGGGGGCTTGGAGCGGGTCGCCCGCATCCTGAGGCTGGGGGGGTTTGTCAGTTCTGCCGAGGATTTCACCGACCAGGCCAAGGTGGTCAACGGCGCTTCCGAATTGTTCAGTGCCGTGCTGGGCCAGCGGGGCGTTCACGCCCGGCTGGCCGTGGGGGTGAGCCAGCTGCCCCTGGGGGCGGCCGTGGAATTGGAGATCATCGCGGCTCTGGGCTGAGCTGCTCCACCGCCGGCGCCACGCTTGCTCCGTTCGGGGTTTCGTCCACTTTTTCCGGGGGAGCTGCCTCGGGCGGGGTTTCCGGCTTGAGCAGCCGGCGCAACTCCTCCCCTTCCATGGTCTCCTTTTCCCAGAGGACTTGCACTACGCGCTCCAGCACCTCGCGGTGCTCCCCGAGCAGGTGCTTGGCCCGTTCATAGCTGCTGGCGATGATCTGCCGCACCTCGGCGTCGATCTGCCTGGCAGTGTCCTCGCTGTAGTTGCGATCAGTCGCCGGCATGCCCAGGAAGTGGGGATGCCTTTCCTCGCGGTGGGAGACCAGGCCCAGTTCCTGGCTCATGCCGTATTCCTTGACCATGTTCTCGGCGATCTGGGTGGCCCGCTGCAGATCGTTGGCCGCCCCGGTGGAAACCTCGCCAAAGACGATCTCCTCGGAAGCCCTGCCCGCCAGCAGGGCACAGGCATTGTCGAGCAGTTCCTCTTTGGTCATCAGATAGCGGTCTTCGGTGGGCATGTTCATGGTGTAGCCCAGCGCCGCCACCCCGCGCGGGATGATGGAGATCTTGATCACCGGGTTGGCGTGGGTCAGCACTTCGCCGGCAATGGCGTGGCCCGCCTCGTGATAGGCGACGATGCGCCTTTCCTTTTCGTTGAGCACCCGGCTCTTGCGCTGCAACCCCGCCACGGCCCTTTCCACGGCTTCGGCCAGTTCGTCCTTGGAGATCTCCTGTTTGCCGCGCCGGGCTGCCAGCAGGGCTGCTTCGTTGATCAAATTGGCCAGATCGGCCCCGGCAAAACCCGGCGTGCGCAACGCCAGATCGTGCAAATTCGCATCGGCCGCCAGCTTGACCCCGCGGGCGTGGATCTTGAGGATGGCCTCGCGGCCCTTTTTATCCGGCCGGTCCACGGTCACCATGCGGTCGAAGCGGCCTGGCCGCAGCAGGGCCGGGTCGAGGATCTCGGGCCGGTTGGTGGCCCCCATCAGGATGATGCCGACGTTGGTGTCGAAGCCGTCCAGTTCGGCCAGCAGTTGGTTGAGGGTCTGCTCCCTTTCGTCGTGCCCGCCAAAGGAACTGATCCCGCGCGCCTTGCCCAGGGCGTCCAACTCGTCGATGAAGATGATGGCCGGGGCGTGTTTCTTGGCCTGTTCAAAGAGGTCGCGCACCCGGGCCGCCCCCACCCCGACGAACATCTCGACGAAGTCAGAGCCGGTCAGCGAGAAGAAGGGCACCCCGGCCTCCCCGGCCACGGCCTTGGCCAGCAGGGTCTTGCCGGTGCCCGGCGAGCCGACCAGCAGCACCCCGCGGGGGATGCGGCCCCCCAGGGCCTGGAAACGGGCCGGGGTCTTGAGAAACTCGACCACCTCCTGGAGTTCTTCCTTGGCTTCGTCGATGCCGGCCACGTCTTCAAAGGTGATGCCAGTCCCCTTCTCCATGTAGACCTTGGCCTTGCTCTTGCCGATGGACATCAGGCCCCCCGATCCGCCTCCCAGGCGGCGGGCCATGAACATCCAGATGCCCACGAAGAAAACCGCGGGCAGGATCCACGAGAGCAGGGTGGTCAGCCAGGTGCTTTCCTGGGCGCCGTTGATCTCCACGCCATTGGCCATCAGCACCTGGACCAGTTCGGCGTCCTCCACCCGGGTGGTCACAAAGCCGCCTTCGGGAGGGCGGAATTTGCCGCTGATGGTCTCGGTGCCGATCACCACCTCGGCCACCTTGCCCTCGGCCACCTTTTTCCGGAACTGGCTGTAGGGGATGTTATCCGGCGGATTGCCCAGGTAATTGTGCATGAAGAGGAAGAGCAACACGGTGAGGATGGTATAGGCGATGGTCAGGTGGGTTTTCTTGTCTACTTTCATCGCAATGCCCGCGTGGCTCGGTATCGTCATTCAGGTACAAGTTGTTAAGGAAAAGTACACTTCGCTCTAGTTGTGGTCAAGGATGGGAACCCAAACAAAAAGCCGCACACCCCTCTGGGTGCGCGGCTGCCTGCTGAACTCTGTGGAGTCCTACTCGCTATCACCTTCTTCGGTTGAGGGCAGGGCGGCCAGGAGTTCGCCGATGATCTCCCAGGTCAGCGGGCGGCCCAGCACCACAAAGCCCGCGGATACGAACGCGGCGAGTTCGCCCTCGCTGAGCACCGGCTCTTCAGTCATGATATCGGTCTTTTCTGCGGCACAGGGGCACCGCGCTTGCGAGCCACGTAAAACCGCTCGCCATCCTCAAAATGCCCGGGAAACCCCCACTCCCTCCGCGTCTCCAGGCGCTGGCGGGTATTGAAGTAGACCAGTTCGAACCCCTGGGCACGCAAGAGCCTTTTCCAGGTGGAAGGGGGCAGGATCTGCAGATACTTGGCCTCCTCCCACTCGTCGTCGATGAAGCGCTCCCCCAGCTCCAGCTCCCGCACCGGCCAGCCTGCCCGTCCCAGACACAGGCGCACAAAGGCCAGGAAGCGGTACGGGGCGAAGTAGTTCAAGGCAAAGAGGGAGTGCGTGGAGAAGATGAAGCGCCCCTCCGCCTCGAGCACGCGCCATACCTCCGCCAAAGCCTGCTTCTTGCCCTGGATGCCGGGCAGCAGTTCGAGGCCGTTATAGGCGCAGAGCACCACCTCAAAACTCTCTGCCTGCAGTTCCAGGTCCATGGCATCCATGACCTGGAACTCCACCTTCACGCCGGCCATCTGGGCCTGGAGCCGGGCGGCCTCGATCATGGCCCGGCTCAGGTCCACCCCCACCACCTCCAGCCCCAGTTCGGCCAGGGCGATGGCGCAGCGGCCGGCCCCGCAGCCCAGGTCCAGGATACGGGCCTGGTCAGGGATGTGTTCGAGGGCCAGGATCTCCTCTGCCGGCCACAACCCCACCGTGGTGTAGCGGGCCACCACCAGCGGCTGTTCGTAGCTGTTGCGCACCAATTCCCTGAGCAGCTGGATCCGGCGTTCCCCATCCGGCGGTGCTGTTTTCGCCCGCATCTCAGGCCAGCAGCCCGGGGGTTTCGAGGATCTCCTTGAGGCGCTGCAAAAAACGGGCGGCCAGGGCGCCGTCCACCACCCGGTGGTCAGCCGCCAGATTCAAGGTCAGACAGGGCCGCGCCGCCAGGGCGTCGTTTTCGAGCGCCACCACCCTTTTTTCCATGGCGCCCACCGCCAGGATGGCCACCTGGGGCGGGTTGATGATGGCGGTGAAGTGCGATACCCCAAACATCCCCAGGTTGGAGAGGGTGAAGGTGCCCCCGCTCAGATCGTCGATTTTCAGCTTTCCATGCCGGGCTGCGTCGACCAGTCTGGCGCTCTGGGTGGCGATCTCTTCGATGCTCAACTGATCCGCCCGGCGCACCACCGGCACCAGCAACCCCTGAGGGGTGTCCGCGGCGATGCCGATGTTCACCTCGCCCATCAGCCGCACCCCCTCGCTTTCGAGGGCGCTGTTCAGGCGGGGGAACTCGACCAGGGCCTTGGCCAGGGCTTTGACGATCAGGTCGTTATAGGAGATCTTCCGGCCCTGCAGGCGGTACCCTTCGCGGAACTGCTGCAGCCACACCCCCGACACTTCCATGAAGACGTGGATATGGGGGATCTGCTGGTAGCTGGCGGTAAGCCGCTGGCCGGTGACTTGCTGCGCCCTGGTGAGCTTGAGCAGGGCGCCGGCACCGGCGGGCACCGGCTGCGCTTCCGGGGTGATCACCGGTACCTGGGCTGGAGTCCTGGCCAGATAAGCGCGCACATCCTCGCTGACTACCCGTCCCGCCGGGCCGCTGCCGGCCAGCTGCCCCAGGTCCAGCCCGCGCTCCTGGGCCATCTTGCGCGCCTTGGGCGAGGCCCGGTGCTTGGGGCGCGCACCGAAGGGGGCGGAAGCCGGCGAGGGGGTGGACTGGGAGGCAGCCGGGGTTTCCTCAGCGACCACTGGTGCAGGGGGCCCCCCCAACAGGGCCTCGATGTTCTCCCCGAGGGCCCCGATGATGCCGATGGGGGTGGAGACCGGCACTTCTTCCCCGGCCGGCACCAGGATCTTGCGCAACACCCCGCTGGCCTGGGCCTCCACCTCCATGGTGACCTTGTCGGTGACCACCTCGAGCAGGGGCTTGCCTTTGACCACTGCCTCTCCCTCGGCCACCAGCCAGGAGCCGACGGTGCCCTTCTCCATGGTGAGCCCCAGCTTGGGCATGACAACTTCAGTAGCCATACAACCTTTCTATCGACTGGCCCGTCCCTGGTGTTTCATTTCCTCTTCTTGCGCTGCTTCTGCCTGCCCGACCCCTCGGTCTGGTTAGCGGGCCCTTCCGCCCTGGCCGCTTCCGGGCCCCCCAGCTCCTCCTGAGACGGGCTGCCCCCCTGGACCAACTTGTGGTAGAGCACGCTCCCCCAGATAATCACCAGGCCGATGATCGAGACGATCATGATGGTGCGGTCGGGTTCGACCATCTCTTCCATGCTCCCCTCCTGTGTTTCTGCCGCGTTTGGGATGCTGATTCGAGCATACTTTCAGCGGGCGCCTTCGGCGAGCGCCTCTTCCAAGAGCCGGGCGATCTGGGGAATGCCCACCGAGCGCAAATCGCCGGCCTGGAGCACCTTCACCCACCGGGAATCCGGGTGAATCCAGCGCCGAGGATCCTCGGCAAAGATCCCCACCACCGGCACCTGCATGCCCCTGGCCAGGTGGAGCAATTCGGTATTGCAGGCGATCAGGGCCCGGCAGTTGGCCAGCAACGCCAGACTTCCCGCCAGGTCGTCCTGGCCGAAGGGCAGGATGCGGTTGCCATGGCTCTTGTGGAGGAAGTTGAGCTGGCGCTGTTCAGCAGCAGAGAAAAAGAGCACCGGGCGCACCCCGCGCTCGATGACCCGGCCCACCAACTCGTCGAGTTGCCGCTGGCTCAGCCCCTGCCCTTCTCCTCCGGACAGGTCCACACCGATGGCATACCGGGAATTCTCCTCATCCAGGTACCGGCTGCGGGCCTGGGCCACGCGTTCTGCTTCCACTGCCCAGCGGGTCTCTGCCAGTTCCTCCAAACCGATCAGGCGGAGCAAACCCAGATACTGGTCGCCCTCGTAGATCTCGGTGGCTTTGGAAACCACTTCGATGTTGAAGGGCTTCAGTCCCGGACGGCTGAAACCCAGGCGTATGCGCGCCCCGCAGCAGCCGCACAACCAGGCCAGACGAAAGCTGCAGTCGGCCCCCAGGCAGATGGCCAGGTCGAAGCCCTCGTCTCTCAGTTGCTGGCGCACTTTCAGCGTTTCGGGACTGCCCACCGAACGCCCCAGGGAACAGGTCACCACCTCGTCGGCAAAGGGCAACTGACGGGCGATGCCCCCCTTGCCCTCGTCCACCAGGAGCGAAATACGGGCGCGCGGATAGCGCTGCCGCACGGCCCGGCAGACCGGCGCCCCGATCACCAGTCCTCCCACCCGGTCGTTGGGGACCACCAGGATTTTGGCGGCCCCCTCCAACTCCTTGAAGACGTCGAAGGCCTCGCCAGGCTGGGGCTCCTCCTGCTGCCACCACCCCGCCGCCCGCTCCCAGAGCGAGCCTTTGAGCCATGTAGCCTTCACCCCTGCCGCACCTACCAGAACCGGGCTTCGTTCTTGGCAACCTGGGACAACTTGCCCGCCTCCTCTGAACTGAAACGATGCAGTCGATCTGGAACCCGCAATCCTTTCATCAGAATATTGTACAAATCGCGCGAAGCCGAGGCCTTGGGGGATTCGAGCAACACCGGCCGGCGCCGTTCGCAGGCTTCCAAGATGGCCTCGTCGCTGCGCACGTACCCCACGTAGTCCATCTGGATGGCCAGATACTCCCTCACCAGGTCGAGGAAACGGTGTACCTCATCCACGTGCCGGCGGCGGCGGACCCGGTTGAGCAGGAGCCTGGGGCGATAGGAGGACAAAAGATTCTCGGCCTCTTCACCCGCCCGGGGATCGGCCTCGCCGATCATCTCCACCAGGGCGCAGATGCGCCCGGTGCGGCGGCCGGCCTGTCTGGCGAACTGGTTGATGACTTCCTTGACCGCATCGCTCTTGGCAAAGCGCCGCCGCAGCTTGCGGTACACGGTATTCTTGATGAAGCCATAGGCGTCCACCCTGGCCTGAGGATCGGGAGTGCAGACCACGATCCCCTGGTTGGACAGGGCGAAGAAGTCCAGGGTGTTGTAAGAGGAACCCGCCCCCAGGTCTACCAGCACGTAATCGGCGTCCAGCGATTGGATATGCCGGATCAGGCGCGCCTTGGCCAGGTAGGACAGATTGGCGGCGCCCACCAGTTCGTTGCCGCCGCAGATCAGCTTGAGATTCTCGGTGGGGGTGGGCAGCAGCACCTCGCGCAGAGAGCGGGTTTCACTGGTCAGGAAACTGCCCAAACTCCGGGGTGGCGAGATCTGGTTGAAGAAAAGATGCAGATCCGCCCCCCCCAGGTCTCCATCGACCAGGATGACCTTGTACCCCAGCAGAGCGAGCCCCACGCCGATATTGGCAGTCAGGGTGGACTTGCCGGTTCCTCCCTTGCCGCCGGCGATGGGCCAGATGGTAGTGGGCGGCACCTGGCCGTCGAGCAAAATGAGATCCGTATCCGAATCAGGCTCTCTGCCCAGGTCTACCTGTGCGCTCATGGTATGTCATCACCAGGCATGGATAGGCCCCCGCTACCGCAGCATGGCCCCAGAAAAAGCCCCGTGATCGCTTGGGGATGGGGCCGATATGCCGGCCAGAACTCCCGCCTTGTCAACGGGCTAGTATAGTTCGGCTCTCAACGGCCTGTCAAGGAATTTATAGGTTTTGCTCCTGTAGGGTCACCGGGGATCAGGACAGCCGCCTCGCTGCTCCCTATTGTTAGATCGGCAGGTATAGCCGAGGTTTAAATACAATTCTGTGTCTCAGCTCATGGTCCGCGTCCTCTATCCGCCTTTTGTTTACTTTTTTGCTTCAAAGAGGAGTTCCTGTTGTCAGCGCCCATCACCAGGGATTTCACCGCCACTACCTTTGTAGTCCGGGAGGACCGCACGCTGCTGCTGTGGCACAACAAAGTCAATGCCTGGCTGCCCCCCGGCGGGCATATCCACCCCGATGAACTGCCCGAGACTGCGGCCTGCCGGGAGGCCATGGAAGAGACCGGACTGGAAGTGGAACTGCTGGGGCAGCAACAACAGTGGGGCGGGGTGCACGTGCTGCGCACCCCGGCCTGCATCCTGCTCGAGGACATCAGCCCCGGTCACCAGCACATCGACCTCATCTACTTCGCCCGGGCCAAGGAAGGCCAACCCAGAATCAACGCCCAGGAGAGCGGCGGCCTGCGCTGGTATACCAGCGCGGAACTGGAAAGCCCAGAGATCGCCCCCGATATCCGCATCCTCGGCTGCCAGGCCATCGCCGCCGCGGCCGACCAGCCCCGGGGTTGAGCCATGGCGAGAACCGCCTTCTACTACCATCCGGATTATCTGGAACACCAAGCCGGCCCCGACCATCCCGAGCGGCCCGAAAGGCTGATCGCCCTGATGGAGGGACTGGAGCGCAGCGCGCTGCTGGACCAACTGGGGGTGAGGCAGCCCGGCCCGGCCCAAGTCCAGAGTCTGACCCGCATCCACTCCCCCGGACATGTCGAACACATCGCCAGGCTCAGCGCCCTGGGCCGGATGGTTTCCCTCGGTCCGGACACCGGCTTGAGCCCTGCCACCTATCATGCCGCCTGTCTGGCGGTGGGTGCGGTGGAAGAGGCCATCGACGCGGTAGCCGCCGGCGAAGTGGACAACGCCTTCTGTGCCGTGCGCCCTCCCGGACACCACGCCGAGCGGGACCAGGCCATGGGGTTCTGCTACTTCAACAACGTGGCCATCGGTGCCCGCCACCTCCAGGAGCGCCACCATCTCGACAGGGTGGCCATCATCGACTGGGACGTGCACCACGGCAACGGCACCCAGCACAGCTTTGAGGAAGACCCCACGGTCTTCTTCTTCAGCATCCACCAGTTCGGTCCTTACTTCTATCCGGGAACCGGCGCTGTCCACGAGCAGGGCCGCGGCCCCGGCCTGGGCTACACCCTCAACGCCCCCATGCCCCCCGGCTCCACCGATGCGGACTACCTGCGCGTTTTCCGCCAGGTGCTGCGGCCGGCAGTAGACCGCTTCCGGCCCGAATTCATCCTGATCTCCGCCGGATTCGACGCACACCAGGCCGACCCCCTGGGAGAGATGGAGTTGAGCGCTGAGGGTTTTGCGGCGCTCACCGCCCAGGCGCGCAGCATGGCAGAGGATCACTGCCAGGGCCGGCTGGTTTCCCTGCTCGAAGGAGGCTATGACCTGGAAGCCACCGCCGCCTCGGTGGAAGCCCATCTGCGGGTGCTGATGGCCTAGGGCTTGGTGAAGGTGTGGATGTCGACCCGGTGTTCGAGGGACTTCCAGCGCACCGGGTGCGTCTCGACCTGATGCCCGTACCCCTGCCCCTCTAGCAGGGCGACAAAGCGCCGGGCGGCGGGCCGTTGCGGATCGGCCAGAAAGAAACGCCCCCCCGGCAGGAGCAGGTGGTGTAGCACCCTGCACAGATACGGGTGGCTCTGCCGCTCGTACACCACGTCGGAAGCCACCATGCACGCCGCCGGTGTGCCCGCTGGATTGCGCCAGTCCAGATAGGCAGTGCCGTGGTGCTCTCCCACCTTGTTGACCCTGGCGTTGTGGGTGGCAAAGACCAGGGCGGCCTCGACAAAGTCCGTGGCCTCCACCTTCCAGCCCAAGCGGGCCAGGGCCACCCCCACCAGACCCACCCCGCAACCCAGTTCCCTGACCCCGCTCGCCGGGGCGTCGCGCTGCTTTTCATCTCCTGGGCGATCATCCGGTCCAGCAGGGCGTACGCATCCTCCACTTCCGTCATGCGCAGCACCACCTGGGCGCCCAGTTCGACCTCGGTCTCCCTAATGCTGAACTTGCCGAGGGTGCGGCGCAACTGCCTGGAGGTATAGTGTTTCAGGGACATAAAAAAAAAAGAGCGCAGTATCCGGCGCCCCTGCCCTGAACCGCGGTCCTGCTCACTGCCTGCCCTCGTCTTCCAGGCGCTTTTTCACCGCTTCGATGGTCTGTCGATTCATCTCCGCGGTGTGGTTTTCGGCGGCCGTGCGCTGTCCCGGAGGGTAGAAGCACTCCCGGTAGACCGGGTACGCCTCGCTGCGCAGATGGGCCAAGGGGTGGTGCCCGATGCGGCGCCTCCGCTCGTGGCGCAGGGCCCCGATGTCGATGGGGGCCACCACGATCTTCTCCCCTGGCCCTGGATCGGCCTGGGCCAGGATGCGCCCATCGTAATCCACCACCATGCTCCCCCCCGGCCAGGAGAAGGGGGCGTAGCGGCGCAGGGCGGCCCCCTGGTTGGCTGCCACCACATAGGCGGCGTTCTCCAGGGCCCGGCAGCGGTTGACCACCGTCCACCAGTCCATCGGCGGAGTCGCCCCCCAGGGGTCCATATAGGCCGACACTCTCACTAGAATTTCGGCGCCCTTGGCCGTCAACTGGCGCAGGGCCTCGGGAAAGAGCCAGTCGTAGCAGATGGCGGCCCCGATATTGCCGATGGGGGTGCGGGCCACCGGGAAGAGTTCCTCCTCGTATCCTTCCAGGTCGTGGGGACTGGCGTGCACCTCCCAGGGAATCCAGGGGTTGACCTTGCGGTACTTGTACAGCAGGCCTTCGGGGCCGATCAGGCAGGTGGTGTTGAAGACCTTGCCCGGCCAGCGGGCGTCCTCCTCCAAAAAGGTGGCGGTCTGGATATAGACCCCCAGTTCCCTGGCCTTGGCCTGGTATCTTTCGGTGTGTTCATTGGGCACGGGCAGGGTGAGCTTGGCCAGCAGGCCCCGGGCCGTGGGGTAGATGGGCGCGGCGTGCCCGAACTCGGGGAAAACCAGCAGCCTGATGTCCATGAAAGGCCCGTAGCCCTCGACCGCCATGTCGATCATCTCCAGCATCCTGGAGGTGTTGCGGCCGATCTCCCCCCGCTCCTGGGGATTGGGCTGGTCCACCTGGCAGGCAGCGGCTCCGCAGCGCAGCATCGCTCCCCTCAGGCTTTGGGTTCCGAGGTCTTGGTCTTCCACTGCTTGACAGTGCCCCGCCGCACCCGGATCAGTTCGGCGACCACGCTGACGGCGATCTCCTCGGGGGTATCGGCGCCGATATTGAGGCCCACCGGGGCGTAGATCTGGTCCAGGCGCTGGCGGGAACCGCCCCGCGCTTCGAGGCGCTGCCACATGAGCAACTTCTTGCGCTCGCTGCCCAGCATCCCGATGTAGCGGGCCGGGCTGCGGATGGCCTGTTCGACCACCACCTCGTCGTGCTGGTGGCCGCGCGTGGCGGCGATGACAAAGGACTGATCGTCGATGGACAACTGGGCGAACACCTGGTCCATGGGCCCCACCACCCACTGCGCCGCCTCCGGATGCCTTTTGGCATTGGCGAACTGGGGCCGATCGTCCACCATCACCACCCTGAAGCCCACCTGGGCAGCCAGCCGGCACACCTGCCCTCCCACGTGGCCCCCGCCGAAGATAAAGAGCACCGGCGGGGGCAGATAAGGCTCGATGAAGAGTTCGGTGCCCCCCTGGTCTGCCAGCGCCGGCCCCACGGCCACCACCTCGGTCTCGTTCTTTCCCCGGGCGATGAGGGCTTCGGCCTGCGCCACCGCCCACTGGTCCAGGGGGACCGATCCCAGGGTCCCCAGCCAGGGTCGGCCGGCCACCACCAGCAGTTTGGGCACCTCCCTTCCCGATCCCCCCAGCGCGCTGACCAGGGCGCTGGCCCGGCGCTCCTGGCGGGCCCGCACTATTTCGGGGTAGAGATCCGGTCTGCCCACGGGCTCGGTGAGGATGCGCAGGCTGCCCCCGCAATTGAGTCCGCCCTCTCCGGCCTGTTCCTCGGTGAGGGTGAACCGGTTCAACTGCGGCAGCTGGGATTTGATCACCTGGCTGGCCAGGGCGAGGATTTCCGCCTCCAGGCACCCCCCGCCGATGGTCCCCAGGATCCCGCCGTCCTCTCCCACCAACATCTTGGCCCGATCGCTCATGGGAATGGAACCGCTGCTCCAGATCAGGGAGGAGAGGGCGCCGCGCTGCCCCCGGTTCTGCAGCGCGACCACCGCTTCGAGCACATCATCCATGGCCTTCGCCCCGGTAGCGGTGCAAAACCTGCTGGTAATCGGCCGGCGTGTCCAGATCCTCCAGGGCTCCGCTCTCCTCCACCGGCACCTCGAGGGTGTCGTGGGGATGAGCCCGGGTCACGGTGTTGAGCCCCTGGTCCGGAGTGAGCGACATGATTTCCTCGGCATAACGGCGGTGGATGAGCAAGGGATGGCCGCGCCGCCCCTGAAAGGTGGGGATGCAAATGCCCTTTGAGGACTTGGCGGCCCCGCTGAACAGGGGGTCGAGAAGGCCGGCGAGACAGGGCTGGTCGCCCAGGCAGATCAGATAGGCAGCGGCCGGGCCGGCGCTCCGGATGCCGCACTGGACCGAGGTGGACATGCCCAGCCGGTAATCCGGGTTGAAGGCGCACTGCACCGGGCGGTCGCCCAGCACCCGGATGACCTCCTCTGCCCGGTGTCCCACCACCACCACCACTCGCCCCAGGCGACCGCAGAGCTGGTCCACCACCACTTCGACGAGGCGGCGGTCGCCCAGGGGCAGCAACTGCTTGAAGGCCCCCATGCGGGTGCCCAGGCCTGCGGCCAGCACGATGCCGGCAGGGGCCGGCGCGTCATTCCCTTGCATCTGGAGTAGATTCTAAACGCGGCCCTCCAGGGTGTCAACCGCTCCGGCCGGCCACCGCACCGCTGGCCCAGGCCCACTGCAGATTGAACCCGCCCAGATCCCCGTGCACGTCGAGCAACTCGCCGGCCAGGTACAGGCCGGGGGCCAGGTAGGATTCGAGGGTGAGGGGGTCCACTTCGCTGGTGCGGACCCCGCCGATGGTCACTTCGGCGTGATCGAAGTCGCGCGGTTGACTCACCAGGATCGGCCAGTTGGTCAACAGCCGGGCCAACTCCCAGCGCTGGGCCTTGGAAAGACGGCCCACCGGCTGGTCGGCTGGGCATCCCAGCTTGAAGAGCAGCGGCCCCACCAGCTTGCTGTGGAGCAGCCCGGTAAAACTGAAGGCCAGCCCGCGCTCCGGGTGGCGCTCCCAGCGCTTTTTGAGGGTTTCGCTCACCTGCTCGGGGGACTGGCCGGGAAAGAGATTGATCTCCAGTTCCACCGGGCCCCGCTGCAGGAGGGGCACCACCTGGGCGCTGAGATTGAGAATGGTGAACCCGGAAACGCCGTACGGGGTGAAGAGCAGGTCGTCCGTATCGAGGACCTGGTGGCCTTTGCCCAGCGATGCCCGCACCTGGGCCCAGACCTTGACCCCCTGGGCCGGTCGCAGGTACTCGTCCGGGCTGAGCAGGGGCACCAGTCCAGGCAAGAGGGGGGTGAGTTGGTGGCCGAATCCTCTGGCCAATTCCAGGCCACTGCCATCGGCCCCCAACTTGGCCAGACTGACCCCGCCACTGGCCAGCACCAGCCTTTGCCCCACCCAGGAACGGCCATCCCCGCTGCACACCTGGAAGCAGGACTCCTCCCTGGCGGCGCGGCAGATCCTGGCTCCCCTCACGACCTCCACCCCCAACTGGCGGAGGCGCTCCTCCAGCAGGTCCATCACCGCCTGCGCCTGGTCCGAGACCGGGAAAAGACGGCCGCGCTTCTCCTCCTTGACCTCCAGTCCCAGATCCCGGAAAAATTCGAGGGTTCGCTGCAGGGGAAAAGCGCCCAGGACCTGGCGGACAAAGCGGAGCTGGGAACTGTGGTAGTGCTGGAGGTCGTCCGCGTCGCGGTTGGTGAGGTTGCAGCGACCGTTACCGGCGATCAGGACCTTGCGGCCCAGCTGCTGGTTGCCCTCCAGCAGCGCGGTCCTGCGCCCACCTTCGGCGCTGTTGATGGCCGCCATGATGCCTGCCGCCCCCCCGCCCACCACGAGGGTGTCCCATGTGTTCCGGCCGGTCACGTCTTGGTTTTCATCGCGGTTAAGATTTTAAAAAATATCAAGATATCAAGTATGACCACCCCTGTCAAACAACCTCCGCACCCGCTTGACACTATAGAGATAATTACCTATTTTCCGTATCTGCTTTTCTGCGACTATCTGCATGCGCTAAAAAGCGGTTAGCCTTCCCTCGCAACAGCTTGCCTTTCCTCCGGAAATCCTACAGGAGCCAGAGAGATTTATGACCACCCAGCCTGGCGCGCGGCCCCATATCAGCGCTTCGCCCTCTTCTCCGCCACCGGCCGCCTCCCCGGTCCAGCCCCTTTCCCCTCCCTCCCTGCTGCCCTCTGTTCAGGAGGAGGTGGCCACTGCGCTCAGGAAAGAGGGGATCTCCTTTATCTTTGAATCCCGCTCCCTCTCGGCGGTGGTCCGCTACATCTACACCCCCATCGAAGGCAATTTGAGCGATCTGGAGGTGGAGATCAACAATACCGATGCCATCAGGCCGGCCCAGGGGGGGGGCATCACCATCGAGATGGGAAACCGCGAATGGGCTGCCGATGACGAGGAGATCGAACGCCATCTGATCTCCTGCGAACAGGTCGGCGAAGAAGTGGAAGCCCGCTGGCAGTGGAAGCACGGCGAGGAATTGGCGGACTTCCTCTTTCGCTTCTCCATCCGCGGCAAAACCCTGCTGGTCGAACTCGAAGGGGGCCATGGCAAGGCCACCGGCCTGAGCCTGGGCTGGGTCGAAGGGGCGCCACACCCCCGCCTGATCCACCTCCCCTATTTCAACCTGGGCGAAGCCTACCCCGGAATACTCTGCACCCAGGGCACCTTCCTGTCCAGTCTGCTCGAAATGAGCCGCACCCGGGCGACCCAGCTGGCGGCCCTGCCCGCAGCCCAGGCAGCGGGGCGGCTCTACCTCAACGGCGGCTGCACCTATGCCCAGCGCTCGGACGGCAAGCGCAATCCGGTACACGAATGCTGGATGCTCACTGTTTCCCGCCATTTTGAAGAGGTGATTCCGCCGCCGCCCGCCCTGGCAGCGTCGGCCGCAGCGCCCCTCAAGGAGGTGGTCTGGTACAATATCCCCCGGCTGGCTGCTGCCGAGGAAGCCTATGTAGAGGCCTACGAACAGCTGCGCATCCTGAAGCAGTGGGGGATGGACAAACTGTTGGTCAACCACCCCGCCGACACCTGGCGCGACCATCCCGGACCTGCTGGCTTCTCCCTGGAAGCCTCCCTCTCCAAAGGCGGAGACGACGCCCTGAAGGAATACCTGGAAGCGGTGGCCGACCTGGGCTTCAAATACAGCCTGTACGCCAACTACAGGGATCTGTCCGCCACCCGCCAGCAACAGGCGGCCAGGCAGTCGGATGGCCGCCCGGTCTCCACCGGACCTGAGACCTTTCTGCTCAAGCCGGCGCTGGCCCAGAGCATGGGTATGGAACACGCCGCCGCCCTCGAGGAAAAATTCGGCAAGTCGGTCCTCTACCTGGACGCCCACGCCGCCACCCCTCCCTGGGACCGGGTCGACTGCGACGCCGGCCTGGAGAGATCCGCCGCCCTGCTGAGCACCCTGCAGGCCGACCAGGGACTGCTCAGCGCGCTCAGCCGCCGGGGACCCGCAGTGGGCGAAGGGGGCAGCCACTGGCTGTACCCCGGGCTGCTGCAGGGGTACGCGGCGCGGCTGGCCGGTCCCAATCCCGCCAGCCTGCCCCTGCTGGTGGACTTCGACCTGCACCACCTGCACCCTTTCCAGACCGACGCCGGCCTGGGCAGCCTGGAGCAGTTTTTCGGCGGGCGGATTCCCGCCGACCAAAAGCACAGCCGCAGCCCCTACCTCGACCGCTACCTGGCCGCCACTCTGGCCTTTGGCCATGCCGCCTGCCTGCCCGATATCGGGGAGTGGGGATTGGCAGCTGCCCTGAAAACCTATTTCCTGATCCAGCCGCTGCAGGACTACTACCTGGGCGCCCAGGTCGAGTCCATCCACTACCACCACAACGGCAACTTCCTGGAACTCACCGAAGCCCTGATTTCAGGGGCCCACGAGCACAGCCAGCTGCGCATCGCCTACCGGACTGGTTTTCAGCTCTACGTCAATGGCGGCTGGCAACAGCACTGGACCGTCCAGCAGGGGGACCAGTCCTTCTCCCTGCCTCCGGCGTCCTTCCTGGCCTGCGGTCCCCAGGGCGTGCTGGCCTATTCTGCGGAGATGGGGTCCGGGCGCCTCGACTGCTACCAGGGCCCGGATTACCTGTATGTAGACACCAGGGGCGCCCGGAGGAACCTGGGGCCGGTGACCGTGGACGGCGCCGTGATCGTGCGCCACCACGACTGGGCCATCGACGTGTGCCCCATCGACTGCACTGACCCCATCGAAGTCCTGCCCACCTACTTCTGGCAGGACCGGCGCCTTCCCCGCCTGCGGGTGCTGGCCTTCACCTCAGCCGATGCCGAACCAGAAACCCTCAAGGCCGAAACCACCGAGAAAGGGGTAGTCATCCAGCAGATCGCCGGCGCTTACAAGTACCGGGTCACCCTGCCCGAATGGATGGTAGCACCCGGCAACTGACCCCGCACCAGCGCAGGGTCTGCGTCGAGGACATCACCTGCTCCTTCCACCCTGAATCTCTTTCCCCTGGCTGAAACCAAGCAGGGCCCGTTGCAGAGCGCGCGAATCGCACCACCAGTCACTCCTCCATGGGGGTATGTCCTAGTTTATGACGGGCACGGCATCCAGTTCCTTCCTGCAAGCCTGTCAGGGCCAGGTTCCGGCCAGGCGCCCGGTATGGCTGATGCGCCAGGCCGGCCGCATCCTGAAGCCCTACCGCGAACTGCGGGAGAAAACCGGATCCATCCTGAAACTCTTCAAGACCCCCGAACTGGCTGCCCAGGTCACGCTGATGCCGGTCGCCATGCTGGAGGTGGACGCGGCCATCCTCTTCGCCGACATCCTGACCCCGGTGGAGCCCATGGGCTGCCAGATAGATTTCGTCCCTGGACCGGTGTTTGCCAAACCAGTCCAGAGCCGCGCCGATATCGACGCCCTGAGCACCATCGATCCCCAGGCCCAGCTGCCCTATGTCCTGGAGACCATCCGCCTGGTCCGCCGGGCCCTGCCGCCGGGCATCCCCCTCATCGGCTTTGCCGGGGCGCCCTTCACCCTGGCCACCTATATGGTAGAGGGCGGCGGCGCCAAGGAATTCACCCGCTTCCGCCGCCTGCTCCACGCCGACCAGGGGGCGGCTGAGGCCCTGCTGGACAAGCTGACCGAAGTGACCATTCTCTACCTGAAGGCCCAGATCGCTGCCGGGACCCAGGCCGTGCAGCTCTTCGACACCTGGATCGGCGCCCTTTCGCCGGCCCTTTTCGCCCAGCTGGCCCTGCCCCGTCTACAGCGCATCTTCTCCGCCCTGGAGGGTTTGGGGGTCCCCCGGATCTATTACGCCAACGGGGCCGCCCATTTCCTCGACCTGCTCCCCGGAACCGGGGCGGACGTGCTGGGGCTGGACTGGCGCGCTGATCTGGCCCAGGCCTTCCGCCTCTTTGGCGGGCGCATCCCCCTGCAGGGCAACATGGACCCCTGCGCCCTGTTCGCCGACCCTTCGGCCATCGCCGCCGAAGCCGAACGCATCCTGCGCCAGACCCGGGGACTGCCCCACGTCTTCAACCTGGGCCACGGGGTGCACCCAGACACGCCCTGCGACCATGTCAAACTGCTGGTGGACACGGTCCACGGCTACCACCCCTCAACCTGAGAAGCACCGCCATGGATGCGATCGAGAAAGGCGTCACCCGCAGGCACACCTTCTTCTGCACCTCGCCCGAGCACCATATCCACGATCCCAGCAAGGTGGTCCAGACCCAGCCCAGGGAGATCGTGGTCTTCGGCAAGAAGGTCCAGGGCTGGCTGGTCACCACCGAGGAGTCGGTGATCTCCAAGGTCATCCCCCTCGACGAATCCCTGCGCGGCGATATCGTGCTCCACGACCCGGAATAGCGCCCTTTTCCCCGGCAGGCGGCTCACCTGCCCAGGGTGAGCCGCTCTCCCCGCCATTCTCCCAGCTGGCGGGGCGGATCTTCCCACTCCTCCCCCGGCGCCGTGAACTGGCCCCGGAAATCCTCCTCGGCGCTGAAGCGGGGCCACAATTCCGGAAACTCCTCCTGGATCAGTTCGCTGACCTGCTGGCGAATGCCCCGGGCGTGGTAGGCCAGCACCTTTTCCTTCTCCCCAAGCCCGGCTTCCTCCAGGTGCTGGGCCATCCCGCTGCTGGCGCTGAAGGTGAAGACCACCCCCTCGGGCTTGAGATCGAGGTGGATGCGGTAGGCGGGATAACTCAGCTTCAAGCCCAGCACCTCCAGGCGCAGGCGCAGCCAGTCTCCCTGGCTGACGCTGCGGGTCAGGTTCAGATCGGCCCGGTCGAGTTCCGCCCAGGCCGGCAAAGCGCCCAGGCTGCCGATGAGCAAAACCCAGGACCACAGGCGGATGGCGCGGCTGGACATGGTTCCCTCCTCTCAAAAAAAAACGAGGCCGGCCCTGAAGGCCTGCTCCTCGCGGGTGCGTCGCGGTCAGTTCCGAACCCCTCAGGGAGTCCGGGCAAAGCTCTCTTCGATGTAGCAGACGATGTCGCGAAAGGAGATGATGCCCACCGGCCGACCCTGCTCGTCCACCAGGGGCACGTGGCGAAAACCGTGCAGGCCCATCAGGTGCAGAGCGCGGTCGACGGTGTCGGTGATCTTCAGGGTCGTGGGCCTGGGGGTCATCAGGCTCTCGATGGGAATAGGGTCCAGATCCTCGATCAGCCCGGCAACCCGGTAGAGCACATCCCGTTCGGTGAAGATCCCCACCAACCTCCCCTGCGCGTCGCTGATCAGCACGCAGCCCACGTTCCTGCCCTTGAGCAGGGTGACGGCTTCGGCCAGCGAAGCGCTCCGGGGCAGGCACTCGGGCCGTCGCGGCTTGAGGACCTGCAGGGTTTGGGTCAGGGCATTGTGCCCGTGCTCCCCCTCCAGATGCTCCTCGCGGACCAGGCTGTGACCGCACTCGGCACAGGCATCGACCCCGGCGATATTCTCGTGGCCGCAGGCCAGGCAGAGCACCGGCGCCGGCACGGAGGCCATCTCACTCCACCTCCCACAGGTCGCTGCTGCGATAGAGCTTTCCCAACTGGCCCGGCCCCAACTTCTCGATGGCCTGCGCCACCTGAATGTCGACCAGGCCGTCGTAGGTGGGACG
This sequence comes from Candidatus Latescibacterota bacterium, assembly GCA_016187725.1. Taxonomy (GTDB): domain Bacteria; phylum Latescibacterota; class UBA2968; order UBA8231; family UBA8231; genus SICG01. The sequence continues at coordinate 48,211 of JACPJE010000099.1, forward strand.
CCTCACCTCGCGCAACACCCCAAAGGGCAGGGGGAAGTGGGGGTTCTCCATCCGGCTGAGCATGTAGGCGTAACTGGTGTTCTGCAAACCGGTCTGGTGGACCAGCAATTGGCTGCCGGCAGTGCCCTTGCCCAGGGTGACTACCTCGGCCTCGAAGCCCTTCATGCGCAATCCCTTGTCGCGGTTCTTGCCGAAGACCAGGGGCTGACCTTCTTCGAGGAAGAGCACATTCTCTTCGCGCAGTTCGGGGTCGGTGGTGTGATCCCAGGCGTTCTGGTTGTAGACCACGCAGGTCTGGAAGATCTCGACAAAGGCCGACCCCTTGTGCCGGGCCGCGCGGCTGAGCACCTCGCTCAGGTGCTTGGTGTTGGTGTCCTGGGTGCGGGCCACAAAGGTGGCTTCGGCCCCCAGGGCCACCGAGAGCGGGTTGAAGGCGTAGTCGATGGACCCCATCGGCGTGGTCTTGGTGCGGTGGCCAGGCAGCGAAGTGGGCGAATACTGCCCCTTGGTCAGGCCGTAGATGCGGTTGTTGAAGAGGATGATTTTCAGATCTACGTTGCGGCGCAGGCAGTGCAGCAGGTGGTTGCCGCCGATGGAAAGGCCGTCGCCGTCGCCGGTGATCACCCAGACGCTCAATTCGGGATTGGCCAGCTTGAGCCCGGTGGCCAGGGTGGGCGCCCGGCCGTGGATGGAGTGGATGCCATAGGTGTTCATGTAATAGGGGAAACGGCTCGAACAACCGATCCCCGAGATGAAGACGATCTGCTCGCGGGGAACGCCGGCCTCGGGGAGGATCTTCTGCATCTGCGCCAGGATGGCGTAATCCCCGCACCCCGGGCACCAGCGCACATCCTGGTCCGAAACAAAGTCCTTGCGGGTCAGTTTGGGCGCTGCCACAGCTTCTACCATCGGTATCTCTCCTCTGTCATCACCTGGTCAATGCATTTCCTCAACCCAGTATTTCCTTGATCCGGCTGTAGATCTCGCGGATCTGGAAGGGCTGCCCCTGGACCTTGTTGAGCTTTTGGACCCGCACTGGAAAATGGGCCTGGAGCAGCAGGGCCAGCTGGCCCAGGTTCAACTCGGGCACCAGGATATTCCGGTAGCGGCCCAACACCTGGCCCAGGTTGCGCGGGAAGGGATTGAGATAGCGCAAGTGGGCGCTGGCCACCGACAGCCCCTGGCGCTGGGCCTGCTCCACCGCGGCGCGGATGGCTCCGAAGGTCCCGCCCCAGCCCACTACCAGCAGGTCAGCCTGCTCGGGGCCAAAGACCTCCTGCAGTGGGATGAACTCGGCGATGCGCTCCACCTTCAGGGCTCGGATCTTGACGATGTATTCGTGGTCCTGGGGCGAATAGGAAACATTGCCGCTGCCGTCCTGTTTGCCCAGTCCGCCGATGCGGTGTTCCAGCCCCGGGGTCCCGGGAATCACCCAGGGCCGGGCCAGGGTCTCTGGATCGCGCATGTAGGGCAGATACCCTTCGGGGTCGGTGCGGTGCTCCACCGACAGGGGCTCGATGGCATCCGGGTCGGGGATCTTCCAGGGTTCGGAGCTGTTGGCGATGTACCCGTCTGAAAGCAGAATCACCGGGGTCATGTAGCGCACCGCGACGCGGAAGGCCTGCAGGGTCATGTCGAAACAGTCGCCGGCCGTGGCCGCCGCCAGCACCGGTATGGGGCTTTCGCCGTTGCGCCCGTAGAGCACCTGGAAGAGGTCGGCCTGCTCGGTCTTGGTGGGCAGTCCGGTGCTGGGTCCGCCCCGCTGCACGTCGATGATGAGCATGGGCAGCTCCAGCACCACCGCCAGGTTCATGGCCTCGCTCTTGAGGGCGATACCCGGGCCACTGGTGGCGGTGGCGGCCAGCGAGCCGCCGAAGGCGGCGCCGATCACCGAGCCCATGGCGGCGATCTCGTCCTCGGCCTGGAAGGTGTGCACGTCGAAGTTCTTCAGCGCCGCCAACCCCTCTAGTATGGGGGTTGCCGGGGTGATGGGATAACTGCCATAAAAGAGCGGCTTGCCGGCCTTGTTGGCCGCCGTGACCATGCCCAGGACCACCGCCTCGTTGCCGGTGATGCGGCGGTACATCCCGGGCTCGACCATGACGCGCCGGGGCACCCGCATCTGCCTCTGGAAGGTCTCGGCGGTCTCGCCGTAGTGGTAGCCGGCCTTGAGCACCCGGGTGTTGGCTTCGACGACCTGGGGGCGCTTGGCGAACTTCTTCTCGTAGAAACGCAGGGTGATGTCCAGGGTACGGTCGAACATCCAGAAGGCCAGGCCCAGGGCAAAGGCGTTCTTGCACAAGTCCTTCTGCTGGGTACTCAGCTCGTCGAGATCCTCGAGGGCCTTGCGGGTCAGACTGGTCAGCGGCACCTGGTGAACCTCGTAGCCCTGCAGGCTGTTGTCCTCCAGGGGATTGCCGTCGTACCCGGCCTTGCGCAGGTTGTTGCGGGTGAAGGTGTCGATGTTGACGATGATCACCCCGCCCGGCTCCAGGTCGATGAGGTTGGCCCGCAGGGCTGCCGGGTTCATCGCCACCAGCACCTGGGGCGCATCACCGGCGGTGTAGAGTTCGCTGGCGCCGAAATTGACCTGGAATCCACTCAGGCCGGGGATGGTGCCGGCCGGGGCGCGGATCTCGGCGGGGAAATCCGGGAAGGTGCTCACGTCATTGCCCAGAATGGCCGCGGCGTTGGTGAATTGGTCGCCGGTCAACTGCATGCCGTCGCCGGAGTCGCCCGAAAAACGGATGACCACCGACTCGCGCTCGTCGAGTTTCCTGGTCTGCTCTTCGGCTGTGAGAGATTCAGCCATCAACTGCTTTCCTCCTGTGGAAAAACGGAATTACCACCCCGCAGCCGGGGCGCCTGGTGAACCGGAAAAACCCCGCGACGCGCCAAGGGTCATGCCCCCTCCCTGGTGCGGGGGATCAGGTCCGGATCTGGGGGCAGGTTGTAAATGGCGCGGGGAAAGCGGTCCGCCAGGAAACGGATGATGGCCTGTTGCGAAACATTGCCGGCGATGTTGCCGGCGCGGTCCAGCACCGGGACGTTCCGGTAGTGGCCCTGGGTCATCATCCGCAGGGCGGTGCTGATCGGCTCATCGGGAAAAAGGGTTTGGGGATCGGGGGTCATGAACTGATCGAGGGGATGGTGCCAGAGGGCGGGGAGATCCGCCACCTTGAGGAGGACGTCGCGCTCGGTGAAGATGCCCCGCAGCCGGCCTTTCTGGTCTTGGACCAGCGCGGTGCTCACCCGCGCATGGCGCATCAAACCCAGGGCCTGGAGGACCGTGGTGCCACTGGGAATCCCCACATAGGCGCTGAGGTCGAGGCGGGAGAGCTTTTCTTTTTGGAGGGCTTGTTCGGCATTCATGACCGCTGCCACCCCATCCCTCGCAAACCCCTTGTTATCTGGACTTCAATCAAATGGCAAAACTGTAATTCCCTCAAGAATATACAGGGATCATTGCTCCCGTCAAGCACCTGGTCCGGGTCCAGATCTCACCCGCTGGCCGGGACGGACCTCGACCACCCAGTCCGCAGCCCCGATCAGCGCCGGATGGTGGGTTTCCACCACCACCGAGGTTCCCCGGTCTCTGAGGTCCTCCAGGATCTGGAGCAGCTGCAGCAGATCGCGCGGGTGTCCGCCTGCTTCGGGGTGCTGGAGCACCAGCAGTTCGCGCGCCCCGGCCCGCTTCAACTCTCCGGCCAGCTGCAATCTCAACCCTTCAGCGGTCCCCAGCCGGCCACAGGCCTCCCCCAACTGGCGATGGCCCAGACCGCAGTCCAGGGCCGCCTGCAGCGTCTCCCCCACCTGGGGCACCCCCCTGAAGTGATGGGCGGCCCTGGTCACGGGCAGTTCCAGCACCTGGGACAAGGTCAGGCCGCGCCAGGTGAAGGCCAGGGCCTCGGGTCGGAACCTCCGCCCTTCACAGGCCGGGCAGTCCAGCGATACATCGTCGAGGAACTCCAGGTCGCAGCGCAGCGCTCCGGTGCCCTCGCAGGTGGGGCAACGCCCTCCCGGGCGGTCCAGCATGAACCACGCCCTCCCATATCCCTGCTGGCCAGCCCCGGCCGTTTCGGCGTACAGGCCCGCCACCCCCTCGAAGATCCCCAGATAGGCGAGCAGGGATTTTTCTCCACTCCCCTCCAGCCGGCCGATCTCCGCGGCCCGCTGTATTCCCGGCCGACCCTCCACCAGGACTAGTCCACCCCGTCTGGCATGCAGCCCTGGGAGCAATACCCGGCGCAGCAGCGCGGTCTTGCCCCCTCCTGTGGGCCCGCACAGGCAGACCCATCGTCCCAGGGGCAGCCGCCATTCCCCCCCTGCCTCCTGCACCCGCAGCCAGCGCGTGGGCGGCCCGGGCCGGGTGCGGCGCTCCGGCGGCAGGGGGAGTTGCCAAACCGGAACTCGGGTCACCCGGCCCTCTGCGCATTCCAAAAGCAGCCCGGCTGCCCTCACCAGGGCCGGGGTATGGTCGAGGACCACGGCGGTGCTGCCCTGGGCCACCAGGCGCAACAGCCCTTTGGCCAGGGCTTCCTGGCCCCTGGAATCCAGACCCCGGCTGGGGGAATCGAAGAGATAGAGGATGCCGGTCAGGCCCAGGCTCAGGCACGAGGCCAGTTGCAGCCCCTGCTGCTCCCCCGTGGACAACTGGTCCACGGGCCGTCCCAGGGGCAGATGGCCCAGCCCCAGGGCCTGGGCCTCTGCCAGGGTCCGGCACAGCGCTTGGCTGCCTTCCACCGCGGCTAGAAACTCCAGGAGTTGATCCACCTGTTTGTCGGCCAGTTCCCGGGTGCTCCATCCTTTGAATACCACCTGGACCGGCGGCTGGGAGCCCGGAACCAGGTCCTCGGCATTCAACTCGGGAAAGCGCGTCCCGCACTGGCGGCAGCTCAACTGCTGGTTCAACCACACTTCTCTGTTGCTCTGGACCCCGGCGAACAGGCTCAGCCCTCTGGCCAGGGTCCTGGCCTGGCGGCAGGCTTCTGTCAGGCGGCTGCGGTGGGCCTGGTCGGCATTCACCCGGTCCACCACCACCTCGCCGGGTCCCTCTGCCAGCCCCTCGCCATCCAGCCGGCGGACCTCTCCGCCCAGACGGACCCGCAGGAATCCGGCCCGGCGCAACTCCTCCCGCACCGGGTCGCCCAGCTCCGAGGGCGCCAGGACCAAGCAGGGCTCGCCGGCAAAAAACGCGATCGCCTCTTCGACGGCCATTTCCGGAGTCAAAGCCAGACACTGCCCGCCGCAGGCCGGACAGCGGCGCTCCCCCCTTTCCAGCCACAGCCGGCCCAGGAGACCCTCTATATTCAGTGAACCCGCCACCTTCTCCCGCTGCCGCGGCCGGCCGTCCAGGTAGAGTGCCGGAGGCAGACCGCGCACCTGCTCCACCTCGACCTGCGCCCCTCCTCCCAGGGTTTCCCGCTCAAAGGCCGAAAGCACCTGGGCGTACCGGCGCCGGCTCTCGGTGTAGAGCACCTGGAAAGCCAACTCCCGGCTCCCGGACCCTTCCTGCCCGAGCAGGCAGATCAATTCCCCCAGGGGCAACTCCAGGTCTACCTGGCGCAGGGGTCCTTCGCTGGCGCCCCGGATACTGATGAACTGTCCGGACATCAATTCCCCCTGGCTGCCGATCCGAGGAAGGCCAACAGATAAGGATAGGGGGGATTCGTGAAAAACACCCCCTCGGTCCACCCCTTTCCGGCCAGCAGGGATCTGGCCTGCCGGTCGTAGAATTCCGAATCCAGCAGGAGCACCTCGGCCAGGGGGGTCGAGCTGGCTTGCAGCGCATAAGCCAGGCGCAAAACCAAGGCCAGGAACAGGATACCCATCAGGATGGGATCGCGGCGCAGGAAGGCGAACATCTCCTCAGAGCGGCTGGAAGGCCTGGTTTTGCATGGGAATTCAGTCTGGTATGAATAAATAAAACTTGACGGAGTGCTCTTAATTATTTATATCGCAGTATTAGAGAATTTTATCATGCCGCCGACCTTTCCAGCGCTTTTTCAGCTTCCGCCTCCGCTGTTCCACCGGGACCTCCTGGTCCCGGTTCTTCCCTATCCAGCCCCCTCAACTCCCCAGGCAACAGGTGAACTATGCCAGAATCCCTGCACGATAGAGAGGATCTCCTCAACCTCTACTTCAACGATATCACCGACTCCAAACCCCTCTCGCGCGAGCGGGAGGTCGAGTTGGCGGCCCAGATCGAAAAAGGTGATCTGGATGCCCGCGACGAACTGGTGCAGGCCAATCTGCGCTTCGTGGTCGACGTGGCCAAGCACTACCAGAACCGCGGTCTCTCCCTCTCCGACCTGATCAGCGCCGGGAACCTGGGCCTGCTGACGGCGGCCGAACGCTTCGACGGGACCCGGGGCTACAAGTTCATCTCCTACGCGGTGTGGTGGATCAGGCAATCCATTCTCCAGGCCCTGGCCGAACACGCCCGCACCGTGCGCCTGCCCCTCAACAAGCTGAGCCTGCTGCGGGATATCGCCGAAACCGCCCGCCAATTGGGCCAGGGCCGCGAGAGCGAGCCGGACGTGGAGGAGATCGCCGCCCAGCTGGACATCTCCACCAAGGAAGTGGTGGATACCATGCTCAGCGCCCGCTCGGTCTGTTCCCTGGACGAGGCCTTTGAACACGACGACGAGCGCAACCTGCTCGACACCCTGGCCGACACCCGCCAGGAATCCCCGGACAGCAGCATCTTGCGCACCTCGGCCAGGGAGCAGGTGGACAAGGTCCTCGACTGTCTGGATGACCGGGAGCGCTATGTCATCCTGCGCTACTTCGGCCTGGACGGCAACGAAGCCCTGACCCTGGACCAGATAGGAAACCTGTTAGGGGTGACCCGCGAACGCATCCGCCAGATCAAGGAACGGGCCCTGGGCCGCTTGCGCCACCCCTTGCGCGCCCAGAGCCTCAAAGCCCTGGCAGAGTGACCGTGCGCCTGCTGGCAGCGCTCCTCCTGCTGGCGCTGCCAGCAGGCGCGGCACCCTTCTCCCACGCCCTCTTCGACCAGGTGCTGCAAGCGCAGGTCGACCCAGAGGGCTGGGTGGATTACCCTCATCTGAAGATTGTTCGCACTGCCCTGGAGGCGTACGTGGACAGCCTGGGCAAATCCAGCCCGCGCAGCCATCCTGCCCTTTTCCCCCCCCCAGCACGAACTGGCTTACTGGATCAACGCGTACAACGCCTTTGTGCTCAGGGGAGTGATCGATGGGTACCCGGTGTCCCGGGTCGACGAACTGGGGGGCTCGGCTGCCCCCACCCTGATCGATTACCTGCTGCTCTACCTGCCCGCCACCCAAGCGGACCTGCTGCGCCAGCAACCCGGGATGGAGATCGTCTTCATCCAGTACGACTGGACCCTCAACGACCGACCTGTCAAGTAAAAAAGGGATTGTGGGCCTGCTCCTCGCCGACGGTGGTGGCCGGGCCGTGCCCCGGATAGAGCACCACCCGCTCGTCCAGGCGCAGGATCTTCTCGGCAATTGAACTCCGCAGGGAGTCATAATCCTTGCGCCGTCTCGTTCCCCCCATGGAGCCGGCGAAGAGCGCGTCGCCCACCAAGGCCACCTGGGAGTGGACCAGACAGACCCCGCCTGCAGTGTGCCCCGGGGTGCTGCGCGCCTCAAAGTTGTGCCGGCCCACCGCGAACACCTCCCCCTCGACGATGCTGCCCTCGATCTTGGTGCGCAGTTCCCCCAGCAAGGGCAGGTCCTCCTTGGCGATCAGGGCCGGCGCCCCGGTGGCCTGGCAGATCTCCGACAGGGCCCCCACGTGATCCCCGTGCCCGTGGGTGAGCAGCACCAACTCGACCTCCAGCCCGGCATTCTCGATGGCTTTGAGGATCTTCTCCGCGTCGAAGCCCGGGTCGATCACCATCCCCTTGCTGGTCTCCGTACAGCCGACCAGGTAGCCGTTCACCAGGAAGTCACTGCCCAGCACGAGCATCTCCACGCTCAAGCCCTCCGCCGGCCGGCCGGCCGGGTAGAGCGGGAAGTACCTCTGCGCAGCGCTGGCCAAGAGTTTTTCGCAGTCCAACCCCAGGCATTGGGCCAGGCGGCGCACCACGGCTTCGTCCGGCGCCCCTTGACCACTCTCCAGCTGCTCTAGTTCGGCCTGGGTCAGCCCCACCTGCCCAGCGGCCGAAGAGACCGTCAGCTCCTGACCGCGGCGGGCCTTGGCGACCACGTCGCCGAAGTGATCCTCAAGTTGCATGTACATAGGACACCCTTCATTCTGGGAGTGCACTGTCGATGTACTGCTCGAAGCTGGTGTTCCAGCGGGCCACCACGGCTGCCGGACCGACCAGCTTGAAGAAGAAGGGACCGCGCGGGGCCACGAGAATGGCTCCCAGCATCCGGTACCCCGGCTGAGGAGCATTCGACCCACCTCCCATGCCCCCGCCGGTATAGGTGCCATTGATGTCCACCAGGGTGGCCCCAATACTGCCCACGGACTTTCCCCAGCGGCGGGCGTGCTCCTGGGTGGGCTTGCCGTCCGGCTGGGTGAACTGCCCGTACCAGCGGTCGATATTGGCCTCCACCGAACCGCCCTGATCCGGGCCGAAGTAGAAGACCACCAGGGAGGCATCGCCACTGCCCTGGCCGGGCAGCAGGTATTCGGCCGTGCGCATGGAGCTGGTCGGGGCCGTGGGTTTCCAGCCTTCGGGGAGCACCACGCTCAGCCCTCCCAGACTGTGGCGCTGGCCGGCTTTCACCTCGATGGCCGCTCCAGTGCCGGCTCCCCCGCCCGGCGCTTCCTGGGTTCCGGCAGCATCCAGCGGCGGATGGCCGGCTGGCAGTTGGGGTGCCTGTTCAGCATGGCTGGGCAGGGGCTGCATCCCCTTTTCCCGGATCGCCTCCTCTTTTTTCTTGTCGCTGTAGTTCTGGCTGCAGCCCAGGAGCAGGAGCGCACCGCAGATCCAAGCCTTGCCGAACATATCCCCCTCCTCGGTTATCGTCGAAATATACGCGTCCCGTCCCGGACAATCAATCGGCCTCAGCGCCGGCTCTGGCCGGGCACCCACAGCACCTCCTCTCCCCCGCCGGCCCGGCGGGCCATGACAAAGAGCAGATCGGAAAGCCGGTTGAGGTAGATCAGGGCCTGCCCGTTGACCAGGGTCGCCTGCGCCAGTTTCCAGGCGCACCGCTCGGCCCGCCGGCACACGGTGCGGGCCAGGTGCAACCAGGCGTTCCCGACCCTGCCTCCCGGCAGCACAAAGCTCTTGAGAGGTGGCAACCCCTCGTTGAACTGGTCGATCTGGGTCTCCAGCCCTTCCACCTGGAGGGCCGTGATGCGCAGCCGGGTCCCTTCCTCGCCTTCGACCAGGGGCGTGCACAGGTCCGCCCCCAGGTCGAAGAGTTCGTTCTGCACCTGCCTCAAGATCAGGGCCAGGTCCTCCTCCAGGCCGCCGCTGGACAGGGCCATTCCCAGCACCGCATTCAGTTCATCCACCGTGCCGTAGGCCTCCAGGCGGATATCGGTCTTGGAGACCCGGGAGTTGTCTCCCAGGCGGGTCTTTCCCCCATCCCCGGTGCGGGTGTAGATACGCGTCAGTCTCACCATGCCGGCCTCCTCATTTCAGCAGGAGCAGCTTGCGCGTCTGGTGCCAGTCCCCCAGGCGCAGCTCGACCAGGTAGGGGCCGCTGCCCACCCCTTGTCCGCGGTCGTCGCGGCCGTCCCATTCAAGGACATAGGATCCCGCTGACAAGGTTCCGGCCACCAGGCTGCGCACCTGCCGGCCCAGGGCATCGTACACCACCAGCACCACCGGCGCCGCCCCTTCGCCGACGACCAGGGGGATCAGGGTGTTGGCGTTGAAGGGGTTGGGATAGGCTTCCCCCAACCTGGCCTGGTGCGGGCGGGCCAGGGTCTCCTCTTCGACGGCGGTGGGCTGGTTGTCGGCCAGCGCCGCGATGCTCAAAGGCGGCAGCCCCACCGCGATGGGCCCAGCCAGCAGGCGGCCCGTGGCGGCCTCGTACACCAGCAGCCCGGCCCGGCCCGGATCGCTGAAGGTTCCCCGGTCGGCCACGACCAGCCTTTCTCCGTCCACTTCCAGATCCGGCGTGTATCCGCTGGAATGGCCCTCCAGGGGAGGCCCCACCTGGCCGGTAGCCAGATCCACCGGCCGCACACTGTTGCTGAAATCCGCTGCCGAAACCACCGCGTATCCCTGCTGCGGTGAAACCAGCGCCAGGGCGGTCAGGTCTCCCTGCAGATCGGCTTCGGAGACGGCCAGTCCCAGGCTGCGCCCGGTATCCAGGTCCACCACCTCCACCCCCCCGTCGGGCACCCCGTACTGGCCGGTCTGCCCGATGTAGAGCCGCGAGCCCAGGGGAATCAGGTTCCCCGGATTGACGCTCTGCAGCCTGAGCCCCTGCACCCCTTCCTGGCCGGGGTCCCAGTCCACCACTTGGTCGGTGCGGGTATCCACCGCCACCAGAAAACTCTCACTGGCCACCCAGCCGGCGTCGCGGTCCAGGCGCTGGCAGGCCACGTAGAGCTGGGTGCCGACCAGCGCCATCTCCGCCAGCTCGGGCAGGCCGTCGCCGTCGGCAAAGGCGCTCAGGTCGATCTCCCCCAGGGAACTGCCGTCGCGGGGATCGACGATCAGCAGCGAAGTGCTGTTGTTGCGCGAGATATAGGCCTTCTGCGGACTGGCGAACTCGATATCCTGGGGATTGCTGCCGTTGCCCACCGAAAACTGGAGCAGGGGCGTGGCGGGAGCGGCCGGATCGAGCACCAGGATATTGTCCTGGCCCAGGCGGTTGATGACGTAGACCAGCCCCTGGTAGTAGCGGACCACGGCATCGCTGTGGATGGTCAGCAGGTCGATGCGGGGCGCCTGGGCGCCTGGCTCCAGCAGGGCGATGCTGCCGGTCTGGAAATCCGAGGTCAGCACCATCAGCGGGCTCTCCGCGGTGGCCTGGGTGGCCAGCAATGACAGGCACGCGGCCCACGCGAGCATCTTCTCCACGATCTCACTCCTGTGGTTTGGGGTTGAGTGCAGCTGGATCGCTGCGGATAAAATCCTTCCTGACTGCGAGAAACAAAGACCTGCCTGGCAGGGGGTAGCCCCACAGGTCTTCGACCTGGTCGCCCCCCAGATTGCGGATCTCCCCGGAGACCTCGTATCCTGCTCCCGGATGCAGGGTCAGTCCCAGGGTGTGAAAGAGCCGGCGGCTCACCGGCCGCAGGTTGGCCCGGTCCAGGAATTGCCGGCTCTCGCCATTCAGGTCGTAATAGAATTGGCCCGTGCCGAAGGCCACCTCGGCCTTGAAATTCAAGCTCTGCCTGGGCGCATTGGGCAGGTCCTTGCCTTTTTCAAAGGGAAAGGGAGAATGGTTGAGGGCCTGCTGGTACGCGTAGTTGCCGCTCAGGCGCCAGGCGCCCAGACCAGCCTCTCCCCTCAGTTCCAGGCCCCGGACCAGGGCCAGGCCGATGTTGTAGGGCCGGGAAATCTGCTGGGAGTTCTGCACGAAGCGGATCAGGTCCCTGGTGCTCTTGTGATAGAAGGCCAACTCCAGCAGGCGCAACCCACCGCTTCGATCCGGGGCATAGGACAGGCCGGTATCCCAGTGGAGGCCGCGCTCACGGCGCAGATCGGTATTGCCGATCACCGCCCCGCGGTCCCCGAAGAGTTCGTAGAAACTGGGGGGGCGCTGGTAGCGGCCCACGTGGGCCTGCAGATTCCAGCCCCGGGCCAACCGCCATTCCCCCCCTGCCTGGCCTCCCACCATCGCCGTCTCCTTGACCTTTTCCCTCTCTTCCAGGAGCGACAAGTCCTTGGTGTGGACCAACTGGTCGCGCAGGAACTCCACCTGCCCGCCCAGCACCAGCCGCACCTGGTCCTCCCCCAATTCTACCTCCCCTTCCCCGCCCAGCAGGCCGCTGTACCGGTGGCTGGAGGGCCACCGGGTCTGGGGCTTCAACAGATCGCGGGGCGCAAAGGACTCCCCCCTCCCCCTGCCCATGAGCGTCACCATCCCCCTGGGTCCCCAGAGCAGGTGCAAAGCCCCCTGGACTCCGGCGCCGCGGGTGGTGTTGCGGTGGCGCTGGATGCCGGTGCCCACCTCGCCCTTTGGGTCCTTGTACCTGTCCTGCTGGAGGGAGTGGTAGGCGGACAGCTCGTAGCTGGTCCCCTTCGAGGCGGGTCCAGACAACTCGACCTGACTCAGGTCCTGCCAGGTGTCGAAGCGCACCTCATGGGCCTGGTAGTTGCCGATGCCGGGAATCCCCTGGCGGCGCAGATCCAGGGTGTGGTGGGCACGGATGCGGCTCCTTCCCCAGGGTCTTTCGGCCTTGAGCAAGGATCGCAGTCCGAAAAAGTCGCTGTTGCGGCGCCGGCCCTGCTCATCGTCGGCGAGGTTGTACGGGGTGCCGTTGTCGTCGCGGAAGGAGAAATCGTTGCGGCTGCCGGTGCCCTCCACCAATCCCAGATAATGCCCCCCCTTCCAGGGGCCGCTCACCGAGCCGCTGGCCTGCCAGGTGCCAAAGGAGCCATTCATGCCCTGGAGACAGAAGCGGGGATGGGCTGCCGGGGCGCGGGTCTGCAGATTCACCACCCCGCCCAGGCTGTTGCCGCCGAAGCGGGCCGGCACCGCCCCCCGGTACACCTCGACCCGCTCCACCCCGCCCACCAGGAGCCTGCCCAGGTCCACTCCCCCGCCGATGGCCTGGTTGAGGGGCACCCCGTCCACCAAGACCTGCACCTGCTCGGCAGTGGAGCCGCGTATCGAAGCAGTGCTGAAACTGCCCAGCCCCCCCTGGCGGCGGATCTGGACGCCGGTCGCCTGTTCCAGCAATTCGGGCAGCGAAGAGGGACGCTGTTCCCCCAGGGGTATGCGCTCGACAAAGGCTGAGGTGGGCTTGTCGGTATGGCGGCGGGCCTCTACCACCATCCCCTCCAGTACCAGGGGCTGGGGCTGCAGGCGGATCAGTACCCGGCCCGGCTCCGCGTCCAGTTCACCCCGGAAGGGCTCGTAGCCCAGGCGTTCAGCCTCCAGGGGGCAGGCCCCTGGAGGCAAACCCCCAAAGCAGAAGGCCCCGGCCGTGTCGCTGTAGACCTGGCGCACGCCGCCCAGGGCGGGCTGCGCCTTCAGCCAGACCCCGCCCAGAGGTTCCATGGTGTGCGCATCCACCACCTGCCCGCAGCGCTGGTCCGGAGCGGCGTACCCCTCCAGGTTGCCCAGCAGGATGGCGATGGCGATGGCGAGTACCCTGTTCATTCCCCCTCGGTGGTCTGAAATCCGCCTGGGGAGAGGGCAAGGCACAGCGCTGGTGCCGGCGCTCCCGCGAAGGCAGATCGCTTGACCCGTGGACTCGGAAAGGAGAGGTAGGAGCAGGGGGCGACGAGAAAAAACCTGTACCGGCAACACTGCACCGGCTGCCCTCGACCCCTGCTCTCCCGCGAGAGTCCAGGTCGATGCCTGCCCCCATAGGGCAGGCGCGGATCGCCGGCAGGTCTTCGGGCTCGCAGGCTTTGGCGGCATCCACCGCCTCCTACCGGCCGTCGCTTCCCGGTCTGTGGCCAGACCAGTGCTCGATGACGGCTTTCGTTCCTGCTCACCGCTGCGGGGCAGCCCCGGAATCGCACCGGGTTCCCTTTTCAGCAGCCGTCCAGCGCACTGACTGGGACGGCCGCACCAGCGATATTCGTCAATATACGCATGCCCTCTGGCATGCGCCATTCCGGGGGCGTCACTGTTGTCTTTGCCGGTAGAGCCGCTGATCCACCACCCCGCTCATCCTGGCAGCATCCAGTCCACCGCCCAGAAAGCGGACCACTTCCTGGACCTTGGGACCCGGCTGGGACAGCATGTCGTTGTAGCTCACGTAGAGCACCGAGAAGTTGGCCTGTTCACCGAGCCACTTGCCGATCTCGTCGAGATGCTTCTGGAAGAGGCGTTTCAGCTCTGCATCCGCCTCTCCCCCGCCGGCCCGCCCCCGGCGCTGGAGCATCTGCTGCTGCGAGGCGAGCACCTCGTCGAGGTGGCGCAGCATGAAGATCACCCGGTAGCTGTAGGCCTTGGGCAGGTCGCAGAGCAGCCGCGAGATCACCTTGACCGCCCTACCCCTGGCCTGCTCCAGCCAGCTGGAATCCCGGGCCACCTTCTTCACCTGCTCGAATTCGTAGTACCCGCCCAGATTGTCCTCGTCCGCCTCGCGCTGGCCGTCGGTCAGCGGTGCCAACCCGCCGGCCTCCAGCATCTTCATCATCATCGAGGTGCCCGAGCGGGGCAGCCCGGAGACGACCACAATCTCGTTTTCCGCCATCCAGTCACTCCATTCGCGCGATTTTCAGAGTGCCAGGCTCTCCCGGCGCCGTCTCAACAGGTAGAGGAAGAAAGGGCAGCCCAGCAGGGAGGTGATCACCCCGATGGGCAGTTCAGCGGGGGCCAAGAGCAGGCGGGCCAGCAAGTCGGCTCCCACCACCAGGATGGCCCCCCCCAGCACCGAGGCGGGAAAGAGCCGGCGGTGGTCTGGCCCCACGATCAGGCGCATGACGTGGGGCACGATCAGGCCCACGAAACCGATCACCCCGCTGACCGCCACGGCCGCGGCCGTCAGCAGCGCCGACACCACCAGCAGGACGCGCTTCACTTTCTCGACCTCCACGCCCAGGTACTGGGCCTGCTCCTCTCCTTGTAAGATTAGGTTGAGGTCCCGGGCGTAGAACTGCAGGAAGGCCACCCCGCCCAGCGCATAGGGCCAGACCATCTGCACGTGGTCCCAGCGCCGCGCTGCCAGGCTGCCCATCAGCCAGTAGAAGATGCGCTGCAGATCGGCGTGGGCCATGAGCATGACCAGGGGGGTGAGGGCCGAGGCCAGGGAAGCCACCGCCACCCCGCTCAACAGCACCACCGTCACTGGCAGCCGGCCCCCGCGCAGGGAGATGCCGGCCACCAGCAGGGTGGCTCCCAGGGCCCCGACAAAGGCGAAGATGGACACCGAGCTGATCCCCCACACCCAGAAGTCGAGGGCCAGCGACAGGGCCAGGGTGGCGCCCAGGGCCGCCCCCGAGGAGACCCCGATGATATAGGGGTCGGCCATGGGGTTCTGGAAGAAACCCTGCATCACCGCCCCGCTCAACCCGAGCATCCCCCCCACCAGCACTGCCAGCACCACTCTGGGCAGGCGGATATCGCGCACGATGGTGACCTCGGGCGTAGCGGAGAGGTCCTGGCCCAGCAGCACCGCCACCACCCTGCCCGGGGCAATGGAGACCGGACCTGCCCCCAGGGATACCACCACCAGCGCGGCCAGGGCCAGGCCCATGCAGGGCAGGAGCATTTGCAGGCGGAGCCTGGGCATCAGGGCTTGTCCGCCGCCGGGTGCAGCAACTCGGCCAGTTGTTCCAAGGCCAGCAGGGCGCGCGGACCCGGACGGGTGAGCCAGTCGGGGTTCAATTGGTACACCCTGCCCTGCCGCACTGCCGGAATCTGGTTCCAGCCTTCCAGTTCCCGCAGCCGGGCCAGTTCCTTTTCCACTGCCTGGTCGTCGGCCATGGCGGCGGCCAGCAGGACCTCGGGCGCCCAGAAAAGGATGGTCTCCAGGCTCACGGGAGGCCAGGCGCCCGACGCCCGGCGCCCTACATTCACCCCGCCGGCCACGCTGATCAGATCGTCGATGAGGGTGCCGGCCCCCGCCGTGTACACCGGCTCGCCGAAGTACCCCCACATCACCCGGGGCCGCACCTGGGAGGAATCCACCCTGGCCCGCACCCGCGCCACCCTTTCCCGCCATTCCCCCTGCAGCCGGGCGGCCGCCTCCCTGGCCCCCACCAGCTGGCCCACCCTGCCGGTGCTTTCGATCAATCCCTCCACGGACTGGATATCGAGCGAGAAGACCGGAATCCCCGCCACCCTGAGGGCGGCGATGCCTTCCAGGTCGTTGCCGCGCGCCGCCAGCACCAGGTCCGGCGCCACGGCGATGATCTTCTCCAGGCTGAGGGTGGAATAGCCGGCGACCTTTGGCACCTTTTGGGCTTCGGGGGGGTAATTGCAGTAATCGGTGACCCCTGCCACCTTGTCCCCCAGCCCAAGGGCAAAGAGCAACTCGGTATTGCTCGGCGCCAGGGATACCAGCCGGCCCGGGGGCTCTTTCAATTCGAGCGCCACTCCCAGGTCGTCCACCACCGGCTGGCCCCAGGCCAGTCCCGCCCAGAGCAAGCCCAGCCACCCGTATCGCTTCATGTCGCTCCTCCTGCCGCCAGGCTCTGCCTGGCCCGGCGCGTGAGGGGAAAGATGCGCGGCACCCCGCCCACCTCCTCCACCTGCACCTCCACCCCGTAGACCGCGCTGAGCAGCGGGGCGGTGAGCACCTCGGCGGGAGGCCCGCAGGCCCGCACCTGTCCCTGATCGAGCAGGGCGATGGCGCCGCAGTACTCGGCGGCCAGGTTCAGGTCGTGGGTGACGCACAGGATCGCCAGTCCCCGTGCCTGGTTGAGGTCGTGGAGCAGATCGAAAACCTCGACCTGGTGATTGATGTCCAGATGGTTGGTGGGCTCATCCAGCAGCAGGAGCCGGGGAGCCTGGGCCAGGGCCCTGGCGATGGCCACCCGCTGCCGTTCCCCTCCCGAAAGGGCCAGGGCCTCGCGGGCTGCCAGGTGGAGGATGCCGGTCTGGTCGAGGACCCGGCGGACCTGGCGCTCGTCCTCCAGGCCCGGCTGCTGGAAGCGGCCCAGGTGGGGATGGCGGCCCATGGCCACGATCTCCCGCACGCTGAAGCCGGCCGCGAAAATCGTCTCCTGGGAGACCACGCCCAACTGCCGGGCCAGCTCCCGCCGGGAACTGGCCTGCAGGTCCCGCCCAGCCAGCAGCACCCTGCCCCCGCGCAGGGGCAGCACCCCGGCGGCGGCGCGCAGCAGGGTGCTCTTGCCGCAGCCGTTGGGGCCGATGAGCCCGAGGAAGTCCCCCTCCCGGAGTTGGAGGTCCACCTGGCGGACCACCGCCTCATCCGCTCCGTACCCGGCCCATACTTGTTCGAGTTCGAGCAGCATCACGGCAAAAAAAAACCGACCTCAGGAGAGATCGGCGTCGCGCACCAGACCCAGGTCATGGCCTCTCCCACGAAGGCACTTCGCCCCTGATGGTCCAGGCAGGTCTCCTGACTTCCGGCGCTCTAGGTGCCGCCCCTTCCCAATCCGCACAGGATCAGTGGGGCGGACCCGCTGCAGACAATTGCCGGTCACAGTGGCGGGGCCGTGGCGGTTTCTCACCGCCTTCCCTATTCTCCGGAAGCAACGCGCTCCCGGCACCTGGACAAGACGAAACAAAGATACACTGCCGCACCCGGCAGGTCAAACCGCGCGGCGCCGCAGGCGGCGCAGCAGCAAGATCAGGACGAGCCCCACCCCCAACCCGATGCCGACCACCCTCAGCCCCAGCGGCGTGCCCAACTCCCAGCCCAGGTTGCCGGCAATGCGGGCTTCGAGCTTCTGGTAGATGGGGTGGGGAGCCTGCTCTTGGGCATCGGCGATGGCTTTGCGGGCATCCTGCACCCGCTCCTGGGCCAGGTAGCAGTTGATCAGGTTGACATGGGCCTCGGCCAGGCCCGGGTTCAGGCGCACCGCGGCGCGCATCCACTTCTCCGCCTCCTTGTACTTGCCCTCCTTGAGGTAACAGCTCCCATAGGCGGTGGAAGCCATGGCTTCGTCGGAGGCCGATTTGCCGCGCGACGAACTGATGGCCATCCCCAGGTACTTGCGGGCATTGCCATAGTCGCCGCGCTGGTAATAGAGGAAGCCGGCGCTGTAAAGGGGCTTGAAATAGTCGGGATCCAGCTTGATGGCCTGCAGGTACAGTTCGAGGGCGCGATTCTCGTCAGCTGTGAACCCTCCTTGGCCGAACTGGTGGTTGAGACCCTGGACAAAGAGTTCCTCGGCCCGGCCGGGCTGCGCCGGGCTGGGGGTGGCCGGCACACCGATCAGCCAGGCCAGCAGGAGGAAGAAGAGGGGAGTCATGGGGGCCCGCGCTACGCGCTAGGAGCGGGTCATCTTCTTGCTGAAGACGAGGATGAAGAGGGCCATGGAAAAGGCGCCGATGAAACCCTCGATCACTGCCACCGGCCGGGAATAGCCCACCGGCAGGATGTCCCCGTACCCGATGGTGCAGTAGGTGATCAGGCTGTAATACACGCAGGTCAGGTAGCGGTTGAAGTTCTCCCCCAACCCGAGGTGCGGCTCGATGATGAGGAACCCATGGGGGGTGTGGACCCCGAGGAGGAGGTACAGGGCCGCGCTGCCAAAGATGACCAGGCTGGCAAATATCAGCACCCTGGGCGGACTCTCGCCGTACCCGCAGACCAGATCGACCAGTTTGGACCAGATGCGCTGGGCCGACCAGCGGGGCATGAGCTTGCGCCGCATGACCATCTCGCGGTAAAAGAAGCCTCCCGCGTCGTGGAAATAACCCGAGGAATCGTAGGTGCGGCGCAGGTTGCGGTACACCTCTTCCGCCTCCTTGTACAGGCGCGCCGCTTCCTCGGCCTTGTCCTCGGCGGCCGCAAGATCGGCTTTCTCCTCCTGCAACGCCACCTCCCCCCACTCCACCTCCTCGAGCTTGGTGCCCTCGAGCATGACCCCCAGCAGGTCGGCATCTTCCAGTTTAGCGTGGTTCAGGTTGGCCCGGGAGAAATCCGTCTTGAGCAACTGGGCGCCGCGCAGGTCGAGATTGAAGAGGCTGGCCCCCTGCAGGTTGGCTCGCCACAGGTCTGCCCGCCGCAGGTCGTAGCCCCGGTGGAGACGGACGCCCTCCAGGCGCGCCTGCCGCAGCACGAAACCCTCCATGGAGCGGCCGCTCTGGGCCCATTCCTCCAGGCGCTGCTTGATATCCGCCCCGTCCTTGGCCGCCTTGGGATCGTGCCAGAAGCACAGACTGCCCTCCCCCTCGACTTCCCCGGGACAGCTAGTCCCGTCGGAAAAGACATAGGCGCAGGTGTGCTGGGACGTTTCGCCCGGCGCCCCTTCGACTGCGGTGTTCAATTGCCGACCTTCAGGAATAACAACAAAAAGATCCCTGCCAACACCAGCCCGCCGGCGGCGCACCAGCCGATCTTCGACCGCGACCAGGCAGGCCCCAGTTGGACCAGTTCGCTTTCGGCATAGCGCGGCACCTCCTCGGCAGGGGAGCGCAGGCGGACCTCGCGCTCCAGGGGCACGGCCTTCTGATGGATGTACGGGGCGATGGCCGTGTAGATGCGGCGCACCTCGTCCCAGCTCTTGGCCTCGTGGTAGTCTGCCAGGTGGGAGAGGGGTAAAAGCTGAACCGCGCTCAACCTCGGATTGATGGGGTATTCGATCTCCGCCCTCACCCGCCCCTGCTCGTAGCCCAACAGGCGCACGTAGTAAGCGGCCTCGCAGCGCTCGTAGTCCAGCAGACAACAGCGATAGCGGCACTCCCCCAGGGCGTGCAGACCCTCCTCCACCTGCTCCAGCAGCTTGAGATCCCTGGCGCGGCGCGCCTGGATCAGCTGCTCCCTGAGCCACCTGATGCTGGTTGAAGGCGTGCTCTCCATGGCCCCCTTGCCCTAAGAGCGTGGCCGCCGGCCTCAGAAACGGAAATTCACCCCCAGGCTCAGCTCTTCGTAGCGGACGGTTTTCTTTTTTTCTACCGGCAACGCGATGCCCGTCAGGTCCTGAACCTGCCCGGCGGCCTGTTCCTGGAGCTTCTGCGTCACGATTCCCTTGACCGAGAAGACCGCGTACTGGCGCAGGTCCACCCGCAGGTCGAGCCGGTCGTTGAGCGCTTTGCGGGCGCCCACTCCATAGCTGAAGGCCGTATTCTGCTGCAGTTTGGACGCCGCCTTCAAAACCTTGTTGGCGGTTTCGATCCGCTGCTGCTGTTCGGGGGTCAGGGGCAAGGGCACGCCATTGATGTCGGTGGGGATCTGGGTCTGGGGGGCATCGGTGGAGGTGCGCAGGATCCGCCCGAAGCCCACGTTGACAAAGGGTGCCACGGGTTTCAAGGGGAGGTTGACCATCAGCCGCCCCTCGTAGAAGAGGGCGGTGGCCGTCTCCTTGCCGCCGCTGGTGTTTTTCACGCTGTGGGCCGGTCGAGCCAGCAACAGCGAGGTCTCCCCGCCGATGATGCGGCTGGACTTGCCCCAGCGCACCCCCAGCCCCATGCTGCGGTCCAGATTGGCACTGTCGTCAAAGCCCACGGTGCTGATGTATGCCGACAGATCAGCCTGGGCTTGCTGTCCCAAACCCAGGCCGAGCACTCCCGCCACCGCCGCGCAGAACCACGTGCTCTTGCACATAGACAAACTCCCGGTCAGAGAAGAAAACAGGCAAAAGGATTACCAGAATGGTACAAAAGCCTCATCAGAATGGCAAGCTGGCGTCAAATATAATTGATCGTTGGGATATAGAGGGGCAGGGGCAGTACGCGCCCCAGGAGCGCTGATCCCCCTTCCCCTGCCAGGCGCTCGGCCAAGGGGTGGAGCCCGAAGAAAAGGCCGACCAACTCCTGTTCGTCCAGCTCCATCCGGTAATGCTTCCCGGACCCCAGGTCGAGGAGGGCCGCCTGGTCTGCACAGCTAAGGCGATAGCGCCCGCCCACCCCCGCCTCCCTGGCCCGGCGTCTGAGCAGGGGCATCAGCTTTTCGATGAGGAGGGGCAGATCGAGGATCTTGATCATGCAGGAGCACTCGCGCGTCCAGTAAGAGCTGCCCTGCAGGAGCAGGGCGACCTGGGCCGGGTTGGGGCCGGCGCTGGCCTGGAGCCGGGACAGTCCGCTGCGGGCCATCAGTACCCGGAGCATCGATCGGGCCAGTTCCGCGTCGCCGCCGGCTTCGTCGAGCATCTCGTACTGCCCGTGCCGTTGGCGACCCTCCCGCTGGAGCGCCAGATAGGCCAAGCGCTTCCCCTCCCTGCAGATCCAGGTCTGCCTGCCCACCCGGGCGAAGAGGTCGGGGATGTCGCGCAAGGGCCGTTCCACGCCATAGGGATGGGCCTGGTCCAGCCGCTGCAGCCGGCGGCACAGAGAGGGCTCCGACGCGAAGCGCTCCAGCCGCAGCCGGCGTTCGGCAGCCGAGGGACTGCCCAACTGCCGCAGGGTGAGGGTGAAGCTGTTGCGGGTTCCGCCTCTTTCCCAGCCGAACCACCCGTAGCGCTGGCGGTCTCCCCACAGCACCGAAAGGGGATAACCAGCGCGCCTCATCCGGTGAATAGCCTCCTCCAGCAGCGCGCTCATGATCCCCTGGCCGCGCCGCTCTGGATCGGTGCCCACCGCCCCGATGCCCCCCGCCATCAGCCGCGCTTCCTCCAGCCGGAGGGTCAGGGGATGCACCGCCAGGCACCCGGTGATCTGCCCCTGGTCGCGCAGGAGCAGGATGCGGCGGGCGTACTGGGGTTTGTACGCATGGGGGTAATTGCTCTGGAAGAAAAAACGGCTCTTTTGACCGGGCCTGAAGACCAGATCGATAAAGTCCAGAGCTTCGGTGAATTCTTCAGGGCAGGCGGGTCTGGGTTTCTCCATTTCGCATCCTTTCGGGGATGCCCAAGGATAGACCCGCCCTCCCGGGGGTGTCAACCGCTCACCAGGACAGTTTGAATCCCAGGTAATAATTCCGGCCGGCAGCCGCGTACAGGTACCGCTCGCCGTCGTAGTATCCGGAGGTTTCGTACTCGGTGCCCAGCAGGTTGTTCAGGTGGATTTCGACCTGGGCCTTCGCTCCCCCCCAGCCCACCTGCTGAGTCACCCCGGCGTTGACCACCCCGTAGGGGTCGATGGCCCGGGCCTCGTCCTCGGTGTTGTCCAGGTACTGCTTGCCCACCTGCTGCGCCTGCAGGCTCAACCCCGTGCCGGCGCGCTGGTACCGGAGCCGGGCGTTGGCCAGCCGGCCAGGGAACAGGGGGATGGTGTTGCCGCTGTAGTCGTAGACGACCACGTTGCCGGCCTCGTCCCAGTACGGGGAACTGAACTCTGCGTAGTAGTTCTGACTCAAGGCCAGACTGCCTTCCAGGGCCAAGCCCCTGGCCAACTGCCAGGCCAGGGCCAGTTCCGCCCCCCGGTGCACGGTGCGGTCGGCGTTGCCCCGCACCGGGACATTGTCGTCGTCCACCTGGCCGTAGGGGATGATCTCGTCGCGGAAATCCATCCAGTAGAGGTTGAGTTTCACTGTCCGGCCCGCAACCCGGTACCCAGCTCCGGTCTCGAAATCCAGCACCTTTTCTGGGTCGATCAGGGGATCATGCCAGTTCACCTGCTTCACTGCCCCGCCCTGCACCAGGGTATCGGACCTGGCGAAAAGCGGGTCAGCCCCCAGATCATCGGGTCCGGCAAAGGCATCGTAATACTCCACGTCGGCCGGCTCCTGCCTGGCCAGGGCCGCGCTGGCGTAGAGGTTCACCCGCTCGTCCAGGTTGTAGTTGAGCCCCAGCCGCGGGTTGAGGAAGAAATGCCCCACCTCGTAGGCGTTGCGCTCCTCGCCGCTGAAGTTGCCCGCCTCCTGGTGGTGGAAGCGGTAGTTCTTGTACTGGGCCTGGATCTCCCCGGTCAGCTTGAGGTGCTGGTCCAGGTCGTAGAGTTCGCGCAGGTACAAGGCCCCGGCCCGCTGGGCACCCCGGTACGCATAGTACAGCCGCTCCGGCCCCACACCCCCCGGTAGCCCGGCGACCCACATCACCCGGCCCCGGTGCTCGCTGGAAAAGTCGTATATCTGGGAGCCGGTGCTGAGCTGACCCCGGCCGTGATCCCACTCCACTCGTCCCAGCCAGCCCTGCTGGTTTTTGTCCACCCATTTGCGCCGCACCAGGTCGGTGCGCTCGAGGGTGAAGCGCCCCTGGCTGTCGCGGGCCAGCACCGGCACCCCGCCTGCTTCCGTGGTCTGGTAATAATCCAGCGAATCCGCTCCGAAGAGCAGCGCCTCCCTGGTCTGGATTTCCGGCAGGCCGAAGTCGAAGAGCCGGCGCCGCTCCCTGAATCCCTCGTAATACCCTTCCCCGTGCACGTAGAAGAGGCTGTTGCTCAGCCGCAGGCGCGGGGAGAATTGCCACTCGTGGATCAACTGGTACTGGGGCTGGTTGAAGCTGTCCTGGTCCTGGGTGAAATTGGCGCGCCGGTTCTGCTTCAGCGCGGATTCGGGCACCGCGTCCCAGGAGGCCTGCACCACCTCCGGCCCCCCGTACACGTTGATCTGGGTGGTGGTGTGTTCGCCGTAGCGCGCAGCGCTGAGGAAGTAGGCCCACTGGTCCACGCCCGAGCGCTCCCGGTACCCGTCGCTCACCATCTTCGAAAAGCGGGCGTGGATGGAGAGGCCGTTGTCGATCAAGCCTGAATTCATGGCCAGCGAAAATCTCTTGGTGCCATAGCTGCCCATGCCCAAGGCCGCGCTGATCCCCTGTTCCCGCGCCAGGGTCGAGGTGACCAGGTTCACCGCCCCGCCAAAGGCACTGGACCCGTACAGGGAATGGGTCACCCCCCGCTGGAGTTGGATGTCCTCCAGACTGGTGGCCAGGTCCGGCAGATCCACCCAGTACACCTGGTGGTCCTCGGGGTCGTTGAGGGGTACCCCGTTGATCATCACCCCCACCCGCGCCTGGTTGAAACCCCGCACCTTCAGGTAGCTGTACCCCATGCCGTTGCCGGCGTCGGCGTAGGAGTACACCCCGGGCAGTTCGCCCAGGAGCATGGGGATGTCCTGGGCCTGGTACCGCTCCTCGATGGCGGTGCGCCCCAGGTCGGAGAAGGCCGAGGGGGTCTGGCGCTCCCTGGCCCGGTCAGCGGTGATCACCACCTCCTGGCCGGGCAGCAGGCGCGGTTTCAACTCCAGCGCCAACTCCTTCTTTTGATCCAGGGCCAGCCTCTGCTTGTACACCTGGTACCCCACGTGGCTGGCGCTGAGCACCGGGGTCGGCACGTTTACCACCGGAAAGATAAAATGGCCCTGGTCATCGCTGGCTGCCTCCAGCCCGGTGCCTTCGAGCCGGAGGTTCACGCCGGCCAGGACTTCGCCGGTCTGCTGGTCTTTCACCACCCCTTGCAGGGAATAGGGTCCCTGGGCCAGGGCCGCTGCCGCCAGCACGAGCACCATCAGGATCGCGCGCATCTCCCTCTCCTTTGCGCAAAAAAAACGCCGTTCCCCAGCACAGGGGGAAACGGCGGCAATCTCAGATGATTTACCCGAGCTGCAGCGCGGGCGACTGGCGCCCGTGCTCGATCCGTTCCCTGCGCTGGCATTATCCAGATCAGGTTCCGAGGGTGTGATCTCAGCCTCCGCTGCTCGCGCAGCGGAAAAGCACCCCTACAGATTCAGCAGTTAATTTACGAATTGCAGTCTAGGGCGCAAGCCCTCACTTCCATTCCAGCACCACGCCCAGCAGGCTGGGGTCCCACTCTTTGAGCAGGCCGTAGGCCCTGGCCGCCTCCCTGGCCCTCACCCGGTGGGTGATCAGGTCTTCCACCCCCAATCGACCCAGCTCCATCAGCCGCAGCACGGCTTTGCAATCGTCCATCCAGGTCCACACCCCCTGGTGCGATTCCAGACCGGGCCGGGCGCTGTTGTGGGCGCCCAGCACCGTCAAGCCCTTGCGGTGCACGTCCCGGTAAAAATTGACCTGGGTCTCGCCCCGGGTGCTGGCCAGGAGCACCACCCGCCCCCCGGGCCTGGCCAACTGGAAGGCGTTGTTGATGGGCTCGGGCGCCCCGGTGGCTTCGATCACCACTGGCGGCAATTCCACCAACTCCTGGGCCTGTTGCGGGGTGAGGGCCAGGTCTGCCCCGCACTGTTTGCTCTGCGCCAGGCGGCTCTCCACCGGGTCCACGGCGATCAGGGGCGCGCCCCCCTGCAACCGGGAGAGTTTCAACGCCAGCAAGCCCACCAGGCCCTGGCCGACCACCGCCACCCCCTCCCCCAACTCGATGCGCGCCCGCCGCACCCCCTGCAGGGCGATGGTGCCCATGTTGAAGAAGACCGCTGATTCCGTGAGCACCCCCTCAGGGGTCGGGCAGACCTGGGCGGCCCGCACCAGGGCATGGGCCGCATGGGGCGCGGCCGCCACCACCCGCTGGCCTGGGCTGAAGCCCTCTACCTGCGGGCCCAACGCCACCACCTTGCCGGCGAAATTGTACCCCGGCCGCTGGGGATAGCGACCCGAGGTGTTGGGCAGGTTCAACAGGAACGCCCGTTCCGTGCCCGGGCTGATGAGGGTGCGCTCCGCCTCCAGGAGCACCTCGCCCAGCCCCGGCTCCGGCAGTTCCCGCTCTTCGATCTCTACCTGGCCGGCAGCCGGCCAGATCACGCCCCAGGTTTTCATCCTGACCTCCTCTGTTCGCCTGAGTTTTCACCTGCTCTCACCCCCCACCAGACCACCCCCGCCTCCAGCACAAAGCCGCTCAACAGGGCCCCCACCCCGCGCGTGGCGCCCGGCACGCTCTGCGGCAGGACCATCAACACGGCCCAGATGATGCCGATGCGCGCCGGGGCGCTGGGGGCCAGGGCCCGGGTGCGGTGCTGGATGAGGGCCACCCCGTGGAAATAGGCGCGCAGGGCCACGGCCAGGGGAAAGAAGGAAAAGAGAAAGAGCGGCCATTGGCAGCGCCCCGCCAGCACCAAGTCCAGTCCCAGCATATGACCCAGAATGAAGCCGCGCAAGGGCGTCCAGAAGGCCAGGGCCATGATGGCAAAGGAGAGGAGCCCGCAGCCGGCGGCGAAACGCCGGATATGATAGAGACTCCGCGGCTCGGTCCGAAAAGCCGGCGCCAGGCTGCGCAGCTCATTGACCCAGCCGTAGGGCAGGTGGGCCAGGGAGTAGACCACGGCCAGGGCAGCCAGGGATTCCTGGCCCTCTGGTCCGCGCGCCACGAAGAAGTTGATCAGGGGGCGGCTCAGCCCCTGGATGGCCATGACCAGGGCCAGGGGCCAGAAAAAGCGGCACAGGTAAGCGAGGGAGGGCGCCTCGCCCGCCGGCGCCAGGCCAGGACCCACCCAGCGCCGGTATCCCCACCCCAACACCCCCAGGTACACGGCGATCCCGGTGTAGGAGACCAGCAGGGGCAGACGGATGGGCTGGGCCTGCACCAGGGGGGTGGGCAGGAGGGCGAAAACCGCCGCGATGCTGGCCGCGATGCTGGCCAGGGTGGCATAGCTGACCACCTGGGTGCGGCGCGCCCGCATCAGCAGGCCGGCCAAGCTGCGGTTGATCCCCTCCAGGATGGGGATGGGCACCAGCCAGAACAGGGCGCTGCGCACCGACTCGCCCACCTCGGCGCTCAGCCCGTGACCCTGGTAGATCACCCAGTCCCCTAGGGGGGTGAGGGCCAGGGAGGCCAGGATCGAGGCGAGCAACACCCCTCCCAGCAGGGCGAAGAGGTGAATCTGCCGCCGCGCCGGATGGTGGGAGGCCAGCACCAGGCTGAGCTGGTTGACCTGGGAGAGCGGACTGGCCAGGAAATCGGCCAGCCCCCAGGCCACCCCATAGGAAGCCAGCACCTGGGTGGCCTGGGGGAGGCGGGCCATGCCGCCATTGAGAAACTGGCCGCTGAAACCCTGGGCGATCAGGGTCAGGGCCAGGGGGATCAGAAAACGGGCGAACTGGAGATGGATCATCCCCGCCCGTTATTCGGGCCCGAAGGGGAAAACCTCGAACTGATCGCTGAGCGCGGTGAGCAGATTGCTGATCTCGAGTTTGTCCTCCGCCTCCAGGGTCTGGACCCCGGAGGGAGCCCGCTCCACCAGGGAGCTGAATACCCCGCGGCGCTTGAGCAGGTAGCGCATGAAGGGATGGGTCTCCAAAAGGAGCAGGGGCAGGACCCGCCGGTGCAGGGCCCGGGCCTCCTCTTCCTCGCCGGCCCACCACAGTTCCGTGACGCGGGCCAGCACGTCCCCCAGTTCGCAGGCCGGCATACACCCGTCGGCCCCGCGCCGCATCTCGTCGGGCAGGAACTTGCCGGCCGCCCCGCCGAAGATGGTCTTGAGTTTCCCTCCCAGGATCCCCTTGACCTCGGCGACGTGCTTGGGACCGGGCTGGCGCTCCTCCTTGATGTATTCGATCTGGGGCACCTCTTCCACCAGTTTGGCCAACTGTTCTCCCCTGAGGGGGGCGTACCCGTCGGCGTTCTGCACCATGATGGGCCCTGAGTACACCTCGGCCATGCGGTGGTACATCTCCAGGGCCACGGCCTGGTCAGTGCGGGCCGGCGCCATGGCGATCACCGCGTCCGCCCCGGCCTTTTGGGCAGCGCGGGCAAAGTGGACCACCTGGGGCACTGAAACCCCCGAACAACCAAAGACCACCGGCAGCCGGCCGTTCACCTCGGCCAGCACCGCGTCTAGGTTGCGGATGCGCTCTTCCTCTCCGAGGAAGTAGAACTCCCCCACCATCACCGGCCAGACGATGCCGTGCTGACCGCTGCGGCAGCAGAAATCAGCGACTGACCTCAGGTCCTTGGCGTGGATCTCCAAGTCTGGGGTGTACGGGGTGGGCAGCAGGCCGAAGAGGCCTTTCATGTGCGGGAATCGGGCCATGGTCTCTCCTTCGCTCAGGCGGCGCGGCGGATGTACTTCTGGCGGATGGCCGCCGGGTCCTCGACCATCCCGAGGATGGCACAACCCCCGGGCGGCAGCTGGTCCAGGGCCAGTTGGAGGGTGCGCTCGTCCCAGTACCCGTAGATCATCAGGGATTTGCGCCGGCGGATGGTTTTGAAGTCGTCCAGCAGCTCGGCCAGTTGCGGGCCGATGGGCTGGTTGACCCCCTCGGGAAGGTAGGCCTGATCGATGACGCATTGCAAGCCCAGGTTGGGGATCTCCAGCCAGCCAGGGAAATGCTGTCTGGCCGAGGCGTGGGTGTGCACGAAGGGGGTGTCGAAGGCCGCGCACAGGCGCTGGTCGAAGGGCAGGAAGATGTCCTCGTAGCAGGCGGGCGAGAAATAGGTGGCCGCATCCACGGTGAAGGTCACGGTGCGCCCCGGGGTCCAGATCCCGTAGGAATTGAACTGCCCTCCCTGATGGCGGGGCAGGAGCGCGCCGTGGGCCACACCGGTCTCGATGATCACGTCGGTGATGCGGGCCAGGAGGTCCTTGAGTTTGCCTGGCTGGTCGAGCACCGCGTCACAGAGCCGCTCCGCGGTGAGCATGGCCGCGGCCATGTCGGCGGCCGCGCGGAAGGCCATACAGCAGAAGGGGTATTTCTCCGTGTCCAGGGCCTCGACTGCCCGCCGGGTGTTCTCCAGCAGGCGCTGGTACCAAATGGTGCCCTGCACCCGGTACTTATCCAGCTGATTCCAGTCGGTGAAACAGGGCTCGGCCCAGTGGGTGCCGGCCCGCACCGCGATGCGGCAGCCCACCAGCACCTCGCTGGCGATGCCGGTGCCCACCAGGCGGAAGAGGTCGTCGTTGAGCAGGCCGTGCTGGTCGTAGATCTCCTCGATGTGGGTGCGAAAGGATCTCTGGTCCAGCAGTGGCGGCGGCTCCAGTTCGTGCGGGTCCGGGGTGTCGGCCATGGAATAGGCCCGGACCACCTGGTACAGGGGGCGCGGGGCCGGGTTGTGCTCCTGGTTCCACCAGTAGTTCCGGTGGCGCTGGATCAGGGCGTCCACCCGCGGGTCGCTCAAATCGCGGATCATCGGCAGTTCCTCCGGGCAGAGGGTCGGGTTCTGCCCTCTATAATCGCAAAGCCGGCCGGCCGGCGCCACCGCCCCTTGCGGCCCCCCTGCCCGGCCCTGCATCTTGAGCCCCATGCGCCTCCTCTGCCTCCTGGCCCTCTGCCTGGCCCTGCCCTCCCAGGCGGCCCAGCCCCTCATCGAGCGGATCTCCATCCAGGGGCCCACCCGCACCCGGGCCGAGACCATCCGCCGCGAACTGCTCGTCGCGGTGGGCCAGCCCCTCGACAGCGCCCTGGTGGCCGAAACCGAACGCAACCTCCGCCAGCTGCCCTTTCTGGGCCAGGTCCAGATCCGCACCCGGCCCAGTGCCAGCGGGGTCGAGTTGGTCGTGGAGGTGGAGGACCTCTATTCGCGGGCACTCTCCCCCCTCCTGGCCGGCCAGCTGGACGAACTCAGCTACGGCCTGGTAGCCCTGGATTACAACCTGGGGGGCCGCGGCCAGCTGGCCCAGCTCGAACTCCACCACCGGGCGGTGGAGGGCAACCAGGCCTCCCTTTACTGCGAAGTCCCCCGCCTCGCCGGTTCGCCGTACACCTTGAGCAGCGAGGCAGCCTGGGCCGAGGAGGGTCACGATCTCTGGCTGGCCCTCTCCCGCCCCTTTCTCTCTTTGGGAGATCCCTGGGCCTGCGGATTTTCCGTGTACCGCCAGGAGGAGGTCCAGCGGCTCTATGCCGATCGGGCCCTCAGCGCCCGTTACCGCGAAGAGGTGGAGGGCGGCAGCCTGTGGCTGACCCGCTCGCTGGGGAACCGGACCAAGGTGCGGCCCGGTTTCCGCCTCACCTTCAGCGATCGGCACTATTCAGCTTCGCAGGGTTATGCCTATGCTCCACAGGACCGCCGGCGCCTCATCCCCAGCTTGGGCCTCACGGTGTGGCGGCCCCGCTACGTCCAGGAACGCTTTGTCCAACAGCTGGGCCGCACCGAGGATCTGCAGGTGGGCAGTTGGATCTCGATGCGGGCAGGTCTTTCCCTCCGAACCCTGGGCAGTGACCGCAGTTTCGCCCCCCTGACCCTACAGCTCTCCCCTCGTTTCGGCCTGGGCCACCGCACCTATGTGCTCCTCACCCTGCTGGCCAGCGCCCAAGTGCAGCCGGGCCAGTACCAGGAGCTGAATCTGCTGGCCGAACTGCTGGGTTACACCCGCCTGGGCTCCAGCCATTCCCTGGCCCTGCGCCTGCGCGCTGAAGCCCTTTCCCGCCCCGAACTGCGCTCTCAGTTCCTCCTGGGCGCCGACCGCGGCCTGCGGGGCGTGCTCCCGCGCCGTTACGCCGGCGACCGGCGCCTCGTCCTCAACCTCGAAGCCCGGCCCACCTTCTGGCGCCGGCCCTGGTGGGTGCTGGCGGGCGCGCTCTTTGCAGACGGGGGGATGGCCTGGAGCGGCGCCCGCCCCGACCTGCGCCTGGCCGGTGGCGGGGGGCTGCGCCTGGGCTTGCCCCGCCTGTACAACACCCCCATCCTGCGGGCGGACCTGGCCCGGGGCCTGCCCAGGGGCTCCTGGCTGCTTTCGGTGGGCCTGGGGCAGTACTTCTGAAGCGATAAAGGCACCTCCAGAGCCCGTGCCGCCGTGGCCTAAAAAAAGCCCGGCGAAGATCTGCCGGGCTCGTGCGCTGCTGCTGGCGGGTATGCTCACTCTACTCTTCGATCATGACCATCAGCGCCGTCACATTATCCAAGTTTTCTCCACCCTTTTCAAGGGCTTCCCCCACCAACTGTTCAGCCAGTTCTCTGGGCCCCATGTCGCCCCCGAGGAGCCCGACTATCCGCTCGCTGCCCAGACTGTTGTAGAGTCCATCAGAACACAGCAGGAGTCGATCCCCGGGCTGCAACTGGCGCCTTCCCAGCTGCGGGTCCACGGCACTGGCCGTTCCCAGGTACCTCGTCAAGACATTGCGCTGTGCAGAACAGGCGGCTTCTTCTTCGGAGAGCAGGCCCTGGTTTACGAACTCGCGCGCCCTGGTGTGGTCTTCGGTGATCTGCTCGCAAAATCCGCGCCGCCACGTATAGAGGCGGCTGTCCCCCAGGTGCCCGAAGAAGAGCTGACCGCCGCTGATCACTCCCAGCGTCAAGGTCGTACCCAGCCCCCACAGCGCTGCATCCTGCCGGGCAGCAGCCATGAGCCGCTCATTGGCATCGCTGAATATCCTCTCCAGTTCCCCGAAGACCGCGTCCTCCTCCCGGTATTCCAGGCAGGCCCTCCCGGCATCGCTGACGGTCTCTGCAGCGATACGGCTGGCAACTCCTCCCCCCCGTTGACCTCCCATCCCATCGGCAACCAAAAAAATTCGGCCATCGGCCAGGATGGCGGCCTGGTCCTCATTGGCCTCACGATCACCCTGTTCGCTGCAGTAGTCGGCGCGGATCGTCAACACACCCCTGCTCATCCCTGCAATTCGGACAAGGCGGCCTGCACCCGTCCCAGATCGGGAAGGGCCTCGACCTGGGTGAAGATCTTCTCTGCCTCCTGCAACAACTCTAGGGCCGCTGCCTTCATGCCTCGCTCCCTCCTGAGCAGGCCCAATTCGTAGAGGGCCTCTCCCAGGCTGACGGAATTGCCGAACTGGCGGTTGATCTGGACGCTCCGCTCCAGGTAGACGCTGCTGTCCTCCCAGTTTTCCTCGAGCCGGCAGAGCCGCCCGTAAAGCCGCGATGCATCTGCCACGCCGAGCGCGTCGTCCAGTCTGCGGTACCAGCGAAGCGCGCTGCCGCAAACCCGCCGCGCTCCGCCCAGGTCTCCCTTGCCCAGCAGGGCCTCTGCCATATTCAGTTCCAGCGAAGGCTGATGGAACAAGCAGCGGATCTGCTTGCACTTCTCCAGGCTCTGCCGGTACAGCTCCAGGGCCTCGTCCCAGCGCTCCTGATCCGCCCGCAGCATTCCCATGTTCCACAGGGCCAGCATCCCGTCCCTCCCCCCTGTGCCATCGAGCGCTAGCACGCGCTCGTAGAGGGCCCAGGCCTCTTCCTGATGGCCGCGCACAGTCTCCAGAACTGCCAGGTTGTTCAGGACTCCGGCCACTTCCTCAGGGGCGCTGTCCTGCAAGAGCTGCAGGCTCTCCTGCCACCGGGTCGCAGCCTGGGCGTGGCGCCCGCATTCGAAGTCGACGCATCCCCAGTTCTTCAGTACCAGTCCCCTGAGCGCGGGGAATGCTCCGTTGTTCAGGCAATTCAGCGCCTGCTCATAGGCGGCCAGCGCCTCGTCGAAACGCCGCTGCGCATCGCGGACCTGACCGGTGATCTTCCACCCCTTTGCCTCATCAGCGGGCCGTTGCGCCTGCCGGGCGGCTTCGCGCAGCTCTTCGCAACGCTCCAGGGCCTGGTCATAAGCAGTGAGGTTGATATAGGCTGTACTGCTGCGCTGCAGCGCGTGGATCAGCGTTCCCGTCTCGGCCCGGAAGTGGCGCCCTGCGGTGGCAGCCTGGTCGAAGAGCGTGGCGGCCTGGCGCCAGCCGCACAGCGCAAAGACCTGATCTCCGGCCCGCAACAGGCAGGGGAAAGCCCGCTCGTACTCGCCGACCTCGTACAGATGGATCCCCACCTCCTCATCGTCCACCTCCCGCCCCTGGGCGCGCATGGCCTCCAGGGCTTGCGCCACGATGCCGTGGTACTCGCGGCGCAGCTCCCCGGGAATCTCCGCATAGAGCACTTCGCGTATCTTCGAGTGGCTGAATTCGTAGCCACTCGCCGCCGAGGCGAGGAGTTGGTTCTTCTTTTCCAACCGGAAGAGTGCCTTCAGCAGGGCGATCCGCGACAAGCCAGTCGCCGCCCCCAATACCTCAGAAGTGAAGTGCTGACCGACCACTGCCGCTACCTGGAGGAGTTCCCGGTCCTCGTTGTCGAGCTGGTCCAGGCGCTGGATGATCAGCGCATTGATCCGGCCGGGCACCTCCACCTTCCCCAGATCCGCCCTCACCGTCCATACCCCGCTGTCGCAGTAAAGAACCTCCCGCTGGCGCAACACCTTGAGGACCTCGGCAGCCACCAGGGGGTTACCCTGGGACTGCCCATAGAGGAAATCGCCGAACTCCTCGGTGAATTCCGAGGCCGTGAAGACCGATTTCACCATGCGGGTCAGCGCCTCTCGCCCCAGGCGCTCCAGCCGCAGGTCGTCGAGCAACCCTTCGGCGTGGAGTTGCTGCAAGAGCGCGGCGAGGCCGCCCTCCCCGCCCAGCTCTTCTGGGCGGTAGGTCACCACCCAGAGGATGCGGGCCTCCGCGGCGCGGCGGACCAGGCTCTGGAGCAGCTGCAGGCTCCCCTCGTCCGCCCAGTGCATATCCTCCAGGATGACCGCCAGGGGAACTTCGGCAGCCGCGGCGGCCAGCAGCTCGCAGATTGCGTCACACAGGCGCTGCCTGGCCACCTTCGGGTCGCCCTCTTTGCCGAAAGCCGCCGCAAAACTGGCCCGGACTTTTGCGGTGGTGCTCGACTTGGCCGCCAGTTCTGCCAACTCGGGTGCCTGCTGCCGGAGGAGCCGCCCCAATCCCTCGCGCTCCCTTTCCGTCAGCCCATTCTGTTCCTTGCTGAAGAGCTTGCCGATGGCGTCGAGGAAAGGCATGTACGGCCCCATCCCGTGCTCGAAGAAACACGCCCCCTGGATCACCCGGCCCTGATGCCCCTCGATATGCCGTGCCAGTTCATCCACCAGGCGGGTCTTGCCGATCCCGGCCTCGCCGCCGACAAAGACCAGCCTCCCCTCTTTGGCTGCGGCATCGTAGCGAGTTGTGAGCGCTTCCAACTCGGCCTGCCGGCCGGTGAAGCGAAAGCGAAAATCGCGCGCGCGGAACTCTTCTTCGCCAGCATCTGCTGGGATCTTTTCGCTACCGGGGACACTGGCGACCTGCTGGCGGCGCTGGACGCCGCGCAACGCCACCAGCGCTTCGGCAGCCGAGCCGTAGCGGTCCTCCGGCAGCTTGCCCAGCAGCTTCGACACCAGCAGGTCCAAGGCGCGCGGCACCGCGGGGTTCAGCAGGGAGGGGGAAGGCGGCTCTTCATTGAGCTGGTGGTAGACCAGGGTAGCCGGGGATTCGCCTGCAAAAGGCAGGGCGCCGGTCACCAGCTCATAGAGCAGCACGCCGGCGGCGTACAGATCGGCGGCCGGACCTATGCTCTCGCCGAGGATCTGCTCCGGCGCCATGTACTCCACCGTACCCAGGAGCTCGTCCGCCCGGGTCAACAGGGTGCCGCCCTCCAGCTTGGCCACGCCGAAATCCAGGACCTTGACAATCTCGTCCTTCCTCACCAGGATATTCTCTGGCTTGATGTCCCGGTGGATAATGCCGTGCTGGTGAGCGGCCTTCAAAGCCTCTAGCACCTGCTCGACTATGGCCAGCGACCTTTCGACGGAGAGGGCTCCGCGCCGGATGCGGAGGAGCGCGCGCAACGAGTCCCCATCGACCAGTTCCATGGCCAGATAGAGGTGCCCCCCCTCATTGCCCGTGCCATAGATGGCGACGATGTTGGGATGATTGAGGGCCGCAGCCAGACGCGCTTCGCGCCGGAATCGCTCGGCCTCGCGCGTATCGCTGACGGTGTCGAGCCGGAGCAGCTTCAGGGCGATGTCGCGCCGCAACCCTTCGTCGCGGGCCCGGTACACGCTCCCCATGCCTCCCCGCCCCACCAATCCGGTGATCCGGTAGCCACCCAACTCCTGGCCGATGAGTGGATCTACTGCCATGACAGTGTCCCCGATATCTCGAAGTATTGGGTCCTCAAGCAGCTGAGGTGGCGAGCAACTCCTCGGATCTGGCTCTCCCTCCTGCGGCCCCGATCTGGCCGAAGAGTTCAGACGCTTCCCTCCAGCACTGCCGCGCCTCCGCCGCACCGCCGCGCACCCACAGCGTCATCCCCAGTTCCAAGGCGCATTCGGCCTCCTCGAACCGGTTCTCGAGTTCCCCAAAAACCCACCTGGCCTGCTGCAGTCGCGCTTCTGCCGCGCGGTACAGCTCTGCCGCGCCGGCAGCCTTGGCCATCTCCCGGCAGATGATCCCCTCGACCTTGACACCCTCTGCCTGTCTCCGGCGGTCAGCGGCCCTCTTCAAATGCACCCTGGCGGCCTGCCAGCGCGACGAGGCCGCTTCTCCGCTGCCGGCATCCGCCAGCACCCTGGCCTGATGCAGCAGGACGTATGCCAGCGCGCCTGCCGCCCCCATCTGGCGCGCCAGCACTTCGCTCTGCGTGTAATACTCCAGCGCTCGCTCCCACTCCCCCTGCGCCGCCAACAGAGTGCCTAAGCAGCAATAGGTCTGGCACAGACCGTATTTGTCGCCCGCCTTGCTGAAGGCCCGCAGGGCCTCGCTGCAGCGCAGGATCGCCTCTAGATTTAGACCCGCCATGCCGGCTGCCTGGCCCAGCCGCAGGCAAGCTTCTCCCTGCAATATAATATCCGCGCTCTTCATTGCCCAGAGGCGAACCTCCTCCAGCAGCGCGCGCGCCTCCTTCAGCAGGGTGCGCTCCAGGGCGATACTGCCCTGTTCGAGCTGAATCTGAGCACCGACGCCCTCCGGCGCTGACCCGGAAAAGCCCGCCAATGCCTCCCGGTAGAACCTGCCGGCCAGGGCCCATTCACCCCTGGCACAGCGCGCTCTACCCAACTGCAGCAT
Organism: Candidatus Latescibacterota bacterium; assembly: GCA_016187725.1. GTDB lineage: Bacteria > Latescibacterota > UBA2968 > UBA8231 > UBA8231 > SICG01. The sequence goes on from JACPJE010000099.1 coordinate 83,417, forward strand.
GGCCCTGCCCAGGGACACCTCTCCTGCCTCTGGCCCCCACAGGCGCAGCGCTTCCAGGCAGTGCACTTCTGCCTGATTCCATTCCCCCTGCCGCCCCTCTATTTCCGCCAGTTCCAGCAAGATCCCCAGGCGGCGCTCAGGGTATTCCTGCTCCTCCACCATCCGCTCCAGCGCGTCCAACCCCTGGCGCAGCAAGCACCGAGCCCGCCGGTAGTCGGAGGCCGCGCGGGCTTCCCCAGCGCCAGCCAGGAGGTAGGGCAGGGCCAGCGCCGGGGCTCCGGCCTGGGAGAAGTGGTAGGCCAGGCGGGAGACGTCCTTCTTTTGGCGCCGCTCCAGAATGCGGGCCAGTTGCAGGTGGAAGGCTCGCCGCTCAGGCTCTGCCAGGTCCTCGTAGAAAAACGAGCGCAACAAGGCATGCGCAAAGCGGAACCCCCCCTCACAACCGTGGATCAGGCTGGTAGTGCGCGCCAGGCGCCCCAGCGTGCGCACCACCTCGGTGGAGGCCCTCCCCAACACCTGGGCCACCAGTTTTCCTTTGAATTCGACCCCTTGCACGGCGGCACAACCGAGCAAGCTCTGCTCCTCCGGCGACAACCCCCGGGCGCGGCGCCACAGCGCGGCGCGGACAGTGTCCGGCACCCCCGTGCCCGCCCCCTGCTCTTCAGTCCAGAGTTGTTCATTTTCGCGCAACACACCCTGCTCCACCAGCAGAGCCAGGTACTGCAAGACAAAGAGCGGCACCCCTCCGCTCTCTCGGTGGAGGCGCTCGAGTAATTCTTCGCCCAGTTCTGCCCGGTTGAGCCGGGAATTGATCAACGCCCTGGTCTCCATTTCTGCCAACCCCTTCAACTCCAGGCGTTGACAGTGAGGACTGCCGCACAGGTCCAGCATGGTGCCTGCCAGATCCAGCCGGTCCTCCCGGCGCTTCTGCAACAGAATTTCTTCCGGGCGATAGGTGCACAGAATGAGGAGAGGCGCCGCACCGCTCTTCCTGCACAGATAGCGCAGCCACTGCAGCGAAACCGCATCCGCCCAGTGCAGATCCTCCAGGCAGAGCACCAGCGGCGACGACTGCGCCACCTCGCTCAGGTGGTGCGCCAGGCGGGCGCAGAAAAGCTTCAACTGCCACTCGGAGGGCAGGTCCCCGGCGACTGTCCGCCTGCGCCGGCGCACAGCAGGCAGGAAGAGCCCTTCCTGCAGATGCGACACCAGCTCTTCGACCGACTTCTGCATCGCCTGGCGCTGCCGCTGAGAACCAGAAGAGCGCAAGGCCCGCAGCACGCCCAGAAACAGGCTGCCAGCCACCTCGGAGCGCGCTGGATCTGCGGCACTGCGCCAGCACTGCAGCCGGCGTTTCTCCGCCTCCTCTGCCACCGCGTCCATCAACCGCGTCTTGCCCACGCCGGCTTCTCCGGACACGGCCACCGTGCCCCCATCGCCGGCCAGGCACTCCTCCAGTCGCTCCCTGAGAAATCCCAGTTCCGCCTCTCGGCCGACCAGGGCGGAATTCACTGCCCCACCGGGGAGATTTGTGTATTCCATGGAGACCACTCACTGAAAAAGGCCAGTCAGATCGACTGGCCTTTGGGGTTCAGGACAGGCGCAAAGTCAAGGGCTTTCGGCATGGGCGCAGGGCTAGTTTCGGTTCCCATTGCTCATTCCGTATCGGGAGAAACCAGGGACTTCGATGCGGATCTCGGAGGTGCCATCCCCGTCGGTGCGCGAGAGAATCTTGGCATCCACCACGGTCCCGTTGTCATAGGCGTGGTAGGCAGTGATCTGCTGGAGGGGAATGTCGAGCCGGTCGTCTCCCAGGGTGACCTTCAACTCCGCGTTTCCCAGGAAGAGCAGCCCGGAGGGCGTAAAGGCCATCACCAGGTCCTGGGCGGTGTTGCCGTAGAGGGTCATGCTGATCAGCAGGGGAGAGGTCAGTCCCCCGCTGGGCACCGAGAAGGTGACCTTCAGGTCGTCGGCCACCCCAGGTCCGTTCAGGTCGGTGAGGGTGAACTGATCCCCCCAGATGCTGAAGATTTGGGAAGCGGTCAACCCGGCTGAAGGCAGCTTGGCTGCCCGTTGGGCCGCCTGGGGCAAAAACGGCAGGTAGCTGACCCTGCCTGGATCTATGGTGGCGGGTTGCGGGGCAACTGGGGCAGGGACTTCACCACAGCCGCAAGCCAGGACCAGCATACTCAAGACCAGAAAGGGCAGAGCACCTTTCTGCGTGAGGCGATGCAGGTTGGCAGACATGACCAAACTCCTTGAAAGAGGAGGGCTAGATATTTCTCAGAAAAGCCAGGCAGAGCGACTGGCCTTTCAGTGCGACCTCAATTGCTCAGCCCATAGCGCGAGAATCCGGGCACATCCACCTTGATCCGGGCGTAGTCATAGAGCGGTGGCGGAGTCTCAGCTTCGCCTAGAAGTAGTACATATATATATGTTTTAACAGAAGTTATTGTCGCACCCTCCACACTGCCATCGTGATCGTGGTACGCCTCGACATCCGCAAAGGGCAGGAGCAGGGCCTTGAGGTCCAGCAGGGATTGGTCGACGCGCTGGGCGCCGATCTTGACCGCCAACTTTGCGGGCTGGTTGAACACCAGGCCGTCTGGCTCAAAGGCCATGACCAAGTCTGACAGGTTATTCCCGTAGACGGTCATGGTGATCGTCTTGCGCTTGGACAGGTCTCCAGCCGCGACCGTGAATTCGACCTCGAGGTCATCCCTGGTCCCAGACCCGTTGAGGTCCTGGATCTTCATGGAGGCAGTCTGGTCGGGGTAGAAGGTTTTGCTGACCGTTTTACCTGTTTCAGGTATGGAGGCTATTTTGCCCGCCCGCTCCAGAGCCTGGGGGGAAAAGGTCAGGTAGGTGACGCCGCCGGAAGCCTGGTCGAGGGAGGCGGACTCAGGAGCGAGGGGGGCTTTGCCCTCGCCGCAGCCAGTGATCAGTGCCAGGACACTGGCCAGTGAAAGGGCCAGCACAGAGGGGAGGATGAAGGAATGCCGCTTTGAAACCATGATGAACTCCTCGGGGAGAAGGCAGTTATGACTGCTGCTCTGGGTTGCTGACCTCGCAAGTTGCGTACCAGATCCCCAAAAATTCATCTGCTTTCTACAAGATGTTGTTTTCTCTTGTTCTAAGACATTCCACGCCGCCTTGATGATTTGCTGGTTCAGGAAAATTGCGGGGGATTTCACCCAGTGCGGGGAATTTCACCCAGCAAAGTCAGTCGTATCTCTTCGACCTCTCCCCTGCCCGAGCTATAAAGAGAGGCTGCCTGCTGCAGTCGCTGACAATGGGTTACTCGGCAGGTTTCATCAGACCCTGAATTGTAAGATTGTCCTGCCGATCTTGATAAGATCCTCGTTCTGCAAGCGCCTAGGCTCTGTGATCCGCTCGCCATTCACAAAAGTCCCATTGGTAGTCTGCAGATCCTCCACCCAGAATGCGCCTTCAGCAAAGGTGATTCCGGCATGCCGCGCGGACACCTCTTCGTCGTCCAACACGATATCATTGCCCTCGTCTCGGCCCAGGTAGCGCTCTGCTGAGGAGACCAGGTACTCCCGACGCGCCTCCCCCTCGCCCAGCACTAGGATACGGCCCACCAGGTAGCTCTCATCAGCCAGACGGTTGCCGCATGAGGAGCAGAACTTGCTCTTGCTTTTGTTCTGGTAGCCGCAAAACGTGCAGAGTAGCATTCAGCCTGACCTAGCCGGCCTCAGAGCCGCCATACCCGTGGCGTTCATCCAGACTTCATCTTCTCTTTTAGATCCGCAATGCACCTTTGCAGAAATTCATTTCCGGGATCCTGCCGCATCCCCTTTTCCCAGTACTCCAGTGCTTTGTGGTACTCCCCTTTCTTAAAATAGACCATGCCCAGGTTATAGTGCACATCGGAAAGGCTCAATGCCTTCTGCGTCCGGCCCTCCTTTTCGCTGAACTCCGGGGCAGCCAAGTGCTCCCCACATTGGCTGCAGAACCGGTCATCCGGCTCGCAGGGCGTCTGGCACTTCGGACATTCGGCCATCGCTGAAATCTGCTCCTGGCAGGCGTTTATCCTGCAAATCGCGCCATTACTTGGCTAGCTGCTCCCCGCATTCTCCACAAAAGCGGTCTCCCGGGTTGTGTGGGGTCTGACAGCGGGGACAGGTCCGGGCCTCTAGCGTGGTGCCGCACTGCCGGCAAAACCGATCCGCCTGCCGCGTGGGAGCGCCGCATTGAGGGCAGAAATGGGCCTGCCCTTCGCGGCCTTCCAGCACTCGTCCCAGTTCGTCCTGCAGGCGTTTCGGGTCAAAGGGCTTGGCGATGATGCCGGCGACCCCCAATTTGATGAGGTCGTCAATCGCCTCCTGCTGCAGATAGCCCGACACCACTATAGTGGGCGGAATAGATATACCCTTCTTCTTCAGGAAGCGCAAGAGGTCCTGCCCGTGGGGGCCTGGCATATGGAGGTCCAGCAACATCGCATTCACCGACCGCCCCAGGAGGATGCTGGCAGCGCCGCTGGCGCGGTCGAGCGCGAGGGTCTGGTGGCCCATCGCCGCCACCATCTCGACCAGGGCATGACGCACAATGGAATCGTTGTCGATGATCAGGACCGTTTTCCGATTGCTCCTGTCCATCCGAGCCTCTCATCTCCTGACGAGGTCGTCTGCAAGCTGCAAGACCAACCTGAAAATCGTCCCCTCGCCCACCTTCGAGGCGACCAGGATGTTCCCCTGCAGGTTCTCCGCTATGCTCCGGCAAATCGCCAATCCTAGCCCGGTTCCCTTATCCGCTCCCTTGGTGGTGAAAAAAGCCTCGAAGAGCTGATCCATGTTCTCCGCTCCTATACCTGGACCGTTATCCGCCACCGAGGCGAAGACACGGTCGCGGTGCAGGTCGCCCTCCTGGACCGGCAAGGCGAACCGGGTCTCCCAGCCGCGTTTCTGCTCGGTGGCGAGGATACCGGCGAGACTTCCCATCCCGGTAGAGACCAGGAGCCCCCTCTCCGGTTGCTCCTCGAGCGCGTCAGCGGCATTGACCATCAGGTTGGTCATCACCTGCTCGATCTGGGCGGCATTCCCCCAGACCTGGGGCAGGACAGGCGCCAGGTCGGTGCGGAACTCGATCTTCTTCATCAGCGGCAGAAAGAAGTTGAGCATTTCCTCGATCAGGGGATTGAGATCGAGAGCGAGGGCGACCTGATCCAGGCGCTTCCGACGGGCGAAACGCAGGATGTTTCGCGTCATCTCCGCCAGCTTCCTAGTCGCTTCCCGGATGTGCATGAGCTCATCGCGGTATTCGAGCCTTTCCCTTGCCAGCAGCATCTGCACCCGCCCCGAGAGCACCGTCAAAGGGTTATTGATCTCGTGGACAATGGCGGCGGCCATCTGCCCCATGGCGCTCAGCCGTTCTGAGTGCACCAGCATGTGCTGGGTCTCTTGCAGTTCTGCCAGTCTCTGCTGCAGCTCCTGGTTCCTCTTTCTCAGCTCCTGATAGGTGATCTCGGTCTCGTAGTTTTTCGTACTGAGGGCCTCTTCCAACTGCTTGTAGGTCGTCTCCAATTCGTCGAGCAGGGCTAGCCGCTCGGCCTTCAGGGCTTCGAGTTCTGTGCGCACCGCCCTTCGCTCTTTTTCAGATCTAGGCATGCTTCTCCGTTTTCACCTGCCCGCAGCATCACCGGCCGCCCTGCATTTTCTGGTTGAGGTCGTATTTGGCGATCCGGTAGCGCATGACGTCCCGACTCGTATTCAAGAGTGTCGCTGCCCGGGTTATGTTTCCATCAGCATGCCGCAACGCCTCCTGGATCAACTGTTTCTCGACCTCCTCCAGCGAGATCCCCTGGGCGGGAAAGGCGGTGACCGTGAGTTTGCCACTCTCGTCTATGTTGAGACCGCTCGCTCCTCCTCGGCTCTGGCGCCGCGAGCGCCGGTCGATGGCCAGGTCCTCTGCCCTGATGACCTCCGCGTCCGTCATCAGCACCGCCCGCTCGATGACATTGCGGAGTTCGCGCACATTGCCCATCCAGGGATAGGCCCGGAGAAAGACCCTGGCTTCTTTGGCGAGCTGGCGCTGCGGCAGTCCGTGCAGCGAGGCGTACAACTGAAGATAGTACTCTGCCAACAAACCGACATCTTCACCGCGCTCTCGCAGCGGCGGCAGATGGATGGGCACCACGTTGAGCCGGTAGTAGAGATCCTCGCGGAAACGCCCCTCTTTCACGGCTTCTTCCAGGTCTTCGTTGGTGGCCACCAGAAAACGCACGGAGACCTTGAGCTGGCGGGTCCCGCCCACGCGCCGGAACTGCAGGGTCTCGAATACGTTCAGCAGCTTGGCCTGCAGGTCCAGGGGCATCAGGCCGACTTCGTCCAGGAAGAGCGTGCCCCCGTCTGCCAGTTCCAACAGCCCTTTCTTCTGCTCCTTGGCGTCGGTAAAGGCGCCACGCTCATGCCCGAAGAGTTCGGACTCCATCAGGTTGACCGGAATGCTGGCGCAATCGATGGTGTAGAAAGGTTTGGGCACCGCATAGGCCAGGGCGTGGATGGCGCGCGCCACCAGTTCCTTGCCAGTGCCGCTCTCCCCGCGGATCAGCACGGTGGCATGGGTGGCAGCCACCCGCCGCATCATGCCGAAGACCTCCTGCATCGCCGGGCTGGTGCCGATCATCCCCCCAAATGACAGCGCCGAACCCACCTGTCCTTCGAGTTCCCTGACCTTTTCGTGCCGGCGCTTCTTTTCCAGCGCCCGGTGCAGGACGATGCGCAGGTGTTCCAGGTCCAAGGGTTTGCTGAGGAAATCCACTGCTCCCACCCTCATCGCCTGCACTGCCGATTCGATCGACGCAGTCCCAGTCATGGCGATGGCCTTCACGTCCTCATCCTGCTTCTTGAACTGGCGGATCACCTCCAGCCCGTCCATCCCAGGCAGTCCCAGATCGACCAGAATCAAATCCATCTCTCTGTTTTTACATGCCAATAGCCCTTCCGAGCCGCTCTCTGCCAGGGTCACGGCATAACCAAAATCGACCAGCACCGCCTGAAGCAGTTCCAAGACGGTCGATTCGTCGTCGATCACTAGGATTTGGGGCTTGTCGAGCGACATCGCGACCTTTCCAAAGGTACTAGAGCCGCCGCTCTTTGCAATATAAGTAATAATGACTAATACAACTAACGACCCAAATAATAACAACTAAAAAAAAGTCGCAAGGCCCGCTCTCCCGAGCAGCTCTGCGACCACTAGGCAAATCACTCTGCAGCACTGCTCCGGGTGGTTGGCTTTTGCCTTCAAGCGGATGGGGGCAGCACCGCGCGGAAGAAAGGGGCTCGTGGCCCGGACAGCCGATATATGGGATGGGAGGGTTGTAGATCCTCAATTGGCGATGGAAAAAACCCGGCTATTTTGTTATACTATAAGAAATACTTTGAGAAACAGAACAGCCCACCCCGCATCTAGGCGCGAGCAGCCCTGTGCGCCGTCCATACGCACCCTATGAATCTTTTTGGCAGATCAAAAAAGGCTGACAATGAACTGGGCCGGAGGGTTGAGGCCATCATCGACCTCGATCTCAGGCATGTCAACATCTTCCTGGTCGACGCCAAGGGCGAGGAGGAGGATCTGGGCAGGACACAGCTCCTCAGGTCCGACGGCAGGATCTACCGCGAAGGGGAATCCCTCTTTCTGACCACCCCCGACAAACTCAAGTCGCAGGCCACTAACCCCGACAAACCCAAGGCGCAGACCATCGAAAACGGCAATCCCAGCTCGCAGACCACCGAAAATGGCAATCCCTCCCCTGCCGAAGACGCCCCCCCCCCTCCCCCCAAGGCGGTTTTATACGACAACCAGCGCGCTGTCCTCAGGTTCATCAAGAGCGGCATGCCGTACGAAGTCCCCTGCACCATTGTCCAGCGGGTGCGTCTGAAGCACGAACAGATCGAACTGCTCGACTTCGCCGGCATCAAGTCGGCCTTCAGGATCGTGCCCACCAGCATGCCCCGGAACCAAAACAAGCGGCAGTTCCTCCAGTTCAACTACGTCGCGGACGACAAGAAGGCCGTCGTGCACCAGATCACGATGGAGCTTTTCGTCCAGAAGACCAACCTGGTATTGGCGCCCGACGCCCTGCTGGAAGACCGGGTCTCGGATATTGTCCTCACCCCCTACTCGTCGGCGGAGGATGCTCCTTTTGAAATCGACCTGACCCTGCGCGAGTTCTACACTGCCATGCGCGCCCTGCCCCCCAGGGAACGCCTGGTCAACCTCACCAAAATCGTGCGTACCACCGAGCGCGGCATGTCCGCTGACGAGCAGCTCAACCACGGGCGCGTCAGTGTGCTGAGTGTGGACAACGAGGAACTGCTCAACCGGGTGCGCGGCATCTATCTGAAGAAATCGGTGAAATCAGACCGCGACCGGACCAACAAGTTCAACCTCCTCGGCAACGACACCATCATCCTCAGTTACCTGCTCGACGGCACGATGAAGAGCTTTGTCTGCAAGGTCGTCGCGGGGCAGAGGCAGCGCTTGGGCAACGACCTGGTCAGACCCACCAGCATCATCACCCACGATCCCGGCTTCAGGCTGCACGTGATGAATTTCCGGGGCAATGGGATCATGGTCACCTCCGATATGGAGTTCCTCAGATATCTGACCGGCGAGAACCTGGAGGAGTTCGACTTTCACCGCCTGAGCTCCTACCAGGAGAATATCCTCCAGGACATCAAGACCTACGTGTTGTACTGTGCCATCTACCCCGAGGTCAAGCGGGATACCTATGAGGTGCATTTCCGCAAAAGCGAGGCCCAACTGATAGACCGCTTCATCCCCGAGCTGCCCTACAAGATCAAGATGCTCGGGCGGATCGTCAGAACCGAACGCATCAAAGGCCAGTTGTGCCACAGCCTGCAGTTCGACTACGACACCCAGATGTTCCAGCTGGCCAAAGACGACATCATGCTGTGGCGCATGGTGCCCAAGGGCAGAGGCAACAAGCATTTCAGGGACATGTTGTTCAAGTTGAGCGGGTTTGAGGCGTACCTGAGAAAAAAACAAGAGGAAGGACAGGGAGAGTGACCCTCACCCACCCCGGGCTGGGGCAGACGGAAAAACAAAAAGCGCAACTCCCTCTGCAGGCAGGGAGTTGCGCTTTGGTGTTCTGGCTCCGGCGGTAGGGCTCGAATCGGATTCTATAAAATGTTCTGAAACAGCATCTTCTGAACAAAAACCGCACAAACCCAAGCATTCCAGCGCATTACCAGAATCCCCTTCCCTGGCCCCCGAACAAAAGCCGCACACTTCAGCACACCCTGAAAGCATTTCCGAACACGCCCAGGTTGTACCCAGGTTGTACCAAAATCAGCCCGTCATGCCCGCAGACCTGGCGCAAGTGGTGGAAGCCTGGAATCATCTGCCCGAGGCGGTGAAGGCCGGCATCCTGGCGATGGTGGCAGCCTCGAAGCGCGAGTAGACCGCCAGCAGTGGCTTGCCCTCCATACCTGAACTCGGTATCATACAGCATGTGGACCGTCAACGTGCCGCAGAACAGGACCGCCCATAGGAAGGACGAGCAATGGCCGAAGAAACCGCAGCGACGACCGACCGGCTTGAGTTGAGGCTGGACCGCCTGGAACAGGGGCAGCTTGCTCTGCGTCAAGAGGTAGGCGAGCTCAAAGCGGAAGTGCGCCAGGTGAAGGATGGGCAGGGCTCTTTGCGGGAGAGCATGGCCCGACTCGTCGGGGTCGTAGAGCAGCTCTCCCAGCGGGTGGGCAATCTGGAGCAGAATCAGCGCTGGGTGCTGGGCATCTTGATAACCTCCTGGCTCACCCTCATGCTGACCATCCTGCTCAAGGGCTGAGAACTCCGCAGCGGGTTGCGAGGCGGTCGATGTCGGTACTCACGAAAAAGCGCCCTACTGAAAAGACCCTGGTCCGGGCGCGCATCACCCTGCCCGTGGAGAAGTGGCCCGAGACGCGGCGAGCACTGCGCGCCCTCAAGGTCAAGGTCGAGGAAGAGGACGAGTTCATCCCCTGGCGGCAGTCCAGCCACGGTCTAGGGTCTTCCGCATCGCCCAGCTCGGATTGGATTGGCTGTGGCGCCAACTCGCCGAGTTGCTCCAGATCGGGTATCACTTCAGGCCACGACAAGTACTGGTGGTGGCGTTGGTTGTTGTAGCTCTTCAGGCAGCGGTAACAGGCCGACTCACAGCCAGGATGATCCAGATGATCGAGCGTTCGGCGGGCGACCAGATGCAGTTCTTCCGCTGCTCTCTCCAGAAAGCCACTTCCCCCCACCGCCGGATCGAAGGAGCCTGGCAGGACAAGCCGGCGGCGGAGCTGGCGGTCGGTGTCGATCTCGATCAGATCTTCTTCCTCTTCGGCGCGGCGCTCCTGGTGGTAGAGCACCCACTCCCCCTCGTTGGTACGGCTGTCGTTGGGTTCCAGAGGAGCTGCGGTGGGGTCTTCCCCACCTCGGAAACGCAGGGTGTCCACTCCGCAACTGCGGCACAGATAGACTGGCGCCGTGGCTTTGCCGCAGGCGCTGCAGCGCTCCTCACCCATCGGGTAGAGCTTGCCGCAGGCCGGATCTACACACCGGTGAAACTGCCAGCCTCCGCGAATGAAACGGTGCGTGCGCAAGCGCAGGGCACCCTCCATACCGTCGGGGATAGCTGCACCAGCCACCAACGCGGTTTCGACTTCCTGGCGGACGGCCTCTGGGTCAGCCCCTTTGCGCTCGGGCACTTCCTGCAGAAGGATGGCCGCCGAGCGCACCGACTGCTCCAGTTCGGTATCCGGCGGCAGGCCAGCCAGGGAGGCAATGGCCTGTCTCAGACCTGGGCCAGGGCCGGCTCCAACCCCAGATCCCGCCAGGATTTTCCCGCTTTGAAGGGCCGGCGTGCCTGGAAGTAAGGTTCCTGGGCAGGAAGCCCGGCTGGTCGAGGGAGTCTTCGAGGGCCTGGCGCAGTTTGGGGTCGCTGGCCCGGAACTCGGTGGAGAGATAGCTGCGGTACTCCTCAATAACCTGGTCAACTACCGCGATGGGATGAAGGGCCATGTGCTACCTCGGGAGATTGGCGGGATTGGCCGGAATTGTGGGCCTAATTGCGTGGATATAACCAATTGGCTACCAAGCAGTTCCTTTCAAAAGACCCCATAAACCGGCAAACCTATGCCCTTAATTGCGCACAGCATAACTGCTTGACATTCAACAAATTGCTTGCCCTTTCAGGCAATTGCAACCCATAACTATTGGGTTCATTGCGCGCCCTCGACCCGTTGCTGCCAAGACGATCCGGGCACATAATGAGCACTGCGTCCCTCGCCCTGCCGGCGCAGTACCCGGTTTTCCACCAGCAGAGCAAGTTGTGCTTTGGCTACCTCGCGGCTCGAAGCAAAACAGGCGCGAAAATCGCTGTTTTGAACCTGGCCCTTCTCGCGCATGACGCGGGCCAGCGCTTGCCTGGGAGAGGACGCCCTAGATTCTGGAGTAGCAACAAGAACCCGATAATGCGCCCCCCGCCCCGGATGCTCTGGACCCTCCAAAAACCCCTGTTCCACCAACTCGCGCAGTTCCCGATACGCCAGATCGCGGTCCACCTGGTTCAGGCGCTGGTAATCAGCGCTGGCAAAACGCCCGTTCGGGTAGGCGATCAAAATGCGCCGTTGGCGGTTGCTGATGGGCAGGCTGCGGACGTATCTCACCCACTCGGGGTTGCCGCTGTCGAAGATCGGGGTATTGCGCAAGGTGAGGGTGAAACTGTGGGCGTCCACGGTCAATTCGGGCATGGGCAACCAGGACTGCTCCATCTCCTCGAACATGCGCGGGATGCCCTCGCCCTGCTCGCGCATGATGGATAATTCGGCGAGCACGCGGGTGAGGCGCGGATTGCGGCTGATATGGAGTTGCGCTGGTGTTTCTGGCTCCGGCGGTAGGGCTCGAACCTCGCTCTCAAATGCTGACAAAACAACGTCTTCTGCACACAATCTCAACAAATCTGAACAGAATCAGACACTTGCACAGACCCCCAATTTTGCGCCTGAACAAGAGCCCAGCACTTCCGCGCAGACTCAGGGCACTTCCGCACACCCTGAGCGTGCAATATGCGTGCAACAGAATCTGCCCCGCCTGCCCGCAGACCGTGCTCAGGTAGTCGAAGCCTGGGACCGGCTGTCCGATGCAGTAAAGGCCGGCATCTTGGCAATGGTGAACGCCTCGAAGTAACTCGCCTGGCCGCAGCAGCGGCTTGCCTTCTATACCCCAAATCAGTATAATACAGCATGTGGACTGTCAAGGTACCGAAGCGGGTTGCCAAGCAGATCGAGGGGCTGCCTGCGGTGGTGCAAAAGAGACTGCGCCGCTTGGTCTCCCAGATCGAGCAGTTCGGCCCGGTGCGCGGTGACTGGCCCAACTACTCGGCCTTGACGGGCAACTGCCATCACTGCCACTTGAAAAAGGGCCATCCTACCTATGTGGCCGTGTGGCAGGTGGCAGACAAATCCATTCGCCTGGTGGAGGTGGTCTATGTCGGTACTCACGAAAAAGCGCCCTACTGAAAAGACGCTGGTACGCGCGCGCATCACCTTGCCCCTGGAGAAGTGGCCCGAAACGCGCCGGGCGCTGCGGGCCTTGAAGGTCAAGGTAGAGGAAGAGGACGAGCTGATCCCCTGGCGGCAGGCGTTTCCCAACCTGAAGGACGAGGACATACCCGGCATCCATCTTGAGGCGGCCCGCCATCACGCCGGCCTTACTCAGATGGCCCTGTCCCAGAAGACGGGCATCCCCCAGCGGCATATCTCCGAGATGGAGAACGGCAAGCGTTCCATCGGCAAGAAGACGGCGCGGCTGCTGGCGCAGATCCTGAAGACCGACTATCGGTTTTTTCTGTAGCAGAGGGCCGGAGGGGGTATCTGAAGTGAGGGTGAATTTGATGCTGTCGGCTGAGTAGAGTATCATTAGGCTTATGCCAAGCCGCAAAGAGTTTCAGGACCTCTCTAAGCTCAGGTTTAAAGAAGCTAAGGTTCTCTATGAGAATGGGCTTCATGATGGCGCCTGGTATCTTATCGGCTATGTGGTGGAGTTGGCGCTGAAGGCAAGAATCTGTAGAATCTTGGATAGGGATTATCCAGATAAAGGGGATGTGTCGAGAGTATTCAAAACCCACAAACATGATGACCTCATTATATTGGCCGGATTAGAGAAGAAATTTGATGATGCTTGCCAAAGCAATTTGACCCTGAAGAGCAATTGGTCTACGGTAACTGAGTGGAGCGAAGATTTCCGGTACAAACCTGTAGGGACCAGCGAAAAAGTAAAAGTGCAAGAGGCAATAGCGGCCCTAGAAGATACGACCAGCGGAGTTCTGACATGGCTGAAAAAATACTGGTAGAGAAGGTAAGAAAAGCCATCAAGGAGCTAGAGGCTCAGTATAAAAGGCCGGCATCCATGATTATGCTGGTCTCAAGCCCTTCATCCCTGGATAGTAAATTCTCTCTGCTCATTAGTGCGCCCTGGCTAGATGAAAAAAGCCCTAAACAGGCTATTGAAATGATCTTGGTTAAGCTAAAAGGCACACTGGAGACTGAAGAGTTTAGGCGTATTGCCCGCATTACTCCCATTAAGACAACAGACAGGTTTGTTAAAGAAGCCCGCGCTCAACAATATCCACCTGAACAAGATCGCCTGGATATTGTGAATTGCAATGTATCAGGGATGCATATTGACCGAGCCACGCTGTTAGTGACGAAGCCATAAGTCTATGAACCCCACAACAGAATCACGCCTCAAACTCCAGATCGTTACAGGCAATCTTACTGCAAAACGCGAATTGGCGACTGGACATCTCCGCATGGTCTATGATCTAGCGTATCGCTACTCTGCTCATCGACCGAAAGAGGAGCGTGAAGAACTCATCGGCGAGGGGTCGGTGGGACTGTGTATGGCGGTGGAATCTTTCGCCGCTTCTCTGGCGGCTAGTAGTGGCGCGCGCCCCGATTGCAGATTTTCCACTTTTGCTTCCAGGAGAATTTCGGCGGCGATTATTTCTCATAAACGTACGGACGGGACCATCTTGTGCCCGGAGTCCGCAGCGCGTGCTGAGAAAGAGGCTGCCCAGCGCTGGAATTCCCTGGCCCAGGAGTTGGAACGGGAGCCGAGCGGAACCGAGTTCCGGGCGCAGAACCGACAAGAGGTCGAGTTCAACCTGGTCCAGCCTCGATATGTAGGATTACACGAGACCGGAGAGCTGGCAGATAATTCTCTAGATCAGGCTGACCAGCAGGCGCGCGCCTGGGAGAGTCTGTCCTCAAGTACCAGAGCCTTGTTTTGTTCTGTGGCCGATCTCTGTGTGGAGACCGACAACGTCTCCTTGTCCCAGGTGGCCCACTATTTAGAGGCGGACCGGTCGGTCCTAAAGGACCACCTCCAGGCAGCAGGAGAGGCATATAACCAGGCAGACGCGACCCGCGAGGGATAGCTTCAACTCTATCAGATTCTGCACCTAACGCCCCCGGAAGTGTAGGCTTCCAGGGGCGTTCTGTTTCTCCCAAAAAAAAGTTCTCCACAACCACGAAAATGGCAATAAGTCACCGCAAATATCTATGAGGGCAAACCCAGCCCCTCTTTTTTGGCCATTATTTTGGCCTATAGCGGAGAAAATACTATGCGCGTCTACACTATTGCCGGCATCGCCCAGGCAGCGGGCCTACACCCCAGCACCATCAAAAATTATTGCACGGAGGGCCTGCTGTCCCCTGAGCGTGATAGTAGTGGCCGACGCCTATTCGATGAAAAAGACTTGGCGCTGATCCGGTCCATTGCCCTTGAAAAAGCGACCAGGTGGCCCGCACGCCGGGAGCGCCGGCAATGACCATGACCACCGCACAGCCTCAGCCCTCCCAGGAGGGCGAGCAAGTGCGTCTTCTGCTCGCTGAGCTCGCGGGCCAGGGCATCTGCCTGGAACTGGACGGCGAAAACCTGCGCCCACGTGGGGGCAAGTTGCCGCCGGGGATGCGGCAGCGGTTGGTCGAGCGCAAGGCTGAGATCCTGGCGTATTTGCACCATCAACCCTCAAGCCGGAACGGGCAAACCCTGCCGAGGCGCCGCTTTTTGCGTCCTGCCCCAGGCGCGGACGCTTCCCCGGCGGAGTGGGCTGCCTACTACGTTTGTAACGGTTTTTCCGTTGTCCACGTCAAGAGGGGGAAGAAGGGACCGGATTACACAGGCTGGCAGAAGAACCCCATTAAAGACGAGCGCCGGGCGGTCCAGCACTGGACCCGGCACCCCGCTGACAGCATCGGCGTTGTCCTGGGGGCTTCTGGCCTATGCTCTTTGGACGTGGATGACATTGACCGGGCGCGGCCGGCCCTGGGCGCGGTAGGGATCGCCCTGGACGCCCTGCTGGATGATCCGGCCATCCCCCGCATCGAGGGCAACCCGCAGAAGGCGCGGTTGCTCTTTCTCGCTCCGACCGGAGAGATGCTACCACCCCGGAAGCTCACACTAACGGGCAAGAATGGGCAGCCCGTGATGATTTTTGAACTGCGTGCCGGCCTCGTCCAGGATCTGCTCCCCCCCTCCTGGCACCCCAGCGGCAAACCCTATCGCTGGCTGCGTGCCCCGTGGGATATCGAAGAGATCCCTGAACCCCCAGCAACGCTCCTGAACCTGTGGCGGCGCTGGGAGGAACTACAGCCCAGGATGCTGGCGGCCATTGATCCAGATGCTGGCCAGCGGCAGGCAGAGCAGGCAGCCTGTGAATACCGTGCCCACCAAGGTCAAGGGGAAACTGGCTGGGATGAGGTGCGCCGGCAGATCCGGGAGCGGCGGCCTTTGGCCGAGCAACTTGCCCGGATGGATGCCCAGGAACGAGGGCGGGGCAAGTACTCCTGCATCCTTCACCCCCCGGACCTTAACCCATCTTTCTGGTTGCATGGCGACCTGTGGATCTGTGCGCACGGTGGCGCCCCGGTGGGTTTCACTAGTAGCAAAACAGGATACTCGGTGGGCGATGTGGTGGACCTGTATCAGTTCTCGAAGGGCCTGGATAGCCCTGGCAAGGCCACGGTGGAATTGGCCCGCGAGTTGGGGATTGCCCTACCAGATTCCAGTGAGCGGGCGGGCCGCTCACTGCCGCCCGCTCACTCGCTCACTGATCCTCCAAGGGATGGCAAACTGCCGGTTGAGCAGTCGGCGGCCCCTTTAGGGGGGCCGCCCGCCGACTACTCAATACCACCGGCAGACTGCTGCATCCCTGCGTGCCTCCTACACCCCTACCCAATGGCTGATTGAGGTCTTGCTTGCATGGCCCGGAATCGCCCTGATCGCTGGTATTCCGGGCATTGGCAAGACCTGGCTAGTCTTGGCCATCGCTTTGGCGGTGGCTGCCGGCAGACCCTTCCTGGGCCGCTTCCACGTTCGCCAAGGGCCTGTGCTGCTGGTCCTGGAGGAGGAGGACTCCTCAGCCGTCCTGGAGCGCCTAGACCTTCTGTACGCCGGCCTGGGGCTGTCTCAAACCGATGGAGATGCCCTCCCCATCCATTTCCTCATCCAGCAGGGCGTCTCGCTGGTGACGCCGGAAGGCACCATAGATCCTGAACTGTTGCGCCATATCCAGGAGGTGAAGCCGGTCCTTGTCGGCGCGGACCCGGATCACAGCCCTCAAGCGGCGGCGCAAGTACCTGCCCAAAGGCCCGTATAGCCCAGCAGAGGTGGAGACGTTCACCACCTTGCTGAAGCTGGAAGAGGCTGCAAGCACGTTACTGACTGAAGGCGGGGAAGGCAGCGCCGGCCCGCCTCGGGCGCGTCCATCGCCCGCTCCTACTGGCGCTGCCGTTTCAGGTTGTGGCAGGAGGGCCGGGCCGTAAAACTCGGCCCTCCATTATAACCCGGCCCTGAGCGGGCCATTCGCGAAAGGACTACCATGTTGACGACCACCGAACAGCGCGAGCTTCAGTTGCATAGAACGCACCTCTTCATGCGCGCCAAGCTCGATGGCCTCAAGGCGCGGCTCACTGCCCTGGAAGCCGATCCGATCCCCACACCTGCCCAGCGCCGGGCGGCTCAGGAGGCCCAGCAGCAGGCCAGGGTAGACGAGTTCTGGAGGCTCACCACGGAGGAACAGGAGAAGTACCAGTTGAGCGCGGCAGAAGCCCGGAAACAGGTACTCCGCAAGCACCCCGAGTTCAAAGCCGTTTACCCACGTATTAAGAACTGAGAGGAGTGAAGCTATGGCCCGCACTGAGGTTGTTGTCACCGCCGACGGTCAAAGGGCTGTTCAACGGACCCTGGAGAAATTGCAGCAGGAGGTGGTGCACGCGGCGCAGCAGTTGGAGCAAGCCGAGCTTCGACTGAACCGCTTTAAAAAGTTCATCGACGAGATGAGCGAAGCTGAACGCGAAAAACTCCTGGCCTGTTTTCAAGAAATCGAGGAGGCCCTGGAGGACAGCGGGCAGGAAGTGATATGAGGGCAGGAGAGGCAAAGATTGAACTCAAAGAGCGGTTCGTTGAACTGCGGGCCGCCGGCCATAGCTATGAAGCCTGCGCGCAAGAATTGGGGGTCTCGAAGCCTACCCTGATTTCCTGGGCAAGGGAATTGGTCCTAGAGCTTCAAAATGCCCGCGCCCTGCGGCTAGATGAGCTATTTGAGCGGTTCGCGGTGTCAAAGGCCAGGCGGGTAGAAGCCTTCGGGCGGCGCCTGGAAGGAATCCTTGCGGAACTGGACAAGCGGGACCTGGCCGAGGTCAAGACCGAAGTCTTGTTGTCGCTGGCGTTGAAATACGGCGAGAGCCTGCGGGACGAATACCAGCCCCTAGCGTTTCAGGGGGAAGAGGACCCAGGGGCCTTGCTGGATTTGACGCTGCGCCAAACCTGGCAAGGTTGACCGTTTCTTGACTGTTTTTTTACCGGCAGGGTAAGGAGTAAATCCATGAACGACGAGATACCTCTGTCTCCTGTGGAGGCGGAAGAGCCTATGGAGGCCCTTCCGGGCATCATCGCCCTGCTGGGCGAGCTTGGCCCTGGGGCCATCCTCTTCGAGGAAGGGCTGGCC
>JACPJE010000010.1:0-19488 GCA_016187725.1 Candidatus Latescibacterota bacterium
GACAAAGATCCCCCCTGCCAGCGCGACGATGGCGCTGGCCGAGGTCAGCATCCGACCTTGGGCATCGACCTCCACCCATACCTCCAGGGTATCCCCCACCCCCAGCGAGTCGCGCCCCGCCACCAGCCTCAAGGCCGGCTGCTGGGCCCAGGAGGGAACAGCAAACAAGAGCAAGGTGCTCACCAGGAAGATCATCATCATCGAATTTGCCAGCTGTGAAATAGCGGCGGGGAGATGGCCCCGTAGGCCTTTCCCGGGGAGTGGCCGGGCAGGGAAGTCCGCGTGGCGCAACGCCCCAACGTATGGGGCGTTGCCCAGCGCCTTGGGAAAGGCCGGAGTGGGTCGCTCCCCGACGCCCTAGCGCAACAATAGCATCTTGCGCAGATCCTCGGCCCCGCCCGCCCGCAGCCGCGCCAGGTACACCCCTGACCCCACCTCCCGGCCGCGCTCGTCCCTCCCGTCCCAGGTGAAGGTCTGCACCCCGGCCGGCAGCCAGCCCTCCACCAGCGAGCGGACCCGCTGCCCGGCTGCGTCGTACACCTCCACCGCCACCTGCCCGGCGCGGGGCAGTTCCACCCGCAGCGCTGTCTCCGGATTGAAGGGATTGGGGAAATTGGGCAGCAGGCGATAGGCCCCCGGCAGGGAGGTCTGCACTCCGGCCAGCGAGCGGGCGCCTCCGCCGTCCACCACCTGCACCTCCTCCAATCTCAGGGTCGCCTTTTCCAGGGAAACCCCCGGCTGAGGGGCAAAGCGCAGCCGCGCCAGGGACTGGTGTCCGGCCACCCCGACCACCCGGCCCATCAGCGCCTGGCCCAGGGCCAGGATCCCCGGCTCCTGGCGCCGGGCGCGCACCGCGGGTCGGCCGGCGAAGACCTGGCCCTGCGCTTGATCCACCAGGGCCAGCTGTGCCGGATCGTAGACCACCTTGAATCCATAGGCCCTCAGCCCTTCCAGGCCCTCGGCCACCACCTCGGCCTCCAGCTCCTGCTCGCCGGCCCGCAATTCGAGGGCCACCCCCGCCGGCCCCAAAGACCCGGCCGGCTTGTACACCGGCTCCACCCCCGCCCGGTTGAAATTGGCCGCCACCATGTTCAGGTCCGCCACCCAGACCAGGCTGTCCCCGTCTATATCGGCCAGGCGCCCGGCGTGGGAGGCGTTGACCCGCTGCCCGAAGTAGGCCACCACAAAATCCACGTCCAACTGGTCCACCTGGTTGTCCGGCAGGCTGGCGCCGCTGGTGTCCACGTATCCGGTCACGTCGCCCCCCAGCAGGGATTCGGCCCGGGTCTTGCCGTCGGCCAGGAAGGTGGGATCGATACCGGTGAGCTGGTCGCCGGGATTCACCTGCAGGCCGGGGTAGTAGCCGTCCAGGTACTGGTCCAGATGCACCGCCAGTTGAAAGTCACCGCTGGGCACCTGGACCAGGGAGAAGTTGCCATCGGCGTCGGTGGAGTCCTGCAGGCCGCTCTGGGTGCTGTCCACGTCGTTGGCCGCCAGAAAGAGCGCATCGCTCACCGGCACCAGGTTGTTGCGGTCCCGCAGGGAGAAGGTCACCCTGGCCAGATGCCTGGTCCGCCCCTGCAGCTTCACCTGGCCGCTCAGGGTGGCTCGCGGCACCAGGGTGATCCGCCCCACCTCGCTGGGCGGCAGGAGCGCCACCACGCTCCCCTCCTGGTAGATGGCGCTCTGTCTCTCCCTGGAGTGGTCCATCCTCAGCGGGACCGGGCCCGTGGCGCTTTTGGCGGCCAGCCTGAAGGTCGCCAGGGGCTGGGTGCCGTCGAAGCGCAGGGTGCCCCCCTGCTCGAAATAGACCAGATCCAGCAGCCACTTGCCCGCCGTGGTGCTGTCGCTGCCTGCCTTGAGGGTGTCGGCCAGGGCCAGCCCGGGCAGATCCCCTGCCAGGGCAAAGGGCTGGATGCCGGGCTGGGTGGCGTTCTGGTCCACCACCCGGAAGTAGAGGGTGTCCACGCTCAGAAAGCAGGAGAGCAGGTCCGCGCTGCGTCCGGCGGTGTTGGGGTGCAGTTCAAAGGTGGCCGTGTCCCTGGGCGCCGCCATCACCAGGTGGGCGGGAAGCACCTCAATGGCCGGCACGGCCTGCCCCCCCGCAGGGGCCAGACCGCTGAGGCTCACCAGGCCGGGGGCGCGCTGCGCCGGGCTCTGGGAGGCGATCCCGCCCTGGTCCTGCATGACCACATAGACGTAGTACACCCCGTCGGCCAGGGCCTGGGCAGTCCCGTCCAGCAGGCGCTGCAGGCGGGCCGGCTGCACCGCAAAGGAGGCCTCCACCCCTTCGCTGAGGGCGGTGCTGGCCGCCAGGCTGCCGTCGCTCGAATTGGCCACCCACTCCGGGCGCCCGTCGGCGACCAGTTGTCCATAGGTTGTGGATTCACCCAGGGCCCGCCCCGCCTCTTCGGAGGTGAGCAGCACCCACAGGGAGGCCCGGTCGTCCACGTCGCGGGCCTCCCAGGCCACCTGGAAACTCTCCCCGCCCTGAGCGGTGAGCGCCTCAAGGGGGGCCTTCAGCCGCAGGTGGGGGCTGTGGGAGAAGACCAGGCGCCGCGCCCGGCCACCGCTGTCCTCCCAGCGCACCAGACGGGAGAGGCCCCCGCCCCTGATGGCGCCGTACACGTAGTACGGCACCCCGGCCCTGGGCACCCCCCGGTCGTCTGGATTGGTGTAGGTCCACAGGTCCCACAGGTGCTGGTTGTCCAGCCGGCCGTCCCGGTCCTCGCTCAGACTATCGGCGATCACATGGGTGTCCCGCAGCGAGTCGGCTGCCGCGACCCCGATGGCCTGGGTCCCGCCCGGCACCTGGAAGGTGGAGTCAGCGCTGTAATAGAGGGTGATGATGGCGCTGTGGTCGCGGTCCACGTCCCCGTTCACCCCGTTGTCCTGGTTCCAGGTGATGGGGTAGTAGCGCTGCGGGTCCTCCCCGCCCGTCTCCACGTTGAAATCCTGCCGCACGTCCAGGCGCAAAAGCGGCGAGTGGCTGACCCGGTAGCGGTAGGTGCTGCGGCCGATGGCCAGGTTCTTGCCGTCGGTGGCCACTGCGTAGATGTAGTAGGAGCCGCTGTCCACCTGGGTGGAATCGCTCCTGAGTACGCGCCAGTTGAGCCGGGTATCCCGCCCGTCCTTCAGGCTGGCCGCACTGTCCACGTGGGCGGCATTGGTCAGCCCGGTCACCACCCGGCTGGGGGAGGTGCCCGTGCTGCGCACAAAGGTGGTGTCGAGGGTGGCAGCGGTGGCGTAGAAGAGTTTCACTGCGGCGCTGTCATCGTAGTCGGCCACCGCAAACTCCAGGGTTACCGAGTCCCGGGCTCTCCCTGGCCGGCCCGGCTGGCCCTTGTCGAAGTCGAGCAGCAGCCCCGAATCCAGGTAATCGTCGTCCCCGCTCTCGAAACGGCCCACCTCCAGCACCACCGGGCGGTGCCGCACGCTCAGACCGCGGCTGCGGGCCAGCGGGAAACTTCCGGTCAGGTCCGAGGTCAGGTAGAGGTAGTAGGTGCCCTCGGCCAGGGAGGTGAGATCGAGGGTTTTCATCACCAAGCTGCCCTCATTGACCTGCAGGACCTGTCCCTGGCTGCGGGCCGGCGTCGCGGTGGTCGAATCCACCCGCGAGAGGGTGTCGCGCGCCGAGAACCAGAAGCGGTAGCGCACATCGTCCCCGTCGTTTCCATTGCCAAAGGGCGCCCCATTGCGCCTCAGGATATTGCCCGCCAGACTGCCGGCCTGGTCGCTGAGCAGGTCGGGCAGGGGCAGACTGAAGAGGGCGGCGGTCTGGGTGGGGTACTGATCGCCCTGGAGGTTGCTGGTGGTGTCGGCCCGGTCCTCGCCCAGCAGGCCGGTAAAACCGGCCAGTTCCAGCTCGAAGGGCTCGGCATAGGTGAGGGTCAGGGTTCCGGCGGGGATGGGCTGCTCGCCGCTGCGCGAAAAATTGGCCAGCCCGTAGACCACCGCTGCGGCCGTGGGGCTGGCCGGGGTGGTGACGGGGAACTGGACGTGCACCGGACCGGCCGCCCCGCCCCCGGGGCTGACCAGGACCAGTTGGGAGGCACTGCTCCCGGTGGCCGCCTGGTACCCGCCCAGGGCATCGTCGATGGAGATCTCGTCCTCGACGTTGCCGTCCCCGTCGGTGTCGGCCACCTCCACCCCGGCGGGCAGGGAGAGGTGGATGCTGTTGCCCGGCACCGGATCGCGGCTGAGGGTGATCACCAGGTGCTGCCAGTAGGGATTGGCGACCGTGGCCCCCCTGGGAATGGTGTTGAGCAGGGCCGGAGACTGGACCAGGGTCTGGGCGGCGGCGCCGTGGGCCAGCAGCAGGGCCAGCCACAGAAAGCGCGGTCTAATTCTCATGTTTTTTTGGCGGTACCCGATAATAATAAAGATAGGATGCCCTTTTTTATATCGCTCCATAACGACTTTACTTTAATTTTGGATATACCTTCCGCTGCCTGGATGCGATGATTTCCACCCTGTTCCGCCCTTTGCGAGCCTTCCTGTGCCTGTGCCTGCTGGGCGCCGGCCTGGCCGGGGCCCAGACCATCACCACCATCGCCGGCACCGGCACCGCCGGTTCTAGCGGTGACGGAGGAGCCCCCACCAGCGCCCTGCTCAACTTTCCCGGCGGGGTAGCCGGCGACACCCTGGGCGCCCTCTACATCGCCGACACCGGCAACCACAAGCTCAGCCGCGTCAATGCCACCCGCGACTCCATCACCACCATCGCCGGCACCGGCACTGCCGGCGCCACCGGCGACAGCGGGGCCGCCGCCAGCGCCAAACTCAACTCCCCGGGTGGAGTCCTGGTCACCAGCGCCGGGGTGATCTACGTCGCCGACACCGGCAACCACAAAATCCGCCGCATCACCGCCGCCCGCGACTCCATCACCACCATCGCCGGCACCGGCACCGCCGGTGCCGCCGGCGACGGGGGAGCGGCCACCAGCGCCCAGCTCAGTTCCCCTGCCGGGCTGTGCATGGACGCCTCCGGCAACCTCTACGTCGCCGACACCGGCAATCACAAGATCAGGCGCATCAGCCCAGTCGGCCTCATCACCACCGTGGCCGGCACCGGTTCCCCGGGCTTCTCGGGCGACGGGGATCTGCCCACCAACGCCCAGCTCTCCTTTCCCAAATCCGTGGCAGTGGATAGCGCCGGCGCCATCTACATCTCCGATTATTTCAACCACCGCCTGCGCCGGGTCAATCCCATCGGCAACATCACCACCCTGGCCGGAGATGGCAGTTTCGGGTCCACCGGGGACAAGGGCGCCGCCAGTCTGGCCAGGCTGGCCAATCCGGCGGGGCTCTTTCTCGGCCGCAATG
Source organism: Candidatus Latescibacterota bacterium (assembly GCA_016187725.1). Lineage (GTDB taxonomy): Bacteria > Latescibacterota > UBA2968 > UBA8231 > UBA8231 > SICG01. Next base: position 5,326 of record JACPJE010000010.1, read on the forward strand.
GCGATCTCTACCTGGCCGACAGCGGCAACCATCGCCTGCGCCGGTTGGCCCCCACCGACGTCCGGGGCCTGAGCGGCCAGCGCACGGTCGCGTCCGGCCGCCAGGTCCAGCTGCTGAGGGTGGCCCTCACCGGCGACGGTTCCACCCGCATCCACTCCCTCACCTTCACCCTGGCCGACCTGGACACCGCCACCGGCCTGAGCCGGAGCGATTTTTCAGGTTTCCGCTTCTACGAAAGCCCCGATACCCTGCTCGACAACAGCGACACCCAGATCGGCACCCTCGACACCGACCAGTTCACCCCGGGCGCGCCGGCCACCATCCAGGCGGGCACCACCCCCCGTCCGGCCACCGGCGTCGAGCGCCACTACCTCCTCGCCGCCCTGATCAGTCCCACCGCGGTCGAAGGCCACGCCTTCAAGCTGGGCTTTGTCACCGGGAACCTGGCCACCAGCAAGGGTGGCCGCGGCTCGCGGGTGCCCTCCAGCAGCGCCAATCGTCTGACCATCGACGTGGTCGCCACCCGCCTGTCCTTCTCCACCCAGCCCGGCGGGGTGGTCAGCGGCCAGCCCTTCCTGACCCAGCCAGTGGTCAAGGCCGTGGACGACAGCGGCTTTGTGGACGTCAACTTCACCGACACCGTCACCCTCACCACCGCCGGCACCGGGATCCTGCTGCTCAACAGCGCCACGGCCGCCGCCGGGGTGGCCTCCTTTGCCGGCCTCACCTACCTGGCCAGTACCGACGACGAAGTCTTCGCCCTGGTGGCCGACGATCAGAGCGGAGGCAGCGAGGGGGACCTGCCCACCGCCACCTCGGCCTCGCTGGTGGCCAACGTGGTCAACGACCCGCCCACCGTCGATTTTTCCAGCCTGGTGCTCAGGGAGGACGAGACCTTCACCGTCCCCGTCGCCTCGCTGGTCAGCGACCCGGACGACACCCTCTTCACCTTCACCTTTGCCAGCCGCCACCTCCAGGCCCGGGCCGAAAACGGCCTGCTCACCATCACGCCAGAAGCCGACTGGTACGGACGGGACACCCTCACCATCACCGCCATGGACCAGTTCGGCCTGCAGGCCAGCGACACCAACCCGGTGGAGGTGACCCCGGTCAACGACGCCCCCCGCCTCTCCCTGCCTGACACCCTGTCCTTTGCCGAGGACGACAGCCTGGCGCTGGACCTGCGCACCTACACCGCCGATCCGGACGACGCCATTGCCGAGCTGACCTGGGGTTTCACCCCGGGGCCTCCCCTCACCCACACCTTTGCCAACGGGCTGTTGACCCTCAGGGCCACCCCTGACACCTCCGGCCTTTTCCGCCTTACCCTCCAGGTCAGCGACCGCAGCTTCGCCCTCACCAGGGATACCCTGCAGGTGCGGGTCGTCCCGGTGAACGACCCGCCCCGGCTGTCCCTGCCCGACACCACCCTGCGCCAGGGCGCCTCGCTGACCCTGGATCTGAAGAAATTCGCCGCCGACCGCGACCACGCCCTGACCCGCCTGAGCTGGAGCGCGTTGCCCAGCGCCCGCACCGCCATCTCCATCAGCGCCGCCGGGGTGGCCACCCTGCGGCCCTCGACCGACTTCTTCGGCGCAGACACCCTGGTGTTCAGGGCCGCGGACCCGGCCGGGGCCGCCGTCTCGGACACCCTGCGCTTGCAGGTCACCCGGGTCAACCGCCCGCCCCTGCTGGGCGCCCTGCCCGACACGGTATTCACCGCCGGCGACACCCTCCGCTGGGATCTGCGGTCCTTTGCCGCCGACCCGGACGATTCCCTGGCCGCCCTGCAGTGGAGCGTGCTGGGGGCCCGCCGCCTCCAGGCCAGCGCCGCCAGTGGCCTGCTGGTGCTGCTGGCCCCCCCCGCCCTGTCTCCCTATAGCGAATTGCTGCGGATCCGCATCGCCGATCCAGGCGGCCTGGCCGACACCACCGCCCTTTCAGTGCGCGTCCAGCCACCCCCCCAGCTGATCGCACCCCTGCCCGACACCTCCTTCTTTGCCGGCGATACCCTGCGCCTGGCCCTGGACCAGTGGGCCGGACCGGACCAGAGCCCCGCTTCCCTGAGCTGGAGTCTGGGCTCGGTCGAACACCTGCGCGCCGCCCTGGACCCCCAGGCCCGCCTGGCCACCCTGGCTGCTGAGGCGGGCTGGAAAGGGGCGGCCAGCCTCGTCTTCCAGGCTGTCGACAGCGCCGGCCACCGCGCCGTGGATACCGTCCAGGTACAGGTGCTCAACCCTGTGCCGCGGGTGGATTTCCCCGAACTCTTCCTCGAAGCCGGCATCCCCGTCCAGCTCGCCCTGGACAATTTCGTCGCCGACGACGAGCCCCTCAGCGCCCTGCTGTGGTCAGCGGTGCCCGACCCGGAGATCCCGGTCAGCATCAACAATGCCCTGCGCCAGGCCACCCTGCTGCCGGCGGCCGGGTACGAAGGCCAGACCCACGTCCTCTTCCGCGCCACCGACGCCCAGGGCGCCGCCGGCCTCGACACGGTCCTGGTCACCATCAGCCCCTCCAGCACCCCGGGCGCCCCGGGCCCCGGAGACTTCGACGGCAACGGCCTGGTGGGACTGGACGACTTCTTCCTCTTCGCCGAGCACATGGGCCTCAGCGCCGACCAGCCGGAATGGGACCCGGCCTACGATCTGGACCGCGACGGCCAGACCTCCTTCGCCGATTTCTTCCTCTTCGCCGATCTCTTCTCCCTGAGCCAGGCCAGGCCGCGCTGATTGTGGGGGGCGGGGGCATTCCGTAGATTTGGCCCCGTCCTGATCCCCCCACACCGAGGAACTCCTATGCGCCTGCACCTGTTCTACCTCCTCCTCTGCCTGCTCCCCTGCGCCGCGGTCGGCCAGCAAATGCCGCCCACCCCGGTCATCGTCGCTGAGGTGATCCGCCAGCCCATCGCCGACCAGGTGGAACTGGTGGGCACGGTCCAACCTCGGCGCGCCAGCCTGGTGGCCAGCCAGATCGAGGGCAGGGTGGTGGCCGTGGCCAGGGAGGCCGGCCAGGCGGTGCGGCGCGGCGATTTGCTCTTCCAGCTCGACCAGGCCCTGGTCAGCGCCGCCCTGGTCGAGGCCAGAGCCGACGTGGCCCTGCAGGAAGGCAACCATGCCCAGAGTGCCCAGCTCCTCGAAAAGGCCGCCATCTCCGAGCAACAGCTGCGCGACAGCGCCTACCAGCTGGAGCGGGCCCGCGCCAAGCTGCAGAACCTCGAAAAACAACTGGACCACACCGCCATCCGCGCCCCCTTCAGCGGCCATCTGGTCCAGAGCTTCGCCGAGCTGGGGGAATGGGTGGGCCGCGGCGAGGAAGTGGCCCGCCTGATCGCCATCGACACGGTGCGGGTGTACGTCAAGGTCCCCGAGCGCCACGTCCCTTACCTGGCGGTGGGCCAGACCGCCCAGGTTTCCATCGACGCCCTGGGCGACCTGCCGATGACGGGCCGCATCGTCGCCGTCCTGGCCGAAGGCGTCCCCGAATCCCACACCTTTCCGGTGGTGGTCGAACTGGCCAATCCGGAGGGGCGCATCCGCAGCAACATGGCGGCCCGGGTCCATTTCCAGGCCCAGCGCGGCGAGCCGGTGTTGCTGGTGCCCAAGGACGCCCTGGTCACCAGCCCGGCCGGCGCCCAGGTCTTCGTGGCCCAGGAGGACAAGGCCGCCGGCCGGCCAGTGCAGGTGGGGGTGCCCTACAACGGCTACGTGGCAGTGGAGGGGCAGCTGGCCCCAGGCGAGCTGGTCATCGTGCGCGGCAACGAGCGGCTGCGCGAAGGCCAGGCCATCCGCGTGCTCCGCAAGCAGGAGTGAGGCCCGGGCATGAAGCTGATCGAATCCTCCATCAAGCGCCCTGTCAGCGTCGTCGTCGGGGTGCTCTTCGTGGCCCTCTTCGGCCTGATCTCCCTCTTCCGCATCCCCATCCAGCTCACCCCCGACGTGGACCGCCCGGTGGTCACCGTCTCCACCCTCTGGCCGGGGGCCAGCCCCGAGGAGGTGGAGCAGGAGATCGTCCAGCGCCAGGAGGAGCAGCTCAAGACCATCGAGGATCTGCAGCGGATGACCAGCGAGAGTTCGGACAGCCGCGGCAACATCCAGCTGGAGTTCTCGGTGGGCGCCGATCCAGACCTGCTCTTGTTGAAGGTATCCAACAAGCTCAGCCAGGTCACCGGCTATCCCCTCGACGCGGAGCGGCCGGTGCTGGCCAGCGGCAGCGGAGCCTCCAACACCGCCATCACCTGGCTCATCCTCGATGCCCTACCCGGGCACGAGGGCCAGCTCGACGTGGAGCGCTACCGCGACTTTGCCGAGGAGGTGGTCGAAACCGCCATCGAGCGGGTGCCCGGGGTGGCCCAGGGCAACGTCTTCGGCGGGTTTGAACGCGAGTTACAGGTGATCGTCGATCCCCAGGCCATGGCCGCCCGCCGCATCTCAGTGGCTGAGCTGAGCGGGGCCATCAGCCGCGAGAACGCCAACATCAGCGCTGGCTCCTTCGACGAGGGCAAGCGCCGCTACGTCGTGCGCACCCTGGGCCAGTACCAAAGCCCCGAGGATCTCGAGGAGGTGGTGGTCAGCGCCAGGGACGGGGCCATCGTGCGGGTCAGGGACATCGCCAGGGTGCTGCTGACCTACAAACGGCCGGTCTCCACCGTGCGCCAGAAGGGCTACCCGGTCATCGCCATCAACGCCACCCGCGAGACCGGGGCCAACGTCCTGGAGGCCATGGTGGGCATCCGCCGGACCGTGGCCGCGCTCAACGCCGGCCCCCTGGCCAGGGAAAACCTCCAGTTGCGCCAGGTCTACGACGAGACCGAGTACATCACCGCGGCCATCCACCTGGTCAACAAGGACATCGTCATCGGCAGCCTGCTGGCAGTGGGGGTGCTCTTTCTGTACCTGCGCAGCCTCAGCAGCATCCTGATCATCGCCGTGGCCATCCCCATCTCCATCGTCGGCACCTTCCTGGCCATGTCGCTTTTGGGCCGCAACATCAACGTCATCAGCCTGGCGGGGCTGAGCTTTGCGGTGGGCATGCTGGTGGACAATTCCATCGTCGCCCTGGAGAACATCTTCCGCCACCGCCAGATGGGCAAATCCCGCTTTCAGGCCGCCTACGACGGGGTCAGCGAGGTGTGGGGGGCGCTCTTGGCCAGCACCCTGACCCATATCTCGGTCTTCCTGCCGGTGGTCTTTGTCCAGGATGAGGCCGGCCAGCTCTTCCGGGACATCGCCATCGCCGTCTCCTGCTCGGTGGCCCTCAGCCTGATCGTCGCCATCAGCGTGGTGCCGAGCATGGCCAACAAGATCATCGGTGGGGTGCGCGAGGACACCGATGTCCATCCCAGCGACGCCAACCGGCTGGACCACCTGGGCCACTGGGTACGCGACTTTGTCACCCAGAGCGTGTACCGCATCAGCGGTAGCACCGCCCTGCGCCTGCTGGTGGCGGTAGCGCTCATCGGCGGCTCCATGGGGGTGGCCTGGACCCTGCTGCCCAAGGCCGAGTACCTGCCCACCGGCAACCGCAACCTAGTCTTCAGCATCCTGCTGCCCCCGCCCGGGTACAACCTCGACGAACTCATCGAGGTGGGCCAGCAGCTGGAGGATGCCCTGCGGCCCCGCTGGGAGGCCCAGCCAGGCACCCCCGAGGCCCTGGCCCTGGGCGGCGCCCTGGTCAACAACATGTTCTACGTGGCCTTTGGCCGCCAGGCTTTCATGGGTGCCAGCGCCCGGGACCCCGAGCAGGCCTCTGCCCTGATCCCCGTCATCCAGGGCCCCCTCTTCGGGGTGCCGGGCATGATCGGCATCGTGCGCCAGTCCGGGCTCTTCCAGGGGGTGGGCGGGGGCCGGGCCATCGATATCGAGATCACCGGCCCTGACCTCAACCGCCTCATCGGCTTGGGCGGGCGCATCTTCGGCCAGGTGATGCAGGTGGTCCCCGGGGCCCAGGCCCGCCCCATCCCCAGCCTGGACCTGGGCAACCCCGAAGTGCGCGTCATCCCCGACCGGGTGCGGGCCGCCCAGCTGGGCCTCAGCGCCCGGGACCTGGGATTTTCGGTCAACGCACTGATGGACGGGGCCCTCGTCGACGGGTACCAGTACCAGGGCGAGGAGATCGACCTGACCCTGCGGGGGGCCGACGACCACTTCCACACCCAGGATATCGGCGAATTGCCCATCTTCACCCCGGCCGGCCAACTGGTGCCCCTCAGCTCGGTAGCCAGGGTCCAGGTGACCACCGGCCCCGAGCAGATCAACCACATCGAGCGCAACCGCGCCATCACCATCCAGGTCTACCCACCCGAGACCGTGGCGCTGGAAACCGCCATGGACGACATCCGCATCAAAGTCGTCCAGCCCCTCATCGACCAGGGGGAGGTGGCCCCGCCTTACGGCATCGAATTGTCGGGCACCGCCGATGACCTCAAGCGCACCCGCCAGTCCATGCAGTGGAACTTCCTGCTGGCCATCGTCATCACCTATCTGCTGATGTGCTCCCTCTTCGAGAGCTTCCTCTATCCCTTCGTCATCATGCTCAGCGTGCCGCCGGCCCTGGCCGGGGGCATCCTGGGCCTGGCCGCGGTCAACGCCTTCATCGCGTACCAGCCCTTCGACGTCTTGACCATGCTGGGCTTTGTCATCCTCATCGGGGTGGTGCTCAGCAACGCCATCCTCATCGTCCACCAGACCCTGAATCTATTGAGAGAGGACCCCACCATGGACCGCCGCCAGGCCATCAGCCAGGCCACCGCCAGCCGGGTGCGGCCCATCTTCATGACCGTGACCACCACCACCTTCGGCATCCTGCCCCTGGTGCTCTTCCCCGGGGCCGGCTCCGAACTCTACCGCGGCCTGGGCAGCGTGGTGGTGGGCGGCCTGCTGGTCTCCACCCTCTTCACCCTCTTCCTGGTGCCCACCTTCCTGAGCCTGGCCATGGACTGGGCCGCCCACCTGCGGCAACGGATGGGAAACAGCGTGTGAAAAGCGGAGGGGAGATGACCTTGTAGACCTCTCCCGGGGAATGGTTGGGGAGGGAAGTCCGCGTGGCGGGGGGCCGGGTAGCGGAGCTATGCGAGCGAGGGGGAAGGACGCGCCTTGGGAGAGGTCGGAAAGGGCGCTCCCCGACGCGACCGAAGCTTTGCTAACCTTTCAGAAAGCCCAGCTCAACTGCAACCCAGGCACCATGCCGGCCTGCTGGCGGCGCTCCACCGCGGCGTTCATCCCCCGCAATTCGGCGTGCAGATCGACCAGCGAGAGTGGCCAGCGCCGTGCCTAGCGCGGCCCCGGCCAGGGCCAGCAGCACCAAGCCCTGGCGCGCCTGACCGGCGTAGAAATAGCCCCCTCCAGGCACCAGGACCTCCAGCCCCAGCGCCAGGGGCAGCGACCGGTGGCTGGCATAGGCGGCCCGCCGCAGCGGGATGCGCTGGGCCCCCAGTTCGCGCAGGGAGCGGATCTGGGAGAGGGCGTAGACCGCCGGACGTTCCATCAGGGCGCCGAGGATCTCGCGCACCACCACCGTGTCGCCGGCCACCGAATCCACCCTCACCTCGCGGGTGCCCCCCCCGGCCAGCTCCAGCTCCCCCCATAACTCCTGGCGGTGCAGGCGCTCCAGGCCAGCGCGCAACTGCTCGGCGCCCATGGCCTCGCCGGCCCACAATGCCAGGGGCATGAGCGAGAGCACCCCCGCCAGTATCCAGGTACCTTTCATATTTTGTATCCTTTCGCTTTCTGGATAGTAATAACGCACCCCCCTGTTCCTGTCAAGCAACGCCCTGAAAAATTGTAGAGAACCCCATCTCTCTGCCGATAAAAAGAAAAGAGTGTGGAAAGCGCCCGCTCTTCTCACTCCCGCAGACATGGATGTCGGTGCCACGCCCCCCACAAGGAAGTGGGGGTTTTTTTTGCCTTGCCGCCGGAAGGGCAAATCTCTAATTTCGGCGCCTATGAGAGCCGAACTCAAACTGGCCATCGACGCCGCCCGCCAGGCCGGCGCCCTCACCCTGGAATACTACGGCGGCAACTACCACATCGACTATAAAGAACGGCGCGATCCCGTAACCAGCGCCGACCTGGCCGCTGACGCCCACCTCAAGGAGCAGCTGTTGGGAGCCTATCCGGACTGCAGCTGGCTCTCCGAGGAAACCGCCGATTCCACCCAGCGGCTGACCCAGGACCGGCTGTGGATCGTCGATCCCATCGACGGCACCCGCGAGTTCATCGCCGGCATCCCCGAGTACGCCGTCTCCGTGGCCCTGGTGGAGGCCGGCGAGCCGGTGGTGGGCGTCATCTACAACCCCGCCACTGACCAGCTCTTCGCCGCCCTCAAGGGCGGGGGCACCTTCCTCAACGGCAGGCGCGTCTTCTGCAGCGAGGTGCGCAGCCTGGCCCAGGCCACCCTCATCGTCAGCCGCAGCGAGACCAAGCGGGGCGAGATCGAACCTTTGCGCCCCCACCTCAAGGACGTGAAACCCGTGGGCAGCGTGGCCTACAAGCTGGCCGCCGTCGCCGCCTCCCAGGGCGGAGACTTCAACGTGAGCGTGCAACCCAAGAGCGAGTGGGACGTGTGCGCCGGCGATCTGCTGGTGCGCGAGGCCGGGGGCCAGATGCTCGACCTGGAAGGACAGGTCCGCCGCTACAACCAACCAGACCCCCGCATCGAGGGCGGCCTGGTGGCCGGCAACCCCCATCTGGTCCACGCCATGCTCGAATTGCTCGCCTCCCTGCGCTGAGATGCCCCATCCCCTCAACCAGCCCATCGCCGACCTGCTCGGAGAATTGGGCCGGTGGCTCGAACTGAGCGGTGAGAATCCCTTCCGCATCCGCGCCTATGCCGCAGCTGCCCGCGCCCTGGAAGCCCTGGACCGCCCCTTGGCCGAACTGGCCGCCCGGGGCCAGTTGCAGTCCATCCAGGGCATTGGTCCCGGGCTGGCCGGGTTGATCACCAGCTTCCTCGAACAGGGCACCGCCCCCGAACTCGAAGCACTCAAGGCCACCCTCCCCCCTGGCCTGATCCAGATGCTCAGAATCCAGGGCCTGGGCCCCAAGAAGGTGCGCGCCATCCACCTGCAGCTGGGCCTGAGCACCCTCGAAGAACTCGAAGCGGCCTGCCGCGACGGACGCCTCAGCACCTTGAGCGGCTTTGGGGCCAAAAGCCAGGAGAATATCCTCCGCTCGCTGGAGCAACTAAAAAAGTACCTGGGGCTTTTCCATCTGGACACGGCCTGGCAGGCCGCCCGCCGACTCCGCGAAGGCCTGGGGCCCCTGGCCGCCCGCCTCGAAGTGACCGGCAGCCTGCGCCGTTCCCTGGAGGTGGTCGAAGGGGTGGAGTTCGTGGCCTGCGCCCCTGACCCCGCTGCCCTGTGTCACGCCCTGCACGCCCATCCCCTCGCCACCAAAGAGCTAGCGGCCACGGCGGTACAGTTGGACAATGGCCTGCCGGTGACCCTGCACCTGGTGGAAGAGCACGCCTTTGCCGCCGCCCTGCTCCACCACACCGGCAGCCCGGGCCACCTCGAAGCCCTGGCAGCCTGCGCCCGGGAGCGGGGCCTGCGCCTAGAGCCCGGGGGCCTCTTCCGCGGCGCGGAATTGCTGCCCTGCCCCGACGAGGAATCCCTTTACGCCGCCCTAAATCTCCAATTCATCCCCCCGGAACTGCGCGAGGACCGGGGCGAGGTGGAGGCTGCCACCCGCAACGCCCTGCCCAGTCTAGTACAGCGCAGCGACCTGCAAGGGGCCCTGCACGTGCACACCACCTACAGCGACGGGCACCACACCCTGGAGGAGATGGCCCGGGCGGCCATGGCGCGGGGGTATTCCTACCTGGGGATCTGCGACCACAGCCGCTCGGCCGCCTATGCCCGGGGCCTGCAGGTGGACCAAGTGCGCCGGCAGGGCGAGGAGATCGCCCTGCTCAACGAGAAACTCGCTCCCTTCCGCATCTTCGCCGGCATCGAGTCCGACATCCTGGCCGACGGGGCCCTGGACTACGAAGACGAGGTGCTGGAGTCTCTCGACTTTGTGGTGGTCTCGGTGCACTCGCGTTTCAACCTGAAGCGCGAGGAGATGACCCGCCGCATCTGCCGCGCCCTCGAACACCCCTGCGCCGCAGTGCTGGGTCACACCACGGGTCGGCTGCTGCTCGAACGCGAGCCCTACGAGGTCGAGGTGGACGCAGTGATCGCCACCGCTGCCAACTGCCAGGTGGCCATCGAACTCAACGCCAACCCCTATCGCCTGGATCTGGACTGGCGCCACCTCCGCCGGGCCAGCGACCTGGGGGTGCCCATCGCCCTCAACACCGACGCCCACGCCATCGAACAACTCGACTACGACGAGCTGGGCGTGGCCCTGGCCCGCAAGGCCTGGCTGCAGCCAGCGGAGGTGCTCAATACCGCCAGCGCCGCCGAGTTGGCCGCCTGGTTCTCCCAGCGCAAAAAGCGATGATCCCTCGCCTGATCGCCATCGCCGGCCCCTCCTGTTCGGGCAAGACCACCCTGGCCCGCCACCTGGCCGGTCATTTGCCGGGTGGCACGCTCTTGCTCTCGCTGGATTCCTACTACCGCGACCTGGCCCAACTGCCCCTGGAACAGCGCCACCACTTCAACTTCGACGAACCCGCGGCCCTGGACCTGACCCTGCTGGTGGGCAATCTGGAAGGTCTGACTCAGAGCCGGGCAGTGGACAAGCCCGTGTACCTCTTTCCCGCGCACGTGCGCGCCTCCAGGCCAGAGCGGGTGGAGCCGGCTCCCTGGATTATCCTTGAGGGTCTCTTCGCCCTGTACTGGGAACAGGTGCGCCGCCTCTGCCATGCCCGTATCTTCGTGGAGGCGGCCGACGCACTGTGCCTGGAGCGCCGCCTGGCCCGCGACACCGTGGAACGGGGCCGCACCCGGGAGTCCATCCTGGAACAATACACCCGGCAGGTGCGTCCCATGTGCCAGCAGTACCTGCTGCCCACCCGCGCCTTCGCCGACCTGGTAATCGACGGGGCGCAGCCGGTGGAATTGAGGGCCGCCCCCCTCCTGGAGCGCCTGGCAGGCCAGGGATGAGAGGGGAATCCGCAGCAGAATAGCTTTTCATGAATCGTGTGCATCGTGTCTATTTCGGGGTATCGATCGTGAATGTAGCTCTTGTCTGAATCGAGCCCTGTTAGCCCTCTAACCCCATTCAGCTGGGGTGAGTGGGGTTGCCGGTTATCCGCCCTATGTGCCGGTTTCGTTCAGTCGGAACTCGCATCCGGATTATGCTTCAGAGAAATAAGCACTTAGGGGCATGCACAAGAATCGTGAAAGGTAGGGAGAGCCCGTATAAAAAATCTATGCGCCCTCACCGTGGGCGCACTCTCGCTGCAATTGCCGATACCGCTGATGGCTCAAGAGAGCGCCAGCAGCGCTACCACCGCGTCTGAGATTGCCTTTACCTCAGACCGCACTGGCAGCCCTGCGATCTATGTGATGGAAGCAGATGGAAGCAATCCGGTCAACGTGAGTCATGCTGTCGGCTCAGGAGTGTATCCTGCCTGGTCGCCGGATGGGACGAAGATCGCCTTTATGGCATTCATGAATGTCTGGGTGATGGACGCGGATGGAAATAATCCGGTACAAATAACCTCCTACCTCCTGTTTACCACCATCGCTCAACAGCCATTGTGGATGCCGGCTGGGACGATCGGCTATCTGCTCTGGTCAGAGTCAATTCCGGAGCGTTGGAGCATTGTGGGAAGCCCGGTGCGTTTCCCGCGCGACTGGCTCGGAAGCGGGTATCTGGACATCGGCGGACTTTCCTGGTCCCCAGATGGGAAGAAGCTCGCCTTTCACTCGACCCGCGATGGCAATTACGAGATTTATACGATGGGGGCCGACGGAAACACTCCGCTCAAGTTGATCCGCTCAAGTTGGCTATCACCACCGCCCAGGAGGAGTTCTCCACAGCGAAGTACGCTGCTCCTACCTGGTCGCCGGATGGGACCAGGATCGCCTTTGGGTCGAACAGCAGCGGAAACTGGGAGATTTGCGCAATGAATGCGGATGGGACCGCTCCGGTCAATTTGACCAGGCATCCGGCGAATGATTGGTCCCCTGCATGGTCGCCGCCACCACAGGAGCAGCTGCCAGCAGAAACTACTCCTCCGGCAATAACTGGCTCCTCTCCCAGAAATGGCGCAAAAGGGATAGAGCCGAGTGTGGTCGACAAAAATGGCATTATCATCGCGTTCAGCGAGCCCGTCGATACGGCCAGTGTGCAGATCCGCTTTCAGACTGGCGAACTAATATTGGCATGGCATCGCCTCTGGTCAGCCTCTCGTGATACCCTCTATTTGCTGCCGGGGGCAGGTCACGAGCTGGATTTCGGGACCACCTACCGCCTGACGCTTTCTCAGGTCAGAGATCGGGCTGGCAACACGGCTGGGAATATGGTCCTCACTTTTAGTACTCGCCCTGCACCTGCGGAGACCGCAGGTGCAACTCCTGCCTCGCCCAAGATCACCTTTGTCTCAGACCGCGATGGTAATTTTGAGATCTACGCGATGAATGTGGATGGAGGTGACCCGGTCAATCTGACCAGCCATCCGGCGAGGGATAGCAACCCGGCGTGGTCACCGGACGGGACGAAGATCACCTTTACCTCAGACCGAGATGGTGGTGGGAGCGAGATTTATTCGATGAATGCGGATGGGACGAACCCGGTGAGATTGACCAACCATTCAGCCTTTGATTTTGGCTTTGACCCGGCTTGGTCACCGGACGGGATGAAGATCGCCTTTGTGTCGAACCGCAAGGGCAACCATGAGATTTATGTGATGAATGCCGATGGCAGTAACCTGGTCAATCTGACCCATCATGCATTGCCTGATTACAACCCGGCGTGGTCACCGGACGGAGCGAGAATCGCCTTTGAACGCGAGACCCACCTGATCATTGGTCCACCCTCGATCCAAATTTTCGCGATGAAGGCAGACGGGACCGACCAAGTCGAGTTAACTGACTCGTACTTCAATGGCGGCCCGATATGGTCTCCAGATGGGGCCAAAATCGCCTTCCACTCAGGCAGCAGCAGTGGCAGCACTTTCTATACAGAGATTCACGTGATGAGTGCGGATGGCAGCAACCTCGTCAATCTGACCAACCATCCGGCGAGGGACAGCGACCCGGCGTGGTCGCCAGAAGGGAGGAAAATTGCTTTTACCTCAGACCGCGATGGCAATTTTGAGATCTACGTGATGAGTGCGGATGGCAGCAACCTCGCCAATTTGACCAACCACCCGGCGAGGGATAGCAACCCTGCATGGTCGCCTGTGATAGCGGATACGGGTAATGTCGCTACTCCTCTGCTCGGTATCGTAGAAGTGGTACCGCCCGTATTCACCCCTAATGGAGACAAGGTAAACGACGAGATATCGGTCCGCATAAGAGCCGAGGGAGTCCAGAGGAGCTGGGTGAAGGTCTACGACTTAGCGGGGCACTGTGTGCGCGATCTTCCAATGGAGAGCATGCCACCGAGTGGGGAACGCAGGGGCGGGTGGGATGGACGCAGCGATGCCGGCTCTTTACTGCCCCCGGGAGTCTACTTGATCTGTATCCATTTTGTAAATGCCAGGAACCAGGATAAGGAAATAATGCGCTTAGTGGTTCGTCAACTAAATTCGTTTACACTGGATGCAGCCCTTTCGCTGTCAGCTGAAGGTTCTGAGGTAAAGAAACTAAATTGACGAACCACTTAGCCTGCATGGTCTACTAGAATCCTGCTGCAGAGGCCCAAGAATTTATGTGACCAGTAGCCCATCGAATGGGATCTGCTACTGCTTCTGGGGTGGCGACACCTTGCTGAGGAGTGCACTGACCATGACACCCTATGGAGTTCTTATTCTGGGGCTCCTGGGATATTTCACGGAAGTGGAACAGGCCCAGGCTAGTACGACTTCCCTAGCTTCTGTAGCTAGGATCAACCGTGCACAGGCAGGAGATGTGTTGCCTGCTGATTTTGACGGAAATGGGAGGGTAGATTTCGCTGACTTCTTCCTTTTCGCTGATGTGTTCGGAAGTGTCAATCCTCTGTACGATCTGGACAACAGCGGACGGGTGGATTTTGCCGACTTCTTTCTCTTCGCCGACGACTTTGGCAAGGAAAGTCGACGGGAAATCCTCGGTTTCATCTCGGATCGAGATGG
>JACPJE010000010.1:19510-26859 GCA_016187725.1 Candidatus Latescibacterota bacterium
GATTTTGAGATCTACGCCATGGATGCGGATGGAGGCAGCCTAGTGCGGTTGACCGAAGATCCAGCCTCCGACAGATTCTCCTCCTGGTCGCCAGATGGGGCGAAGATGTGCTTCTATTCCAACCGGGATGGGGATTATGAAATCTATGCGATGCACAAGGATGGCAGTAATGTCGTCCAGTTGACCGAAAACCAGGCATTCGACGACGTATTCCCCATCTGGTCGCCAGATGGGACGAAGATCGGCTTTACCTCCACGCGTGACGGGAATAACGAGGTCTACGTGATGGAGGCAGACGGCAGCAAGCCGATACGTCTGACGGACCACCCGGCCTTCGACTCCTTTATCGCCTGGTCGCCAGAGGGGTCGAAGATTGCTTTCATCTCTACGCGTGATGGAGTGTTTGCTCTGTATATGGCGGATACCGATGGGAGCGGTGTTGTCCACCTTCGCAGCGACGTGACCTTTGCCGCCTGGTCACCAGATGGGAAGAAGATCGGCTTCACCTCCACGCGCGACGGGAATGATGTGGTCTACGTAATGGAGGCGGATGGTGGCAACCCGGTGCGGCTGACTGAAAATCCAGCCTCCGACAGGTTCTCCTCCTGGTCGCCAGATGGGAAGAAGATCAGTTTCTCTTCTAATCGCGATGGGGACTTCGAGGTCTATGTGATGAATGCGGACGGCAGCGATGTCGTCCAATTGACCGACAATCAGACATTCAACGATTTACTCCCTCTCTGGTCACCTAAGCCCTAGGAAAATACTATGCCCACCCTCCTGATCACCGGCGGGGCCGGTTTCATCGGCAGCAACTTCGTCCTGCACCTGCTGGCCCAGTACCCCGACTGCCGCGTCCTCAACCTCGACAAACTCACCTACGCCGGCAACCTCGACAATTTGCAGCCGGTGGCAGGGGACGCCCGCCACACCTTCGTGCGCGGCGATATCGCCAACGCCGAACTGGTCGACCATCTCATGAAGGGGGTGGACCTGGTGGTCAACTTCGCCGCCGAAAGCCACGTGGACCGCAGCATCATGGGGGCCCAGGAGTTCATGCAGGCCAATGCCCTGGGTGCCTACACCCTGCTCGACGCGGCCCGCCGGCACCAGGTCAAGCGCTTCCTCCAGGTCAGCACCGACGAGGTCTACGGCTCCCTGGCCCCGGACGCGGCCCCCTGGACCGAGGCTTCGCCCCTGGCCCCGCGCAACCCTTACTCGGTGAGCAAAACCGCCGGCGACCTGATGGGCCGATCATTTTTTGTCACCTACGGCATGCCGGTGCTCATCACCCGGGCCTCCAACAACATCGGCCCCTTCCAGTATCCCGAAAAGCGCGTACCCCTCTTTGTCACCAACGCCATCGACGACCTGCCCCTGCCGGTGTACGGCAAGGGCAGGGCCATCCGCGACCACCTCTACGTCAGCGACCACTGCGAGGCCCTCGACCTGGTGCTACACCAGGGCCAGCCCGGCGAGGTTTACAACGTGGGTGCCGACAACGACGCCGATGGCGAAGCCCTCACCCACCAGATCCTCGACCTGTTGGGCAAGCCCCGCAGCCTTATCGAATACGTCGCGGACCGCCCCGGCCACGACCTGCGCTATGCCCTCGACTGCAGCAAGATCCGCGCCCTGGGCTGGCAGCCCCGCCACGACCTGAAAAGCGCATTGGCCCGGACCGTGGACTGGTACCGGGCCAACGAGGCCTGGTGGCGCAGGATCAAAGAGAGCGCGGAATTCCGCGCCTATTACGACAAGCAGTACAAAAAACGATAGTCGCCAGACACCCGCGGCGGGGAGATGACCCCAGCGGGGCGGGCCGCCAGGGTTAGCGCAGCGGCAGGTGGGGGGGGCTTTCCCAGGGGGGAGGTTGAGCTGGGAAGTCCGCGTGGTTGAGGGGCCGGGTAGCGGAGCTGTGCGAGCGAGGGGACGCAACACCATATAGATGGTGTTGCGGGGGCCGGGCCGTCGAACGGCCCCGTAAAGACGGCGCCGCACCCCATACGTTGGGGTGCGGCGGGACGCGCCTTGGGAAAGGCCGGAGTGGGTCGCTCCCCGACGCGGCAGAGCCCCTGTGGTCACCCACTAGTTGGCATAACCCTGGGGGTGGGTCTGCATCCACCTCCAGCAGCTGCCGACGATCTCTTCCAGGTCGGTCCATTCCGGCGGCCACCAGGCGGGGCACGTCCCCGGGCCGGCGCGGGTGGACCTGATACGGGAGGGGCCTGCCGGTGACCCGCTCGGCAGCCCTGATCACCTGCCGCACCGAATATTCCCTGCCGCAGCCCAGGTTCAGCGGCTCCCCGGCCCAGCCCTCCGCCAACCGCTCCACGGCCCGCACGTGCGCCCGGGCCAGGTCCTGCACGTGGATGTAGTCGCGCGTGCAGGTGCCGTCGGGCGTGTCATAGTCGTCCCCGAAGACGTGCAGGGGCTCCCCGCCCAGCGCCCCCCTCAGCACCAGGGGGATGAGATGGGTCTCAGGATCGTGATCCTCCCCCAGTTCGCCCTCGGGGTCAGCGCCGGCGGCGT
Organism: Candidatus Latescibacterota bacterium; assembly: GCA_016187725.1. Taxonomy (GTDB): domain Bacteria; phylum Latescibacterota; class UBA2968; order UBA8231; family UBA8231; genus SICG01. Next base: position 22,043 of record JACPJE010000010.1, read on the forward strand.
TGAAGTAGCGCAGGCAGACCGATCGGAGATCGTAGGCGGCACGGAAGTCGGCCAGCATCTGCTCGACGAAGCGCTTGGAGTGGCCATAGGGATTGGCCGGGGCTAGGGGGTGGTCCTCGGTGAGGGGCAGGAAACGCGGCTCCCCGTACACCGCGCAGGTCGAGGAAAAGACGATCCGCTTCACCCCGCACTCCACCAGGGCCTCAATCAGATTCAGGCTGCCGACCGCGTTGTTGCGGTAGTACTTGGCCGGGGCGCTGACCGACTCGCCCACGAAGATGCTGGCGGCAAAGTGGATCACCGCCGCCGGCTGCCACCGTGCCAGGCACTGGCGGATGGCCCCCGGGTCGACCAGGTCGCCGACAAAGACCTCGCTCCCCCCCAGGGCCTGGCGGTGGCCGGCAGAGAAGTTGTCGAAGACCACCGGCTCGTGCCCGCTCTTCCGCAGTTCCTTGATCGTGTGGCTGCCGATGTACCCGGCCCCACCGGCCACCAAGATCCGCATCTGGACCTCCTAAATCCGCACTTCCTTTTCGGCTTCCTGGCTGCGGTAGATCCCGTCCAAGATCTGGATCACCTGCAATGACTGCTCGGCCGGCACCGGCGAGGGGGTACTGGTGATCCCGCCCACCCCGATGATCCCTACCTTGAGTTTGCCCATTGCCCTTTCCTTTCTCTGGATGGTGAGTTGCCCTCAAAGAAAGGGTCCCACTACAAAAACAGCAAGGTCCCAGCGGGGTGGGCCGCGAGGGCGCAACGCCCCCGCAACGCCCCCGCAACGCCCCAACGTATGGGGCGTTGCGAAGGAAGGGCGGCGGGGCGGGGCAAACAGCAGGGCGTTGCGAAGGAAGGGCGGCGGGGCGGGGCAGCAACAGGAAGCGAGGCGAGGCAGCGACAGGAAGCGGGACGGGACAGCGCAGCGGCAGGTGGGGGGTATTTCTCAGTAATTTATAATCTGCCCGTCTTCGGCGGTGGCGGTGACGCCCACCTGCACCACGTAGTCCTCCCGTGCGGTGGGTTGTTCGGCCAGCGGGTACGGACTGACGGCCATGAGGTGGACCGTGTGTGTGCCCGTGTACCCGCGGCTCTCCTTTGGATTGCCCAGGGTGAGGGTGAAACGGTGCTGCATCTTCTCGTCCTCGTCCCAGGCCAGGATGCTGACCTTGGCCTCGCCGGCCCAGATGCAGCTCACCCCGTCCGGGCAGCGCGAATCCTGCACCTCTTCGAGCTGCAGGTACACCTTGCCGGTGGTCCGCTCCACCACCAGAGGCTGGTCGAAGCGCAACTGCTCCATCATGAGCAGCCCGCTGGTGGGGCCGCCCGGCTTCCGGGGCCGCTCCTTCCTGCCGCCGGCCTTGTTCTTGGTGACGACCAATTTCCCCGCCGGTTCCGGGGCCGTGGGTGCGGTGCTCTCGCGGTCTGCGCAGCCGGCGGCAAAGATCAGAGCCACCAGGCCCAGCGCTGTGGTGGTTCTCATGACTGACCTCCTCTGGTCAAAGGGTGAATTGCTTCAGCACCCCTCATCTTTGCAATCTCCGTGCCAGCCGGTCAAACCGTCGGCATTCCCTTGCTCCGCAAAGCCTTGCCCACATTCCCCCAGCCTTGATCCCACCGGCCCCACCTCAGTTTTCTGAAAAAGCCACAGATTTTCGCCTGTATTGGCTGATATATCAATAAATCTTGATATTGACATTTATTCCGCCAATCCTTAGGTTATTTGTATGGATACGACACCAGCCGGACAGCAACTGCGCGCCCTGCTCGCCGAGCGCATCCTCCTCCTCGACGGGGCCATGGGCACCATGATCCAGGCCCACGGCCTGCAGGAGGCGGACTTCCGCGGCCCGCGCTTCGCCGACCACCCGGTGGACCTGCGGGGCTGCAACGACCTGCTCTGCCTGACCCAGCCCCAGCTGATCGCCGGCATCCACCGCGCCTTCCTCGCAGCCGGGGCCGACCTCATCGAGACCAACACCTTCAACGCCACCCCCGTCTCCCTGGAGGACTACGCGCTCCAAGACCACGTCGAGGACATCAACCGGGCCGCCGCACAGCTAGCCCGCCAGGCAGCCGACGAATTCAGCGCCCGCGACCCGCGCCGCCCCCGCTTCGTGGCCGGCGCCATCGGCCCCACCCGGGTGGCTCTGTCGCTCTCGCCCAAGGTAGAGGACCCCGGCTTCCGCACCCACACCTTCGACCAGATCGCTCAAGGGTACTACCTCCAGATCAAGGGCCTGCTGGAGGGCGGGGTCGACGTGCTGCTGGCCGAGACCGTCTTCGATACCCTCACCCTCAAAGCCTGCCTGTGGGCGGTGCAGCGCTATGGAGAGGAGCACCAGCTCCGGGTCCCCCTCATGGTCTCGGCCACCTTTGCCGACCAGAGCGGGCGCATCCTCTCGGGCCAGACCCTGGAGGCATTCTGGAATTCGGTGGAGCACGTGGACCTGCTCAGCGTGGGGGTCAACTGCGCCATGGGCCCCGAGGCCATGCGCCCCTACGTCGAGGAACTCTCCGGCCTGGCCCCGGTGTACACCAGCTGTTATCCAAACGCCGGCCTGCCTGACGAATTCGGCGGCTTTGACGAGACCCCCGCGCAGGTGGCCGCGGTGCTGGGCGAGTTCGCCAACCAGGGCTGGCTCAACCTCGCCGGGGGCTGCTGCGGCACCACCCCCGAGCACGTCCACGCCATCGGCCGGGCCATCGCCGGGCTCGATCCCCGCGTTCCGTCACCCCCGCGTGCCCTGTCGCGCTACAGCGGCCTGGAGCCCCTGACCATCCGCCCCGATACCAACTTCATCCTCGTGGGTGAGCGCACCAACATCACCGGCTCCCAACGCTTTGCCCGGCTGATCAGAAAAGGGGACTACGAGGCCGCCGTGGAGGTGGCCCGCCAGCAGGTGGAGGGCGGGGCCAACGTCCTCGACGTCAACATGGACGAGGGCCTGCTCGATTCCCAGGCCGCCATGACCGCCTTCCTCAACCGCATCGCCACCGAGCCCGAGATCGCCCGCATCCCGATCATGATCGACAGTTCGGACTTCAGGGTGATCGAAGCCGGCCTCAAGTGCGTCCAGGGCAAGGCCATCGTCAATTCCATCAGCCTCAAGGAAGGGGAGGAGAGTTTCCTGCGCCAGGCCCGCATCATCCGCCGCTACGGGGCCGCGGTGGTGGTGATGGCCTTCGACGAAGAGGGCCAGGCCACCTCGGTGGAGCGCCGGGTGGCCATCTGCGAGCGGGCCTGCCGCCTGCTCACCGAAAAGGTGGGCATGGATTTCTCCGACATCATCTTCGACCCCAACGTGCTGGCCGTGGCCACTGGCATGGAGGAGCATGACGATTACGCCCTCACCTTCATCGAGGCCATCCGCGCGATCAAGCAGCGCTTCCCGCGCCTCAAGACCAGCGGCGGGGTGAGCAACCTCTCCTTCGCCTTCCGCGGCAACGAGCCGGTGCGCCGGGCCATGCACGCCTCCTTCCTCTACCACGCCATCCGCGCCGGCCTGGACCTGGGTATCGTCAACGCCGGCCAACTGGCTCTGTACGAGGAGATTCCCCCCAACCTCTTGGAGCGGGTGGAGGACGTGCTCTTCAACCGCCGGCCCGACGCCACCGAACGCCTGGTGCAGTTCGCCGAGACCGTCCAGGCCCAGGGCGCCCTCCAACCTCTGGATGCAGCCTGGCGCTCGGGCACCGTAGAGGAGCGCCTCAAGTACGCCCTGCTCAACGGCAAAATCGAGCACCTCGGAGAGGACCTGCAGGAGGCGCTGGGGCGTTATCCCACTCCTCTCTCTCTCATCGAGGGCCCCTTGATGGACGGCATGAACGTGGTGGGCGAACTCTTCGGGGCGGGCAAGATGTTCCTGCCCCAGGTGGTCAAGACCGCCAGGGTGATGAAGACGGCCGTGGCCTATCTGGAGCCGCTGATGGAGGGCGGCAGGCAGGAGCGCGGCAGCCGGGGGAAGATCGTCATGGCCACCGTCAAGGGGGACGTGCACGACATCGGCAAGAACATCGTCGGGGTGGTGCTGCGCTGCAATAACTACGAGGTCATCGACCTGGGGGTGATGGTGCCGTCTGAGAGGATCCTCTCCACTGCCCGCGCCGAAAAAGCCGACCTCATCGGCCTGAGCGGCCTGATCACCCCTTCGCTGGAGGAGATGGTGCACGTGGCCAGGGAGATGGAGCGCCAGGGCTTCACCCTCCCCCTGCTCATCGGCGGAGCCACCACCAGCAGGAAACACACGGCCGTCAAGATCGCCCCGGCCTACAGCCACCCCACCCTGCACGTGCTAGACGCCTCGCGCGCCCCCGGGGTGGTGGGCAACCTGCTCAATGCGCAGACCTGTACCGAACTGACCGAGGCCAACCGCCAGGAGCAGGGGCGCCTGCGGGCGGCTTTCCTGGAGGGCCGGGAGGAGAAGCCACTGCTGAGTTATGCCGAGGCCCGGACCCGCGCCCCGGTCCTGCAGTGGGAGGCGGACACCCTCGGCACACCCGAGTTCCTGGGCCTGCGCCACCTGCCCAATTTTCCCCTGGAGGAACTGGTCCCTTACATCGACTGGTCCCCCTTCTTCCACGTGTGGGAATTGCGCGGCGCCTATCCCCGCATCCTCGCAGACCCAGTGGTGGGCCAGGAGGCGCAGCAACTCTTCGCCGACGCACAGCAGATGCGTGAGCAGTTGATCCGCGAGCAGTGGCTGCGCGCCGAGGGGGTGTACGGCTTCTTCCCCGCCAACGCCGTGGGCGACGACTTGGCCGTGTACACCAACCAGACGCGCCGGCACGAGCGTCTGCGTTTCCACACCCTGCGGCAGCAG
>JACPJE010000208.1 GCA_016187725.1 Candidatus Latescibacterota bacterium
GTCTACAACCTGGCCTCCGCCGAGGAGCGTCGGGCCCGCGCCGCCTTGGCCTTGGGCCGCTCGGGCAACCCCCTGGCCATCGAAGAACTGATCCAGGGCCTGGCCGACGCCAGCCCCAAGGTGCGGCGCAGCGCCGCCCAGGCCCTGGGCGAGAGCGGCTCGGAAAAGGCCGCCGAACCCCTGGTGCGCGAGCTGAGGTCGGACGATTCGGACATCCGCAGCGAGGCGGCCGAGGCCCTGGGGCGGCTGGGCATGGCCCGCAGCATAGACCCGCTCATCGAAGCCCTGGAGGACAGTGATCCGCGCGTGCGCATGAGCGCCATCCACGGGCTGTCTCAGATCGGGGGAGAGGAGGTCCAGGAACTGCTCTTCTGGCACTTCAGCAGCGGTTTCGATCCCCGCACCTTCCCCACCCTGGTGGAGGTCCTGGGGGAGATGGGCGACTACCGCATCATCAAGCCCGCCCTGCAGCATTTGGAGAACTTCGGCTCGGCGGCCATCCGCCTGCAGCTGCTCAACAGCGTCTGCCGGGCTGTGGGCGCCGAGAGCCAGTTCTACCGGCTGCTCTCCTACGAGCCCACCCGCCGGGTCGCCGAACTGAGCAAACTGCTCAAGCGCGCCTCCTCCACCCTGGCCACCAGCCGCTCCCTGGACACCGAGTTCCGCCAGGAACTGCGCCGCTCCTTCGAGCGCCTGATCCAGGCCTATGAGACGGAGAATGTCGAGTGGATGGTGGAGGCGGTGCAGCAGATCGCCGGCCTGGTCCGCGACGCCTTCTCGGGTACCGGGCAGAAATCCTACGAGCTCCTCCCGGTGTACCTGGTCCTGCTGGCCATCAACTTCTTTCTGGAGAGCCCGGCCCGCGCCGACCTGCCCGAGGCCCAGGAGATCTTCCTGACCGTGTGCCTCGAACGGATGGCCAACCTGATCAAAGAGATCGGGGATTAGCTCCTCACTTGATGGGCAGCGCGGAGGGGAGATGGCCTCGGAAGCCTTTCCCGGGGAGTGGCAGTGAAGGGAAGTCCGCGTGGTGGGGGGCCGGGTAGCGGAGCGACAGCGAGCGAGTGGGCAGGACGCGCCTTGGGAAAGGCTGGAGCAGGCCGATCCCCGACGCGCCCGTACCTCAACGGTGCAGCCAACGGATGCGGACCAGCTCGCGCAGATTGCGCCAGGTGCCGCTCAGCGGTTTGAAACGGCTGTCCGGATCGTCGCGCCACTCCACCGCCAGCCGCTCGATGCGATAACCCGCCCGCACCGCCAGCAGCAGGATCTCCACGTCGAACATGTACCCGTTCACCCGCTGCCGGGCGAAGAGATCGCGCATCACCTCGGCCCGGAAGAACTTGAACCCGCACTGGGTGTCCCCGAAGCCCCCCAGGCCCATCGCCCTGAGCAGCACCCCCTTGAACAATTCGGTGCCCAGCTGCCGGTAGCGCCGGCGCGGCACGGCGATGCGCGACTGGGAGAGGGTGCGGTCGCCGATCACCCCGTCGCAGCCCGACTCCAGCAACTGCACAGCAGGCCCCAGCGCGGCGATATCGGTCTTGTAGTCAGCGTCGGCAAATCCTATGTACCGGCCCCGGGCCGCTGCCACCCCCTGCCGGATGGCGTACCCCTTGCCCCGGTTGGGCGTGTGGCGCAAAACCCGCACCTGCGGCCAGCTGCGGGCGAACTCCTCCACCCTGGCCGACATCTGGTCGGCGCTGCCGTCGTCCACCACGACAATCTCCCAGCTCCAGGGCTGCCGGCACAGGTACGCCGCCGACTGCTCCAGGGTCAGGACTATGCGCCCTTCTTCGTTGTACCCGGGGATGATGATGGTCAGGTCCATAGGAGTAGGTGAATCTATCCCTGTGGGGTAGAGCGGTCAACCGCGGCTGGACAAAGTCCGAGCGGACTCTTTATATTGCGGAAGCAATGCCCTCATCCCCCCCGAGCCCATGACAACTGCCCTGGTTGAAGCCTCCCGCCTGCAGACCACCTGCTCCCGCATTCTGCAGCACGCTGACATTCCCCCCACCGACGCCGATTTTGTGGCCCTCAGCCTGACCGAGGCCGACCTGCGCGGCATCCACAGCCACGGCAGCATGCGCCTGGGCCGCTACGTGCGCGAATTGCGCGAGGGGATCACCAATCCCCGCCCAGAGATCCGCTGCCTCGAAGAGGGCCCTGCCTTTGCCCGCATCGACGGGGACGGCGGCCTGGGACAACTGGTGGGCCGCCAGTCCATGGAGGTGTGCATCACCAAGGCCCGCCAGGCCGGTTCCGCCACGGTCACCGCCTGCCGCTCCCGCCACTTCGGGGCCGCCGGCTTCTTCGCCCTGATGGCCCTGGAACACGACTTCATCGGCCTCACCCTGACTGTGGCCAGCCCGCGCCTGGCGCCCACTGGCGGCACCCTGCCCCTCTTCGGCAACAACCCCCTGGCCATGGCCATCCCCGGCAACGGCGATTTTCCCCTGCTGGTGGATTTCGCCACCGGCAGCATCGCCGCCGGCAACCTCGAACTGGCCGCCGCCAGCGGCACCCCCATCCCTGCGGGGGTGGCCCGCGACCTGGAGGGCAATCCCACCACCGATCCCAAGGTCGCCCTGCAGGGTACCATCGTGCCCATCGCCGAGCACAAGGGCTACGGCCTCACCCTGCTTATCGAGGTCCTGGCCGGCCTGCTGGGCGGGTCGCCCTATTTCGGCGTGGAGAAGAAGCAGGCGGACGCCCACGTGCGCGACAAGGGCATCGGCCACTTCTTCATGGCCCTCGATCCCTCCCGCTTCATGCCCCTGCCCCAGTTCAAAGCAGCCGTGGGCCAGATGGTCACCCGGACCAAGGCCTCGCCCAGGATGCCGGGCGCCAGGGAGATCCTGCTGCCCGGGGAACTGGAGGCCAGGCGCCGCCAGGAGCGACTGGCCCAAGGCATCCCCCTGGCGGCTTCGACCGTGGAGATGCTGAACAAACTGGGCCGCGAATGCGGCGCCCAACTCTAGAGGGTCTAGACCGTGGCCGAGACGATCTTCAGCAAGATCATCCGCCGGGAGATCCCCGCCGACATCGTCTACGAAGACGAGGAGTGCCTGGCCTTCCGCGACGTCAATCCCCAGGCTCCCACCCACGTGCTGATCATCCCCAAGGAGGGGCTGGAGGGGCTGCAGGCCGCCGCCTCTCGGCACGAGCAGCTCCTGGGCCATCTGCTGCTGGTGGCCGCCCGCTTGGCCGAACAGGAGGGCATCGCCGCCACCGGTTACCGCTGCGCGATCAATGCAGGACCGGAGGGCGGTCAGACCGTGTACCACCTCCACGTCCACCTGCTGGGCGGCCGGCAAATGGAGTGGCCTCCCGGCTAAGCGGGACGCAAAAAAAGAGGCGGCCAACGATGGCCGCCTCTGGAGTGCCTGCTGAAGATCAGCTCACAATTTCTGGATCGCCAGGTACCCGTTGACCCCGCCCGGCACCGCACCCTTGACGAAGAGCAGATGGCGCTCGGCGTCGACCCGCACCACCGACAGTCCCTTCACGCTGACCCGCTCATCGCCCATGTGGCCCCCCATGGGCTTGCCCCGCCACACCTTGCCCGGGCTGGTGCCCTGTCCGATGGAACCGGGGTGGCGCACCCGGTCGGGGGTGCCGTGGGCCGTGTCCTTGCCGTGGAAGTTGTGCCGCTTGATCACCCCGGCAAAGCCCTTGCCCTTGGAGGTGCCGGTCACCTTGATCCTGTCGCCCGCCTTGAACAGGTTCACGTCGAGGACCTGGCCGACCTGATAGTCGCCGGCCTCGGCGAGGCGGAATTCGCGCAGCAGGCGGTGGGTCTTGGCCCCGGCCTTGGCAAAATGCCCGGTGCGCGGCTTGTTGGCCTTGCGCGCCACGACCTCGTCGAAAGCCAGCTGCAAAGCCGAGTAGTGGTGCTTCTCGGCGGTCTTGATCTCGACAATGGGACAGGGGCCGGCACTCAGCACCGTGACCGGGATCAGGCGGTCCTTTTCGTCATAGATCTGGGTCATGCCCATTTTTTTGGCCAGGATACCGACCATCGCCAAAACTCCTTTGAAGAACTTTTTCCGGTGAAATCAGCCATTAAAAATAGTGGACGATCTGAAATTTAGCAAGAGCGGCAACCTGCTGGCCAAGCGCAGCGGCGCCCTGGGAGATTTTGTCCTCACCCTGCCGGCCTTCGCCGCCCTGCGCCAGGCCTTCCCCGGGGCCCGCCTGCACCTGATCGGCGACCCGCGTTTCTTCCCCCTGGCCCGGCCCGACGCGGCCCTGGACCACGACCGCGCCGAGTTGATCCCCCTCTACAGCGGGACTCCGCTGCCGGCGGCCATCAGGCCCTTCTTTGCCGACTGCGCCTTTTTCCTGGCTTATGCGGTGGACCCAGATGGCCGGCTGGAGCACAGACTGCGCCGGCTGGTGGGCGGCGAGGTGCTCGTCTGCGACCCCCGCCCCGCCGGCGACCTCCACCTCACCGCCCACTTGCTGGCCCCCTTGCGCCAGCGCGGCCTGCCCATCCCAGATCCAGTTCCCCGGTTCAACCTGCTGCCGGCGGAGCGCCAGTACGCCAGGGTTTGCTGGCAGGAGCGCCGCCTGACCCCGCCCCTGGTCCTGATCCATCCCGGCAGCGGCGGCCGGCGCAAGTGCTGGCCCCTGTCCCGCTTTTTGGCGTTGGCGCGCCGTTGCAGGCAGCAGGGGATTGAGGTGCTGCTGATCCACGGGCCGGTCGAAGCCGACCTGGCCGCGCAGCTCCACGGCGATCCGCAATGCCGGGACCTGGCCCTGGGCCCGCCGGGCCTGCTGGAACTGGCCGGCCTGCTGGAGTCCGCCACCCTCTTCGTCGGCAATGACTCGGGCCCCGGGCACCTGGCAGCGGCCCTGGGCACCCCCACCCTCAGCCTCTTTGGGCCCACGGACCCCCGCATCTGGAAACCGCTGCATCCCCGGGCCCGGATCATCCAGGCGGGCCGGCTGGAATCCATCTCGGTGGAAGAAGTGTTCGGGTGCGTGGTGGAAATGCTGGGAAGCGGAGATCCTACTGCCCGGCCTTGACAATCTCGATCATCACCCGAACCGGGCAAAAGCACCGGTTCGTCTCAGCTATGAACTTCATCATTTGACGGATTTGACAATCTCGATCATCACTTTTGCCGATCCCTTGCGGACCATGTCCAGGCGCCTGGCCGCCTCCAGAGAAACGTCGAGGACGCGCCGCCGGGAGAAGGGTCCCCGGTCGTTCACCTCCACCTCTACGATCCTGCCGTTTTCCAGATTGGTCACCTTGATGACCGTGCCCAGGGGCAGCACCCGGTGGGCGGCGGTCATCTGGTGGGCGTCGTAGACATCGCCCTTGGCAGTCCGGCGACCGTGGAAGCGCTTGGCGTAATAGGAGGCGCGGCCCACCTGGTAGGCGTTTTTGGTCGAAATCTTGGCCGGATCAGTGACCTCGAACTGCGGCGGCGGAACCTCCACAGCGTTCACGTGGGCGCTGTCGGCCCCGGCCTCCAGGTCCGCCCCTTCTTCTCCCGGCACCGGGACCCAGGGTCTTTCCGGCGCCGACTTCACCTCGGCGGGCGGTGCAGGCGGCGGGGGAACCGCCCTGTAGAGCGGATAGGGTGCGCAACCGGCCAGCAGGCTGACGACCAGCGCTCCCCCTATCTGCAGTAGCTTCCTCATGGCAGCCTCTGAGCTTCAGACCTTCAGCGCCCCGACCAGCGTCGCCAGGCGCTCGATGCCGTGCGCGGCGCAATGGGCAGCCAACCCTTCGACAATTTCCACCGCTGCCCCGGGATTGAAAAAGGTAGCCGTGCCCACTTGTACTACGGTCGCTCCCGCCAGGATGAATTCCAGGGCGTCGACCGCCGTGCTGATCCCGCCCAGCCCCATCAAGGGCAGGCGCACCGCCTGCCGCACCTTCCACACCATGGCCAGGGCCACCGGCTTGATGGCCGGCCCGGAGAGTCCCCCCGTTATATTGCCCAGCACCGGCCGGCGCCGCTCCACGTCGATGGCCATGCCCAGCAGGGTGTTGATCAGCGAGATCCCGTCGGCCCCGGACGCCTCCACCGCCCGCGCCACGGCCGCGATATCGGTGACGTTGGGCGTCAGTTTGGCGATCACCGGCAGCCGGGTGGCGCGCCGCACCGCCCCGATCACCTCGGCGGCGGCGCGCGGGTTGCAGCCGAAGAGCATGCCCCCGTCCTTCATGTTGGGCGAGGAGATGTTGATCTCCAGGCCGGCGATGCCGGGCAAGGCGTCGAGCCGGGCGGCCATTTCGCCATGCTGCCCGGCGGTGGGGGCGGCGATGTTGACCACCACTTGGGTGTCGAGGCCGGCGAGGAAGGGCCATTTCTCGCGGATGAAACCCTCCAGGCCCGGGTTCTGCAGGCCGATGGAGTTGAGCATCCCCGCCGGGGTCTCGACCACCCGCGGGGGCTTGTTGCCGGCGCGCGCTTCGGGGGTGATGGTCTTGCTCACCAGCCCGCCGATGCGGCTCAGGTCGGCCAGGGGCTGCAACTCCTGTCCGTACCCGCAGGTGCCCGAGGCCAGCAGCACCGGATTGCGAAAACGGATGCCCGCAAATTCCACGCTGAGGTCAGCCATCATCCCTCCTCCCAGCGCACCTGCAGGGCGTCGAAGACCGGACCCTCGACGCAGATCCTCTGGTAGCGCCCATACCCTTCCCCGGACGCCGTTTCGACCACGCAGCCCACGCACACCCCGAAACCGCAGGCCATGTACTCCTCCAGGGAGACCTGGCAGGAAACCTCCCGCCGGCGGCACAGGCCCGCCGCCGCCGCCATCATGCCCTGCGGACCGCAGGCACAGACCATGCTGCCTGACCCGGCCTCCAGCTCCTCGGCCAGCAATTCGGTGACCAGCCCCCCGTGCCCCAGGCTGCCGTCGTCGGTGGCCAGGCGCACCTGCGGGGCGGCCGCCTGCAGTTCCCCGCTAGGCAGGTGTTTGGCCGCGCTGCGCGCCCCGGCCAGCAGCACCACCTCCTCGTGGCCCTGCTGACGCAACCTGGCCCCCATAAAGAGCAGGGGCGGCAGCCCGATGCCACCGCCCACCAGCACCACCCGCTGCCCCGGAGCCGGCGGGACGAACCCCCGGCCCAGGGGCCCCAGGCAGGACAGCGTCTGCTGAGGCTGCGCCTGGCTCAACAGGCGGGATTTGGGCCCTCTGGTCTCGTAGAGCAGGTCGATGGTCCCCGCCTGCTTGTCCACCGCGCAGAAACTGAGTGGGATGCGCAGCAGCGGCACCAGCTGGTCGCTCACCCTGAGGGAGGCGAACTGTCCGGGCTCGGCCTGGGTGGCGATACGCGGCGCCTCCAGGCGCAGCCGGTAGAAACCCTCGGCCACCTGGCGGTTGAAACAGATCGGCGCTCTCTCGTCCAGCATGCTCGTTTCCTACTCCGGACTAGTGCCGCTGCTCTGCTGGGCAGCCGGCTCTGGCGGGGTGCTGGCGGCCACCTCGGGGGCTTTGGGCGGCGGGGCAAAGCTCACCACCACCTCCACCCAGGTGCGCACCTCCTTGTCGCCCTTGTCCATGGCCGGGAAAAAGGAGTACTTGCGGCCCGCTTCCACCGCCGCGTCGATGAAAGGCGCTTCGCCCCGGAACACCTCGACCCGTGCGGGCTTGCCGTCCTGGGCCACCAGGATATCGAGGATCACCTGCACCGTATCGGTCACGGCCTGGGGATACTGGGGGGCGACGCTCTCCTGCACCAGGGGCAGGGCGCTCAAGCCCAGGAAATCCCCCGACTGCTTCCAGTCCTCCTCAGGGGCCAACCCCAACTCTTCGAGGCTGCGCCGGTCCAGGCTCTCCGGCTCGGCCCCCGACAGGGTGGGGTAGCGCACCAGCAGTTCCTCAACCTGGGGATTGCGCCGGTCGCGCCTAGCCACCTCGCGCAGGTAGTGGTTGGCCGAATCCTCCTGGCCGGCGGCCGTGTACACGGCCAGCAGACCATAGCAGACCCGCACCGAGCCGGGGTCGTAGACCCGCGCCTTGCGATAGTATTCGCCGGCATCGTCGAAGTACCCCTCCTGCTCCATGATCCGCCCCATCCGGTAGAGGGCCTCGGGGAGGCGCTCCTGCTCTTCCAGGGCCAGCTCGTACTGCTGGCGGGCCGCCTGCAAATCGCCCCGCCGCTGGGCCCGCAGCCCGAAGCCCAGGTACCTGCGCGCCAGCGAGAGCGAATCGCTGGAATCAGGCTCCACGGCGATGACCGCCAGCCGTTCTCCCGGATTCAGGCCCCTGGCCAGGGCCTTGAGTCCCCGTTCCAGTTTTTCCATGGCCCCTTCTTCCCTGGCCTTGCGCCGCGCTTCGGCCAGGCGGGCGAATTCCGAGCCGGGATGCTCTGCTGCCAGCCGCCCATAGCGCTCCTCGGCAGCGGCGCTGTCGCCCTGGACGTTCTCGCAGGTCCAGGCCGCCAGGTACGCGGCCCTGGCCCCGGCCCTGGTCTCCGGGTACTGCTGGCTGAGGCTGTCGAGCAGGGGCAGGTAGGCGGCCGGTTCCAGCCCGGAGGCCAACCGCTCTTCTTCGACCCGGGAAAACTGGGCGGCGGCCTCCTCCTCCAGGCTGAGTTCCACCGGCAGCCCCAGCAGACGGCGGGCGGCATTGGCGTGCTCGGAGAGCGGATAGGCCTCGATCAGGCGCTCCAGATAAGGGAGGGCAGCGGCCTGGTCTCCCTTCATCTCGCGCTCGATCCAGGCCAGACTGTACAGAACCCTGGGCAGTTGGGGAGCAGCGGGAAAGCGCTCGGCGATCTGCTGGTAGTAGTGGGCGGCCGAGTCGGGCTGGACCAACTTGCTCCTGTAGATCTCGGCCACGGCGAAGAGGTCGGCCAGCAGCGCCGAGTCCGGCTGGGCCGCCGCCGGTGGCGGCACTGCCAAGGGCACCGGCAGGGAGTCGGCAAGAGTGGGAAGGGCAGAATCGGCCAACCCTGCCGGCAGGGAATCCGCCGCCGCCGAATCCGCCAGGGTGGCCTGGGTCGAATCGGCCTGTTCCGCCTGCAGCGTGTCCCCGGGCATCGGCGCCAGCGAATCCGCAGAGGGCGCCACCCCAACTGCGCTGAGAGCGGCCAGCGAATCGGCCTGGTGGAGGCGGGCCATGATCCTGTCCAGCTCGCCCAAATCCTGCAAGCGTTGGCCGCTCAGTTCGGCGGCTTCGGAACCTGGCTTCTCCTTGTTCACCTCCTGGAGGTACTCGCGGGCCCTCTCCTTGTCGCCGTAATGGCTGAAGTAGAGCATGCCGGTGTAATACAGGGCCATGGCCGAGTAAGCGCTCTGGGGAAAGTCGTCGCGCACCCGCCCGTACTCCTCCAGGGCCTGGTCGAAGAGGTCGCGCTCCTGGTAGTGCTGACCGATGAGCAGGCGGGTCTGCCCCTCGAAGCGGCGGAACCGCTGCTCTCTCAGCAGCGAGGTATAGACCTCCAGGGCCTGGTCTTCCTGCCCCTGGGCGCTGAGCACCTTGCCCTGGTTGAGCCGCGCCTTGTAGCCCACCTCTGGAGCGGGTCGCGCGTCGAGGGCCTGGGCAAAGGCGTCCAGGGCTTCTCCATAGGCAGCGGTGTCGGCACGGGCCATGATCGACTCCCCCAGCCGCAGCCACAATTCGGCGCGCAAGGGAGACTGGGGGAAGGCCTCCAGCCCCGCCCGGTACTCCTGGATGGCCGCCACGTAGTCTTCCTCGGCAAAAGCCATCTCCCCGAGGCGCTGGCCGGCCTGGACCGCCACCTCGCCCTGGCCCTCGCTGAACAGGGAGCGGTAGAGTTCGCGGGCCGCGAATTTGGCCCCCTGGGCCTGGTAGGCCAGGCCTTGCCAGTACCGCGCCTGATGGTAGAACTCACTGGTGGGAAAGTACTTTTCCAGATCGCCGAAGGTGCGGATGGCGTTGGTGTAGTCGCCCTGCCAGTAGAAGGCCCGGCCCAGCAGGAACATGGCGTCGTCGACCCGGTCGCTTTCTTTGTACTGATCGAGCACCCGCGAGGCGGCGCGGGCGGCCTTGTCGTACAGCTCACTGGCCTTGACCGTGTCGCGCTTGCGCTTGCGCCCGCCGGTGCCCGCCTGGTTCTGGCTCTCCTCGTCCTGTTGGCGGGCCTTCTCGGCCTGGCGGTAGAACTTCTGGGCGTTGTAGAAGGTGTTGAAATACACGCACCCAGGCAGCGCCAGGAGGGCGGCCAGCAGCAGCAGCGGACGAAAGCGCATCCAGCCCCCTCCCGCCTCAGCCCCCGTCCTGCCGGAGCTGGAGGTGGTAGTCCTGCAGGGCCTTAACCGACAGCTCCTGCTGCTGCAGGGCCTTGATGCCGGCGGCGGCGGCCTGGGCGCCGGCCATGGTGGTGGTGTAGGGGATGTTGTTCATGATGGCGGCCCGGCGCACGGCGAAATCGTCGTACTGGGACTGCTCGTCCTGGGGGGTATTGA
>JACPJE010000209.1 GCA_016187725.1 Candidatus Latescibacterota bacterium
CAGGGGCTGCGCACCCAGGTCCGGCGCCGGCAGGAGGAACTGCTGGCAGAGCGGCTGCGGGCCCAGGTGAGAGTCCCGGTGGCCGCGAGCGAAGAAGAATTGCGGGCTTTTCACGCTGCCCATCCCGAACTCTACGGGGCGCGGCCGGTGGTGGAGATCCAGGAAGTTCTGGTGGAGAGCCAGGAACTGGCCGCCCAGCTCCGCCAGCGCCTCGATGCCGGAGAGAACCTGGAGGAACTGGCCGCCCAGTACCACGCCCGGGCAGCCACCCGTGAGCGGGGGGGACGGATGTGGGTGGCGCTGCGGGACAATCCCCTCCTGGGATCGCTGGCGCCGGCGGCCCTGGACGGCGAGCCAGGCGCGCTCTACGGTCCCCTGGAGGTGCCTGGAGGCTTCTCGCTGTTCAGGGTGGCGCAGCGCAGCCAGATTCCGGCCCAGCCCTTCGAGCAACTGCGCCCAAGCATCGCCGCGGTTCTGCGCCTCAAGGCCCAGAACGAGGCGCTGGAGCAGTTCCTGTCAGAGTTGAAGGCCAGGTACGCCGCTGCGATCCAGGTCTATCCCCAGGGGTTGGCCCTCACGCTGCGGGACTACGCGCCGCGCCGCGCCCGAGAGGAGCCGGCAGAGGCATCGGCGGCGGGGTGGAACTAGCCTATGGCCCCGGGGCGACTGAGGGGATGGGCCGCGCTGCTGCTTTCTTGCGCCCTGGGATGCGCGGGGCAGGAGCAGGGGGCCCCTGCGGCTGCCGAGCCCTACCTCAGGCTCGGCCTGGCCCTGGCCGAGCAGCACCGGTACAGCGAAGCCCTGGCAGCCTATCAGCAGGCCCTGGCCTTGGCGCCGGAGGCGGCCCACATCCACTACAACATGGCCAACGCCTATTTCAGGTTCGAGGCGTTCCCGGAGGCCATCGCCGCCTACCACAGAGCAATAGCGCTCGACCCGGATTGCGCTGCCGCCTATTACAACCTCGCCCTGCTCCACATCCGCCGGAAACAGTTCAGCAAGGCCTTTGAGCCCCTGCAGCAGGCGCTGCGGGCGGATCCCGACCACAGCCTGGCCCACAATGCCCTGGGCATGCTCTATTTCAGGCAGGGGGAATACCAGCAGGCTGCCGCGGAGTACATCAGGGCAGTCCAGTTGGATTCGGCGCAGGCAGAAGTCTGGTGCAACCTCGGAGAACTCTACACCAACCAGAACGACTTTTCCAGAGCCGAAGCGGCGTATCGCCAGGCCTTGGCCGCAGACTCTGCTGCTGCCGAGGCCTGCGACGGCCTCGGGGGGCTCTACGCCAAGCAGCAGCGATACGCCGAGGCTGTAGAGATGTTGGAGCGGGCCGTGGCCCTGGACTCCCTGAACACCCGGGCCTGTTTCCTCCTGGGTAATGCCTATCTGAGGATGAAAGAGCCACAGCAGGGGCAGCGGTGGTTGGAAGTGTTCTCGCGCCTGGAAGCCCAGGACAGGTTGATCGCCAGTCTCAAGCACAGCCTATTGAGCCACCCGGATAATGCGCGCCTCCACTACAGTCTAGGGGTGCTCTACGGGCAGCGGCAGCAGTTCGCCGAGGCCAAGCTCAAGTACGAACAGGCCATTGCCAGAGATACAGCTTTTGCCGCGGCCTATCACAACCTGGCCAATATTCACCTCCGGGAAGGAGATCTCGAGCGGGCGAGTGCGCTGTTCTACCAGGCGCTGGCAGCAGACTCCACCTATGCCCTGGCGCACAATGGCCTGGGCAATGTCCACCTGCTCCGCAAGGATTACGCCGCTGCCCTGCGCGCCTATGAACGAGCCCTGCGCTTCGACCCCACCAGGACGGAGATCCGCGAGAATATCGAAAGCGCCAGCCGGCTCGCCCTAAGAGAAGCGTTGCCTGCTGCTCGGCCATCCCGATGAAGAGGGGACACTACCCCTTGAGCGCGCCGAGTTGGATGCCGCGCACAAAGAAGCGCTGGCCGAAGACGAAGAGCACGATCATGGGCAGCATCATCAGCACCGAGCCGGTCATCAGCAGGGAATAGGTGGTGCCCTGGGAGGAGTCGAAATAGCGCAGGGCCACCGGCAGCACCCGCAACTCCTCGGAGTGGGTGACGATCAGGGGCCAGGTGAAGGACTGCCAGGTACCCATGAAGGTGAAAATGGCCAGGGTGATCAGCGCCGGCTTGGACAGGGGCATGACAATGGTCCAGAACACCTTCCACAGCGAGGCCCCGTCGATCTGGGCCGCCTCTTCCAGGCCCTTGGGCAGGCCCAGCATGAACTGCCGCATCATGAAGGTGCCAAAGGCGGTGAACATGGCGGGGATGATCAGGGCTTTGAAGGAGTCGAGCCAGCCCAGATTTTGTAAGATAACGTAGTTGGGCAGCAGAGTCACCACCCCCGGCACCATCAGGGTGGACAGGTACAGGAGGAAGACGTTTTCGCGACCCCGCCAGTCCAGGCGGGCAAAGGCAAAGCCGGCCATGGCCGAGGTGAGCACCTGGCCGGACATCACGCATACCGCTACCAACAGGCTGTTCCAGCCGAAGAGCGAGAACTTGATGTCCGGATCGCGCAACACGCGTATGTAATTGGAAATCATGAAACGGCGCTGGCTGAGCTGGCGGACCTCGCTGCCGTACACCATGCGGCTCTGCCCTTCCCCTGGAAAGATCCCGTAGAGCACCTCTTCTCCCCGCATCAGCGGATCGTTGTCACCCTTGAGCATGGGGAAGGGGGTGACAAAGGGGATGGGCTGCCCTTGGTTGCCCAGGATGGGCTGCCGGGAGAGCACGTCCAGCACGGGTTCGCCGATCCGGTCCCAGGAGATATCGCGGTAGGTGTAGGGCTCGCCGCTGGGCCGCCTCAATACCCTGCCCTCCTCCAGTTCGACCTGGGCCGGGGGCAGTTCCTGGGCCCTGCGCCAGCTCTGGCGCTGCTGGATCAGGCGCTGCTGCCATTTGCGCTGCAGGGCTTCGGTCAGGATCAGGGGGCGACCATCCACCTGCACCGGGTTCCAGCGGTTCTTGTACACGGCGAGGCCTTCGCGCTCCTCGACATTCTTGATGGGGATGGGCTGGCCTTCCGGGTCGTAGATCAGGTTTCCCTGCTGGTCGCGGATGGGGTCTCCCGGCGCGCCGATCATCACCGGGTTGCCCAAAGTGATGCGGATGGGTTGGCCCTTTTCATCCAGAATGGGCTGGTCCTGGCGGGTCAAGAGCAGGTCTCCCTCGTCGCCCAGCCGCACTTCCTGGGGCCAGATATGGCTCTGGAAAACCTCACCCTCGCTCTTGAGGGAGGTGAGCACCATCCACAGGAAGGGCACCAGGGTGGTAAAGCCCACCAGCCAGAGGAAGAGGTGGCTGAGGACGTGCAGCGGGCGGTTGCGTTCTACCTTGGCCATCAGGAGTGCACGGCTCCCTTGCCGAAACGCCAGTTGAACAGGGTGAGGCCGAAGATGATCACGAACATGAACCAGCTCACCGCAGCGGCGTAGCCGAATTCCAGGTTTTCAAAAGCAGCCCGGTAGATATAATAGCCCAGGGTGACGGTGTTGTCCCCGTCCTTGCCCGGGCCGCCACTGGTCATCAGGTAGGCGATCTCAAACCCCCCCTGCAGGCCGGCGATCACCCCCATCACCAGGATGAAGAAGGTGGTGGGCGCAATCATCGGCCAGGTGATGTGACAGAACTGCTGCCATCGGCTGGCCCCGTCTATATCCGAGGCCTCGTAGAGTTCTTCCGGGACATTGGCCAGGGCCGCCAGATAGAGGATCATATTGCCCCCCCCCACGCTGGCCCATACCCCCATGAAGATGATGGCGGTCTTGGCCCAGTACGCGGTGCTTTCGGCCCCCAGCCAGGAGAACAAACCCAGCTCCACGCTGCTGGACAGCCAGTTGGGCAAATCGTCGATGGTGTCCAGGCCCGCCAGCAGGGAGAATCTGCCGCCCAGCCAGTTGGCCGGGCCGCCATAGGTGGAGAGGCCCCCGACTAGCCAGCTCAATCCCACCAGGAGCAGGATCCCCAGGGCCGAGCCGTGGAGGATCAGTCCCCGCCGCTCCTGTCCCTGCCAGTGCTCGCGGGTCCGCCGCCCGTGGTGCCAGGCCCACCCGCCCAGACCCACCAGCAGGGTCAGGCGCACCACCAGGGACAAGTGCGGCCAGGTCAGCAGGGGCAGCAGCAGGGAGTTGATCAGCCCGTACTTGGGGTTATAGAGCCACTTCCACAGCAGGAAGAGGGCTACCCCGTTGGTCACCGTGGGCAGATAGAAAAGGGTGCGGTAGAGGACGATGCCCCGCAGCTGCTGCGAGAGCACCACCGCCAGAAAGAGAGAGCCGGCGATGGAAAGGGGCAGGCCCATCATCAGAAAGAGCGTGTTGTAAAGGTAGAACCACAGCTTGGGATCGCCCAGCAGCCGGACAAAGTTGTCAAAGCCCACAAAGCGGGGGGCAGAGAAGGTGTCCCACTGAAAAAAGGACAGGCCCAGCGAGAAGAATACTGACAAAGAGGTGAAAAGCAGGAACCCGGTCAGGTTGGGGGCCAGAAAGCCCAGGGCGCGGATCAGGTCGAGTTTTTGTCTGGGGGTCATGCGGCAGCCCCCTGCCGGCGTATCAGATAGCGCGCTCCCAGAACCAGACCCGCGATAGCCAGGACGATGCCGAAAAGATCCGGGAGGTGGTCGCGGTTGGAAAGGACCTGGCGCCTTCGCCCCGTTTCGAGTTCCCTGCTCATCCGGGCAGCCATCTCCACTGCCGCTGCCTGGCCCACCGTGGGGTTAGTGAGGACCGGCTGGTCAGGGGTGGGGCCCAAAAAGAGATAAGTGAAGGTCTGGCCTGGATCAGCGGGCTGGTACGCGGCATTGACCAGGTTGGTGGTCAGGGAGTTCTGCAGCCGGGCGATCTCAAAGGCAGCCCCGTGCGCGGCCGCTCTTTCCGGGCGGGTGTGGTCCATGGCATCCAGCAGGGCCGGGCGGTGCTGGTCCTCTTCGGGAAAGGCCGGATCGGGCCGGGAGAAGTATTCGAGGGAGAATTCCCTGCGGCTGCCAAAGGCATCGGCGTCCTTGGTCAGGAGATTGTTGTAGTCAGGACTGGAGAGGTATTCCAGAAAGTAGAAGGCTTCCTGGGGATACCTGGTATTTTTGTTGATCCCAGTGACCCGCCCCCCCAATTCGGCGGCTTTTCCCCGGTTGCGGGTTTCCGCGCGCTCTTCGCCCCAAGGGCCGTCGCGCAGGGAGGGGTCGGCGCTGAGGCGCGGATCGCGCATCCACCGCTCCCACTCCGGGTAGGGCACATAGCGGGGCAGGGGGTAGATCTCCACGGTGAAACGGGCTTCGCGCCTCACCTTGATCAGCCCCCACCTGCCGATGAAGATGCTGCCCAGCTTGCCGGCGGTGAACAGCCCCAGGATGGACTGCCCCCCCCAGCCTCCCCCACCGGTCTGGGCGCTCTGGTCCTCGGCAGAGGGAGCCACGTGGAAGGTATTGGCCAAATCGTAGAGGTACTGGCAGGCCGCCCTGCCGGCGGGCGAGTCGAGCAATACCTGGGTGCCGTCCTCGCTGAGCAGGCTGCCGCCGGCCTGGTAGAGGAAGTCGCTCAGCCCGCCGCCAAAACCCGCGCCCCCGGAACCAAAGGTTTCGTAGCGCCGGCCGTCGGCGCTTTTGTGGGTGAGGGCCTGGCACAGCCGCACATAGTCCCACCAGGTCCAGTGATTCCAGGGGAGGGGGGGGACCTCCACCCCCTGGGTCCGCAGTTCGCGCGCCGCGGCGTCGTACAGCGAACGGTTGAAAAAGGTGACGCTGGCCGTGACGTTGTTGGGCACGCAGTAGATGCGGTACTGCCCGGGCCCCTCGCCCGGTATGGCCAGGGCATTGCGGCGCTGGGGCCAGAAGGCGTCCAGGTCCAGATTGGCCTGGCGCATCTGTTCGTCGATGGGCAGCAGGACCCCCTTGGATACGTAGAGGGCAAAGGAGGAATAGGAGTAGATATCAAAGACATCGGGACCAGTGCCGGCCGCCGCCTGGGTGAGGATCTTCTGCACATCGGCGCTGGGGTCGAGCACCACCCGCACCTTCTGATCCTCGTAGAGGCGGTTGAAGAGGGCGATCTGCTCGGTGCGGGCCGGGTTGGGATCAGAGGCCCAGCGGATCACCTTGTACTTGCCCCCCTCGCTGGGGTCCGGGGGATAGACCTGCAAGACCCCGTAGTTGAGGGCAAACCAGCTGGCCAGGAGCAGGGCCAGGACCGCCAGGGTGAGGGCCAGATCGCGCATAAAAAATTTCTTTTTTTGAGAAAATTATATTATATCATATGTCAGACAGGTAGGTGAGTCAATTGAGTGAGAAGGCTACTATGTCCCACATGAAGCGCAGGGCATGGCTCGCGGCGGTGTTGGGGCTGTTGGCGGCGGGAAACGGGGAGACCCAGGTGGCCCTGTGGAAACTGGGAGGCAGCGACCTGGGGTGGGGCGAGGCGGACTCCACGCATATTTTCATCGACTTTGAGCGCACCCCGGGCGCTATCCAGCCGGTCTATTTTACCCCTGAGCGCGCGGTTTTTTCCCATGTTGACCATTGGGCCTTCTGGCGCGATCCCACTGACCGGGTGCTCGAGTACGTGGAGGGAGAGATGCCGCGCATGTGGAAGTGGAATCATGGTATTCCCGATCCCTCCGAGAACGGCAGTTTGCTCGTCGACGGCGACCTCATCACCTATAATGCCCCCAAGGCCGACCTGCTTGAGAAGGAAACCTTCACCATGGACCTGGCCGTGCCCGTGCCCGCTGTCACCTTTGGCTTTTCCTCACCCAGTCAGGGGTACCGTTCCGATGGCACGCCCCTGGTGACAGACGCGGTGCCGGCCTTCCAGATCTCCGCATCTGTGGATCCAGAGCCCCCTGTTTTGGCGGGCAATGTCAACCCTCTTTCGACCATCATCGCCGATGTAGACCAAAACCTCAGTCCCCGTGTCCGCATCGATTTAGGCCGCCGCTATACCCGTTTCATCCGCTATCGCCGACAGCTTTCCTTCGTCGACGAGAAGGGTCTGATCAAGATCGGCTTCGACACCAACCTGTCCCTCGCCCTCAGGGGTACCATCGCCGACTTTGAACTGGCCGCCCGAGGTGTGCCCCAGCGAGTGCACTACCGCACCAAGATCACGCGCTTGGACAAGCCGGTGAATTTCGGCCGGCTCTTCTGGAAGGCCACTCCCATGCGCATGGTGGATGGGGCGCCGGTAGAGGTTACAGACGCCCAGGCCCAGGTCAAGGTGGAGGTGCGCATCGGCAGGGATGATGACCCAGCGGTGTACCACGAGTACATGGCTACGGGCCTGGAACGCGAGGTTTCGCGCCAGCGCTACGAAAATGAGCTGAGGACGCGTTATGTGCGCGTCACGGGTGCCGATGATCTGACCACCCGCCAGCCCAAGCCCGGCCTGCGCGCCTCCATTGGCTACGACTCCGACAACTGGACCTTTTGGTCGGTGCCCTTCGCTGCGCCGGGGCAGCCGCTCAACCTGCGCAGCGGCTCCTACCTCCAGGTGCGCGTCACCCTGGAGAGCGACGCTTTCGACGATTGGGTGAGGTTGGATTCGCTGTGGATCGAAACCTCCCCGCTGCTGGCCGGTGGCGTACAGGGCGAAGTGGCCCGCCTGGACGACCCGCAACCCCGGCGCGGCTTCACCGAAGTGCGCCTGGGTGAGACGACCGATTTTGTCTACGACCTCAAGGCCGATTTCGCGAACACCGATGCGCCGGGCTTCGACGCGCTGCGCATCCGCACCGGCAGCCGCGCGCAGTTCAGAAGCCTGTTCTTGGGCAATCCCCCGTCGGCGGTGGAACCAGCCCAAGTGGTCACCGAGCAGGACGGCCTGACCATCTACCTGCCACAGCGCATCGCGCGGGCCAATAACCCGCCGCTGCGGGTGATCTTCGGCGCCGAAGTCTTCGAGTTCGCCACCACCTTTCTGGGCGAGGTGCTGGACACCCAGCGCCAAGTGCTGCCCCAGCCAGTGGTAGAGGGCGATGTCACTGATGAATTATCGACCAACAGCCTGGGGGTGCTGGCGGCCTCGGGCCAATCGCCCGATTTCATCCAGGAACTGGTCTTTTCCTCGCCGGTGTTCACCCCCAACGGCGATGGCGTCAACGATCAGTTGCGCCTCAACTATGCGCTCTTCCGCCTGCCTGGCAGTGTTCCCGTGGTCCTCAGCGTATACGCCCTCGACGGCCGCCTGATGGCCCGCCTCGACCTGGGCCGCCAGGACTCCGGCCGGCAGCAGCTAGTCTGGGACGGCCGCGACGGCAATGGCGAGTTGTTGCCCCCCGGCCTCTACTTGGTAAGCGTCGATCTCCAGTCTGAACTTTCCGCTCCTGCGCGGATTCGCCCGGTAGGTTTGGTGTACTGATGAATCTCCTCCGGGCCTTTTCGCTCCTGCTCCTCCTGAACCTGCCCCTGGCAGCGGAGGTTTTGACCTTTGACTCAGCCGCCGAATGGGAGACCTGGGAGCGGCCCTTTGGCCTGACGCAGATCGGCCAGCAGGGCCAGCTCCAGCTGATCAGGTTTCGCAAGGAGATCAACGCCGTGGAGGACGCCCACCTCTTCACCCATGAGACCAAGAAAAGAGGAGAGGCCTTTGCTGGCGGCGTCTGGGAGGTCGGGTCAAACCCGCAGGGCGCTCCTCTGGCTATAGATGGCGACCTGGAGACCTACTGGAGGCCCGATCCGGGCGATGCCCGCGAAGACTGGTACCTCACCGTCGACCTGGGCCGCGCCGTGCTGGCCAGGGAAGTCCGCCTGATCTTTCCAGACCAGGAAGGAGCACGCCCCTTTCGCCATTTCAGGGTCTTCGCCTCCACCGGAGTGCGCGTCGACGCCACGGACGATATCTTCCTCTACCAGCAGATCTTTGGCACGACCCGATCCAATAGGGAAAGGGAAGTCTCCATTCCCCTCCACTTTGCCGGCCGCGACAGTGCCCTCATCATCGATGAGGATCTGAAAGCAGATCCAAACCAGTACATGCTCGTCCAGTACATCCAGATCATCTCCGAGGCGCAAACCGAGAATGCCGCCCTGGCTGAGATCGAGGTCATCGGCATCGGCGATAATATCGCCCTCGGCACGCACCTGCGAGGCGGTTTTGTCGAGGGTGATGGCGTCGGTTCCACCCCGCGGCTCTTCGACGCCGATCTGAACACCAACAACACCATCACCGACTGCACTCCCCCGCTGTCCGAATGGACCCAGGGCGGCACCTGGTTCCGCGTGGACCTGGGTGCGGTGTTCTTCATCGATGAGATCTTCCTCTACTCCATGGGTCCCGACGAGGGCACCCTGGGATTCACGGTGTCGGGGACCGGCCCGGGCCACACCATCCTCTTCTCGGACGGCACGCCCGCCATCGGCACCATACCACCGGTGGCAGTGCCCGAAGCGGTCGACTACACCGAGTTGGTGACCCACCTCCACCCCAATGACGACAGATTGCTCTATATCCGCTATTTATTCCAGCCGCGCAAGGTGCACTATCTGTTTTTTCACGGAATTCAATGCAATGGTTTCGGCATCACCAAATGGGGTGAGATGCAGTTGTTCTCGCCAGGCTATCCCGCCCAGGTGACCCTCCGCTCTGGCTTCATCGACCTGGGCGAGGAAGCCGGTGACCATCGCCCCAGGGCCATCAAGTCCCTCTTCTGGGATGGGGATCTGCCTCCGCAGACCAAGCTGCAACTGCGCTCGCGCTCGGGCAACACCCTCAGAGAACAGTACACCTTCTACGACAAGAAGGGCTTAGTCGTCACTGAAGAGAAGTGGAACAGCCTGCCCAAGGTGACAAGAGGACAGGTGGACACGGTTCTGGTGGTGGGCGAGGACTGGGCCGAGTGGAGCAATACCTATCAGTTCTCCGGCGAGACCTTCCAGTCAGAAAGCCCCCGGCGCTACCTCCAGCTCGAGCTGATCCTGTCCACCGAAGATCCAGAAGTGGCGCCTGCGGTGAACTCTCTGTCCATCGAATTCGAGGACGCCCTGGTCCAGGAGGCCCGGGGCAGTGTCTGGCCTCGCCAGGCCCGGCCCAACGAAGATACCCCCTTCACCTATACCCTGCGGCCGGCTGGGGGGAGAGAGGACAGGGGCTTCGATCTGTTGCGCTTCGCTGCGCCTGGGCCGGTCGATCTGCAGAGCATCAGCCTCGAAATCGGCGGCCAGCCCGCAGTGCCCGCCTCCATAGACCTGCGCAGCGATTCGCTCTTTATCGCTCTGCCGCAGATTGTCTTAGCAGACTCCCTGAGCATCTCCTTCACGGCCCGCTTGCTGCAAAACGCCACGGTCTTTGCCCTGGACCTGGGCCTGCGCGAGCGGCCTGGCCTGTGGCAGTCAGTAGAGGCTGCCGAACGCCGTGCCAATATCGTCATGCTCCCGCAATTGACCGACAGCGCCCAGCTCATCGGCGACTTGCGCTTTTCCACCCCGGTCTTCACCCCCAACGGCGACGGCGTCCACGACCAACTCGAGGTGAGTTTCGTCACCTTTAAAGTGGTCAGCGCCGAACCCCAGGTAGAAGTCTATGACCTGGCCGGCCGTCGGGTGGCCGGGTTGAGTTCTGGTGCCATAGGCTCACAGCGCGCCTTCACCTGGGCGGGCCGGAACAGCGCCGGCGAGTTGGTCGAGCCGGGTATCTACCTGTTGCGCATCGATTTGAGAGCCGAGTCCGGCGGAGACACCGCCCTTCGCCCTATTGCGGTGGCTTATTGATTCCAATTAAGTTTAGACGGTGGAATTGAAAAAATTGTTGCATTTTGGTTTTAAAATGTGTATATATTTTAAAAATTTGGCGAGATCCTCTATTTGCTCAGAGAGAAAGGCAGGTGATGAGCCCGGACTAGATCCCCAATAGTGCGACAAAGATCCTCAGAAAGTGCGGGTAAATCCTTTACCCCATTATCATTCTCCATAAGGAGGGAACAGCTAAGGATGAAAAAATTATTCGCAGTGGCCCTGGGCATGGTCCTGGCGGCTTCGGCGGTGTCTGCCCACCAGGCGTCCTATTTCCTGCCGCAGGTGCCAAACCCGGACCAGATGGTCATCGACGGCAAGTCGGATGACTGGGGTTGGATCGATCCGGCCTTTGCGATCACCCCGGACAACCTGTTCGAGATCCTCGGCTCGCCCTGGCCGCCGGCCAAGGACGACTGGGATGTGGTCCTCTACGTAGCCTGGAGTTCCCGGCCAGACAACGCGCTTTATTACTTTGCCCGCGTGACCGACGACTCCCTGGGCCTCTTTGTCGAGAACGCCCAGGAGTACTGGAAGGACGACTCGGTGGAGATCATCATCGATGCCGACCACACCAGCGAGAACTTCAACGAGACCGAGATGGTTTCCGGCCAGCAGTACGGTATCCGCATCAAACCGGCCGCCGGCCAGCAGGACACCTGGATCTTCAACGTGCCCCAGGAGAGTATCCTGTGGTCCACCCGGGAGCCCTACATGATCTACAGCTGGACTGTGGACCCGGCCAATGCCGAACCGCTCAAGCAGCCGGCCGGCAGCACGGTCACCTACACCTACGAGGTCAAGCAGAAGATCTGGGATTTCCACGACAAGGTCGGAGCCAGCGGCAGCGTCGAGCACGTCTTTGCCCCCGATCAGATCATCGGCCTGACCTTCCAGTTCGACGAGACCGAGAACCCGGAAGTGGGCCGCGAGAAGCAGCCGGGCACCACGCCGGTGAACGGCGCCTTCCAGGATAACAGCAACGGCTCTGACTTTCTCGCGGTGCCCACCGAGGGCGCCTCGGGTGGCACCGCAGTCGAGAGCAACAGCTGGGGCCGGATCTGAAACCGAGGAGATTGACAGGTCGCGCGTTGGTTTTTTCTTTCCTGGCCGGCCTGGCCGGCTGCCTGTCGCAGGTGGGCATGCGCCACTTTGCCGCCCCGGCCGCCCCGGCGGCCCAGCAGGGCGAGGGCATGACCTTGCAGGACGACGGCAGTATTGTCTTCACCAAAGATCGTCTGGAGATCTCGGTCAGGGTGCTGGAGGACGAATACCTCAACAGGCAATTTGCCGCCAGCTCCGCGCAGGGGATGCACTCGACCAATCCCTACACCTATGGCGACTGGAAGCCCTGGGGCCAGACCTGGACGCCGCCGCGCTTTACGGTGCTGCTGGTCAAGATCAAGAATTATTCCTATCCCAAGGTTCTGCTCGAACCGGACAAGATCTACATCACCACCGGCAACCAACGCATTTACCGGATATTGGACAAGGGCCTGCTGGACGACTATTTCAGCCCCTACCTGAGGTCTTATTCGGGACAGGAATACCGGAGGTACAAGGAAATGATGGACCGCCTGGTGCGGACCATCTACCACCCTGACTACGTGTTCAGCGGTCAGGAGGCCACCGGCTATGTGGTGCTGCCGGTGTTGCACAGTGACGTGGAGGATTTCGTCGTCCATGTGCCCAAGGTGGGGGTGCGCTTCGACTACCGCTCGGCGCCCCTTGAGCAACTAGACCTGAACTACCACTTCAAGCGCGAGGTCTACCGGGCCAGACAGCCCCGGGAGGCGGTGCAATGAGAGGGCCGGGCCTGGCGCTCCTGGTGCTCCTGAGCGCCGCGCTGGCCGGCGCCGACGAATGGGTGCTGGGAGGAGGGGGGGGCATCTCTTGGAACGCGGTGGTGCAGAGCAGCGCCCAGGTCGACGTCAAAAGCGTTCCAGGCGCCATCCAGAGCCGGGGCTTCCGCCCGGACGAGAACATCATCCCAACCCTGAAATGGAGTTATGGCAAGCCGGCCGACCTGATCAGCGAGCGAGACGCGGCGCTGTGGGACAATACCGCCTTCCAGGATCCCACTACCCTTAAAATAGTTGACGGCCAAGACACCACCTCCACGGTCAACCTGTTCAAGGTGGCCGGGGTGGATCAGACCGGCCGGGTCTTTGTCTTCGACCTGGGTTCGCGGGTGCCGGCCCAGCGCCTGGTGTTCTATCCCCGCCCGGAAGGGGCCACGGCCAGTGGCCGGCCCTACAGCGAGGATTTTATCCGCAAATTCGAGGTCCAGTTCAGCGACGGCCTGTCCTATGCGGCGGGCCAGCCGGTCTTCCAGCTGCTGCGCGAGGTGCCGGTCAACCCCAACAGCGTGATCGCCCTGGACTTTCCCCCGCAGTTCATCCGCTTCCTGCGGCTGCGGGTCGGCTCGCGCAGCCCCTTCGAGATCGCCGAATTCCAGGTCTTCGGCGACGGCTTTGTGCCGCGCGCCTTCTACGAGAGCCGGGTGATGGATCTGGGCAATCAGTCCAACTACGGCCGCATCCGGTGGGCGCAGCAGGAACGGCGCCTGCAGGAGGGAGCGTTGGTGCCCAGCGACGGGGCGGCCACGGCGGTGACCGTGCGCATGAAGACCGGTCTGGACAACACCCCGCTGGTCTACTATCATTTGGTGGTCAATCCCGAGACCCACGCCGTGAGCGAAGAGCTGGCCTCCGAGGCCGAGTATCTGGCCCTGGACGACGCCGAGCGGGGCCGCATCGAGGAGGACGCCGAACTCTGGAGTCCCTGGTCGCCGCCCCTGGTCTCCGGACAGCAGATTCCCCTGCCCAGCCCGCGGCCCTTCTTCCAGTTGCAAATTCTCCTAGAGAGCGCTTCGGTGCAGCATACCGTGAGCCTGGATTCGCTGGTGATCGAGCACGAGGTGCCGCCGGCCTCGTCAGTGGAGGGGGAGATCTCCCTGGCAGACGAACCGGACCCAGTGCGCGGGGTGGTCAGGGTGGAGGGCGGGGCCAAGGTGCTCTTCGCCTATGATGTGCGGGCGCAAGTGGAGCGCGGCCAGACCGGTTTCGACGCCCTGCGCATCGACACCCCTTCGCGGCCGGTGTTCCACCAGTTGTCGATGGGGGAACCCTTGGTCCAGGTGGAGCCCGACAGCGTGGCCATCCTCGACACGGGCCTGGAAGTGTTCTTCGCCCGCAACAAGTTGGATTTCAGCCACCAGGTGCCGCTGCGGGTGCTCTTCGAGGGGGCAGTGGTGATCTTCAATACCATCTTCAGCGGCCGGGTTTGGGACACCCAGACCGGGGGCGCTGGCCAGCCGGTGCTCGAAGGGGACGCCAATTTCGCCGTCTCCACCAACACCCTGCAGGTGGCCCTGAGCAAGGAGTCTATCGGCGCGCTCTTGCGCCAGGTGAAGCTGAACGGCGGCCAGGATGCGGTTTTCACCCCCAACGGCGACGGGGTCAACGACCGGCTCCTCCTCGACTACACCATCACCCAACTCACCGAGCCCAGGCGGGTGGAGGTCGCCCTATACGACCTGGGTGGTCGGCAAGTGCGCTCCCTGGTGGACCAGGAGCGGGTGGGGGGGCTCTACCGGGAGGTGTGGGATGGCAGGGATGAAGGCGGCGCGCCGGTGCCGCCGGGGGTGTACGTGATGCTGATCCGCGTCCACAGCGGCATCGGTTCCTTTGAGCAGCTCAGAAGTGTGGGCGTAGCCTACTGAGCAGGCGGGCAGCTGGCAATGACATTCAGGGAGGGATTCATGGATCGGAAGCTTTGGCAGGCAGCGTGCGGCGCGGTTGGGTTGCTGTGCCTGGCCTGGGCCGCCTCGGCCCAGGAGGGCAAGGGGGTGGCCTCCGGACGCGAGCCAAAGGGGCTGGAGGTCTACGAAAACTCCATGGTCCCGACTCAGCGCAAGTGGCAGTACCCGCAGAGTCTCTATTATTTCTATCGCTGGACCGGCGAGGACTACAGCAACTACGCGCGCAATTATTATGAGCGCTATGTGGATATCGAACTGGAGGGATTCCGCCAGTACGACATGTACGGCAACTACATCAGCCGCGGCTTTGAGATCTATGACTGGACCACGGACGCGCCCACCAACTTCGGCAGCGTGGTGCGCAAGGGGCCCAAGTACGGGAGCTGGTTCCAAAGCCTGATCGTCTCGTCGATGACCAAGGGCCAGTTCTATTCCTCCCTGACCATCGGCGATGCCATCCGCACCACGCTCACGCCGCTCACCTTTTCCAAACCGGCCTTCAACGGCATCCAGTGGGACTTTGCCTCCGACAAGTACGAGGGCACCTTGGTGGCCTCGCGCCTGGCCTCGCCAGGCACGCCCATCGCCTTCGAGAATTCTCTGGGCCAGACCCTGGGTAACATGACCAACCTGGTCGGGTTCCACGGCAAGGTGCAGTTGGGCGATTTCTCCAAGCTGGGTCTGACCTATGTCAATGCCGCCAATTTTTCCACCGCGAAAAAGCTGGGCGACAACTCCCTCAAAGGAGTCCTCACCGAGGCCCAGAACGGCGGCAATATCGAGACCATTGTCCTGCGTTTGTCCGACGATTCCCCGGAAGACGGCAAAGGCGGGACGCAGCTCTTTGCCGAAAGGGTGATCATCGACGGGGTGGATCACCCAGAGATCGCCCCCTCGATCAAGGGCGGGGTGCGCCGGGGCGGGGTGATCGAGGCCAATGGCGCCGAAGCCATTGAACTGACCTACAATATCCGCCGCGATTTCCGCAACCAGCTCCAGGACCAGATCACCTCCTACCAGGAGATCGAGAAGATCGAATTCGAGCTGGTCATCGCCAATGACTACCGCATCGAGGCCACCTCTAATTTACAGGTAAACCAGCAGGGAGAGCCGGTTTTCCTGCTGGTGGAGCAGGCCCACGGCAATGTCAGCGACGGTTCAAATCAGCGCTTCATCCGCTTCCAGTACGGCCTGCCCACCGGCCGCGAGGTGATGGGCCTCAGTTTCGACGTGGAGAACATCAAGGGCTTCAACCTGCGTTCCGAACTGGCCCGCAGCCGGGGCTACCGCCGTTTCCCCAACCAGAACCTGAGCCGGCACGCGCTTGGCCACCAGGAGGGCACGGCCTACTACCTGACCGCCTCGCAGGACGCCTATCCCTGGTTCGCCCACGGCGAGTTGTACCGCCTGGAGCCGGCATACTCCACCAGTTCCTTCATCACCAATGCCATCGGTTTTGTGGACTACGAGAACACCGAATTCCACACCTTTGAGATGGTGGACGACAACGACGACCAGGACCGCTTTCCGGACTGGAAGCGGATCTGGCAGGGGGGCGACCGGGTCTTCCGGGAATCGCCCTTTGGGGGCCTGGGCGCTGCCGACCCGCAGGTTTTTCCCGGCTTTGACGAAAACGCCGACTTCATCTCCGACTTCAATCAGAACGGCAACTCCGAGCCGGATTACGCCGAGCCCTTCCTGCGCTACAGCTCGGATGCGCCCGAGTTTCTCTTTGGGGTGGACATGAACAACAACGGGGTGATCGACCGCTTTGAGAACGACCGCCTGGCCGACTACCCCTACCGGCAGGACCGCGACGGCTGGAATATCTTTGGCGGGGC
The DNA here is from genome assembly GCA_016187725.1 of Candidatus Latescibacterota bacterium. Classification (GTDB taxonomy): domain Bacteria; phylum Latescibacterota; class UBA2968; order UBA8231; family UBA8231; genus SICG01. The sequence goes on from JACPJE010000209.1 coordinate 16,354, forward strand.
TGAACTCACCGAGCACCTCAAACTCACCCTGGGCCACGCCAACGCCGCCGAGATCAGCAGCAAGCGCAAGGCCAGGATGAACTACACGGTGCTGGCCAGCCGGTGGTCCCTGCCCGGCATCGAGAGCAGGATCTTTCAGTTCGCCCGCTCAGTCGAGGACAATATCGAAGACGACGTGATCCAGTGGGTGGATCCCAATGGCTTCCAGGATACCCCTGACCCGCTGATCGCCCAGGACGCCTTCATCTGGACCGGCTACCTGACCTTCGACTATTTCCGCCTCAAGAAACTCAAGGTCTACAACAAGTTTAAGTACGATTACCACAGGCAGCGGGGCGAGGAGCAAGACACCAAGGACAACCGCCTCTTCCTGGGCCTGATCAACAAGATCGACTACCCCATCTCCCTCACCCCCAATCTCTCCTTCTGGCCGCGCTGGAAGAGCATCTATCGCAAGGTAAATCCGACCTATAGCACCGAGTTGGAGATCAGCGAGTGGTCGCAGTTCTATACCCTTACCTCCAAGTACTATGTGCTGCCCTCCACCTTCCTGGAGTACGGGGTCGAGTTCAACGTGTTCCGAAATCTGAAAAAGAAACCCGAGGTCGTGCCGCCCGGATTCGTGGAGGATTTCACCGGCACGGTGCTGGCCCTGCAGATATCCAACCGCTCCGACTATCTGGGCTATGCGATCACCATGAATACCGGTTTCCGCTGGGAGCGGCGGGCCTTCAAAGAGGCCACCGACACCGGCTCGCTGCTCTTCGTGCGGGCCTTTGCCGGTCTGCGGGATTGAGGGCCGATCCCAAAAGGGATTCTGGGTGGAGCGTCTAACGAACAGGAAGGTTTGTTAGACGCTCTGCTTTTGGGATGCTGAGATGCGGCTGATTGTGGGGCTGATATGCCTCGAATTGCTGGGTTGCAATCCATCGGAGCGCCATACCCTGCGCCCGGCGCTGGCCCCGCGGCCAGTGGCGGTCTACGAGGCGGCTTGGCGCCAGGCGCCCGCAGACCCGCAGCGGCTCTGGGAATTGGGCTGGGCCTACCTGTTGAACGGGCGCCCCCGCGAGGCAGTGGAGTTGCTGCAGCGGCTGGTCGAACAGACCCCCGCAGATCCGGACGCGCACTACTACCTGGGGGTGGCTCTGGCCAGGCAGCAGCGCAAGGAGGAGGCGATCCAGGGGTTCAAAAGGGCGGTGGAGCTGGCTCCGGGATTGGCCGAGGCGCATTGGGGCCTGGCTTTGCTGTACAATGAGAGGGGGGATGGGTACG
>JACPJE010000210.1 GCA_016187725.1 Candidatus Latescibacterota bacterium
ACTTCAAGGAGAACATGCGCCTGGTCTTTGACAAAGTCCTCTCCCCATGGAACTATCGGGCGATTCCTCTTGCCCAAGCATAGGAGAAAGTTGTTTAATCACGATTCCTAAAGGCAGATCGCGTGCGGGACCGACCGGCGCGGTTCGGGTCTGACGATCCGCAGCAGCTTTGCGGACGTTCGGGCTTGCCTGGCTGCGAGTTTGGTCATATCCTTAACGCTGGTCGATTCCCAACTAACCTCAGGAGGAGCGACATGGCCGACAAGATTCCTTGGCACATCAACGGAACCTGGATTGAAGCCTGCAACTGCGATTTCGGGTGCCCGTGCAATTTCGACGGGTTTCCCACACGCGGGAACTGCGAGGGCACCGTCGCGTTCAATGTCGACAGCGGCCGGCATGGAGACACCGCGCTTGACGGCCTGACGGCCGTCGTCGCAGTTCGCTGGCCGAAAGCGATTCACGACGGCAATGGCAAGGCCGCGGTGTTCATCGACCAGCGCGCCACGGACGCGCAGCGTCAGGCGCTGGTGCGGATTCTCACCGCGCAGGACGGGGGCATGCCGTGGGAGATCCTCGCGACGACGCTCTCGGAGATCGTGGGCCCGCATTTTGTCCCTATCAGTCTCGACGTCCAGGGCACGCGTTCGCGCTTTGCCGTCGACGGAGTCGAAGTGCAGCTCGAGCCCTTCAAGAACCCCGTCACGGGTGACGAAGCGGACGTGCACACCGTGCTCCCGAAAGGATTTATTTTTCGGGATGGGCACGTCTGCAAGTCTGCAAAGAATGTGGCGTCGACCGGCGGGCTGAACTTCGACTGGACCGGGAAGAACGCGTATTACGCGAAAATCGAATGGTCCAATCAGTAGCACGCCGGCCGAGGGCCGGTTGAGTCGAGTCGATGGAGAATCCGCCCACGCAATCGTCAATGCTGCCTTGGGCCGTGGCCCTCATCATCACCGCCCTGTGTTGGCTGGTGACCATCCGCAGTGTCGGTCAGATGACGGGCGACATGCCCATGCCGGGCGGCTGGATCATGTCCATGGCCTGGATGCCGGGCCAGCCGATGATCGGCGCGGCCGTGACCTTCCTCGTGATGTGGGAAGTCATGATGGTCGCCATGATGCTGCCGTCGGCCATGCCGATGGTGCTCCTCTACGGGCGCCTGCTTGAAGCTCGGCAGGCCCGAGGTGAGCCCGGCGTGCCGCGTCTCGTGCTGCTGGCCGGATATTTCAGCGCGTGGTTGATCTTTGGGACCGTCGCCTTTGCGGTCGGGTCCGCGATCGCTGGTTGGTCCATGCGGGCGGCCAACGTCAGCCGGGCCATTCCGGCAGCGACAGGCCTTGCGCTCGTCTTGGCGGGTGTGTACCAGTTGACGCCGCTGAAGCGCGCCTGCCTGTCGCATTGCCGCTCACCCCTGTCGTTCTTCACCACTGGTTGGCGCTCCGGTTGGTGCGGCACGTTCACGCTCGGGCTGCATCACGGAACCTACTGCACGGCCTGCTGCTGGGCGCTGATGCTGATCCAATTGGCGCTGGGGATTATGGACGTGCGCCTGATGGCCGCGGTGGCGGCGATTATCGGGCTTGAGAAGTCATCGAGATATGGCTATCGCATTGCCACTGGGGTGGGGGTCGTGTCGATCGCCGTTGGCGCCTATTTGGCGGTCAGATCGCTGCTGACGGCATGAGCCCTCAGGCTGGTGAATGGCCAGGGTGCAAGGGCGAGGGTCCACTGAGGCCCGCAGGGTGGGCTGCCCGCAGCAGTCTGCCGGCCGCGGGAGGAGGGACGAGGTGCGGTAACAGCGCTAGCGCAACCGGAGAAGACTCACTTGTCCAGCAGTTGGTCGCCGGCCACATGAAAACAGGGGGCCTCGACTTCCTTGAGCAGCCTGCGCTGGTGCCCACCGATGCGCACCTCTACCCCGTAGTAGGCGATCTCCCGGATGCGGATCTCGACTCGCTGCAGATGGGCGCTAAGCGGCGATCAGGGGGGATGCGGGAGAAAGGGTAGGGGTGAAATCGGGGGATTTATCGCGGCGAGGGAATACGGCTGCCGGGTGAGGACATCTAAACACCTCTTCCCTGGAGGGACCGGACGAAGCTACCCCACGCGAATGACCACACACGTCCTGTCATCCCCCTGCGGCGCCTCCCCGGCAAACGCCTGCACTTCCCCTATCAGCCGATCGACCAGGCTCGCCGACGATAAGCCCTCCCGGCATCCCTGGCGAATCGTCTCCCCCAGGCGCTCGAAGCCGAACAGTTCGCCAGAAGCATTGGCCGCCTCGATCAGGCCATCCGAGCAGAACACCACGTAGTCGCCCCCTTTCAGCGCGACCTCCAGTGCCCGGTAGCGGGTGTCTGCACGGATGCCCAGCGGATAGGCATCCAGGACCAGCTCTTCGACCTCCTGGAGCGAGGCCCCCCGTTTTCCTGCCTTCATCGCTGCCAGGGAGCGGCGGAGTTGATTCCCTGCCTCTGGGCGCAGTTCCAGGCCTTCATCTGGGTCACTGAGCACTTCGAAAAGGGTTTGGGTCACCACTTCCTTGATGAGCCCCTTGAGTTCATCCACCGTCAGATCCTTAACCTTGGTCTGAGTCATAGTCCTTTTCCTCCATTCATACATTCATAGAGGGCAGATATTCGCCGCTGTCTCCAAAGATAGGCCCCGGTGATGGTGGCGACACACCACTGCTCTGAGAGCCAGGGCTTCAGGCGATTTTTTTTAGCGCCTGTCGCACCCGCTCGTGGGAAATCGACTCGATCGATTATGAATCTGCCAAAAATGCGTAAGAGTAGCCAACTCAGCTCTTCAGCCCGAAGCGTTCGGCCGCCACCCGGCAGGCCAGTGCGCCGCGGATGAGGAACTCGGCAGGGACCGCCATGCCGGCCCGCTGGCAGACCCGTTGCGTCTCCTCGGCAGTGGCCGGGGTATCGGGCTCGAAGCGCAGGTGGGTCGGGTCGCCCGGCCAGATTCCAGTCAGGGCCAGGAACTGGGCGGCGGCCCAGGCGGGGTGGCCGGCGGGCAGGTCCTCATACCAATAGAGGGGGACGCCCTGCAGCAGAAGGTGTTGCTGGAAGGCGCGCAACAACTCGGGCTGGGAGAAGATGGCGGCGGGACGCTGCTGCTGGGCCAGGCAGAAGGTGGCCAGCAAGCCGGCGCTCTCGCCGATATTCCATTCGACCGGATGGAGGCGGTAGCAGCCGTTGGTCAGGTGGGTGACCCCCAGGTTTTTGCAGGCCGGCAGCAGATTGCTCAGATGTTGGGGGATCAGCGCGCCCAGGGGGATCTGGAAGGGCTTGGTCGGGCCGGCGGCGGCAGTGTCGCCGGGGAGGCCGTGGATGTCGATGGGGTAGAAGCCCAGGCCGGCGCTGTCGGCGAAGAACTCGGCCCGCGCCCCGGGCTGGCATTCGGCAGAGACATCTTGCTCGCGCACGGTGCGCAGGGCCTGGATGCGGCGCGACTCGCGGATGTAGGGGTACTGGGAGAGCCCGTCGGCGGTGCCCAGCACGTCGCGGCGCAGGCGCAGGCCCGGATAACCGCGCCCCTGGCCGTCGTCGCGGGGTACCTCGGTCTGCAGCCAGTAGAGCAGGCCCAAGCTCAGGTTTTTGGCTGCTTCGATGAGGGCGGCCTGTTGCTGGGGGGAGGCGTCGATGAGGTTGCCGCCCCGGTAGTCGTTGCCAGGCCAGTTGATCATCGCCAGGTCGCCGGCGAACTGGCCGGGCTCGAAGAGGTGGGCGGCCACCAGACGACGGTAGGTCCAGAAGGCGCCGGGCAGCTCGGGAACCGGCTCGAAGACCTTGTAGGTCAGATCGTACTCGCCGTAGCGCAGGGCCAGGGTGTAGGGCTGGTGGTCGCGGTTGTATTCGTAGTCGGGGGGCTTGGGGATGGTGTGGTCCTCCCCGGGTCGGTAGTCCACTACCAAGGGCATGGTGAAGGACTGGACCAGGTGGGGGACCGGCCCCTCGCTGCGGGCATGGGGCTCGCCGGTCTGCTCTTGCGATTCAGCGCCGCTGACATAGGAGATGCCCAGCAGGGGCAGCAGGTCGCCCAGTTCGGTGGCGTCGAGCACGTAGGCGGGGTGGAAACGCCACTGGCGGTTGAATTCGGGCTGGTCCACGGTGACCGAGCGGATCTGGTCCCCCTCCACCTGGGCGCCGGCGACCCGGGCGTGGTAGAAGAGCTGCAGGCGCCTGGCCTCCACCTGGGAGATGAGCATCTGCAGCAGGGCACCCAGGCCGGCCTGGGGCTCAAAGCAGAGCCGGCTCACCCAGCCCGCACCGGGGTTGAGGTGGGGGGCAGCCTGCGCCTCGGCGCTGAGGCGGTAGTTATCGTGGTAATAGGCGCGGATGAGCTGGCGGAACTCGCGGTAGGAGGCAGTGCCGCCGAAGGACTCGATGTAGCGGTGCTCGTCCAGGGCCGAAACCCCCTGGGAGGTGCACTGGCCGCCGAGCCAGTGGTTTTCCTCGGTGAGGCAGACCTGGTATCCCATCCGGGTGGCCGCCAGGGCCGCGGCGCATCCCCCCATGCCGCCGCCCAGCACCAGGATGTCGCAGGGCAAATCCCTCACTTGCATTTTTTGCACCTTTCGCTGTGCACGCTGGGAAAATAGTGCCGCGCTCCATCGCGGTGGCCCGCTCAATTGTCCTGGCGCCGACACGGCACGACTTTTGCCGGGGCACACTGGAAGGGCTCTCAGCGGAAGTCTTTGATGGGCCGGCAACTGCGGTCTTCAATAAAAAGGGCCGGCCGCCAGTCCCCGTCAATGAAGGCTGCAGGATTGCGGAAACCTACCGATATCTGCTAACGAGGACGAGAGAGAAGGAGCATGCGCAAAGGAGTTGCCATAGGCCAGTGGCTGGCCCGCCAGCGTCTCCCACTGCTGGTGGGAGGACTGCTGGTATTGTCCCTGCTGCTCAGAGTCCGGGGGATCAGCCATGGGTACCCGGACTATGTGGGCACGGACGAGCGGCTGATCGTCAAGGAGGTGGTGCATTTCTTCGACGACGGCACCTTGCGCCCGGGGCACTACAATTACCCGGCCTTCTATTCTTATCTGTACGCCGGGGCGCTGTACCTGTGCCGCGCCCTGGGCGGGCTGGACAGCGTGGCCGGCCTGCAGATGCCCATGGGCTTTGCCCTCACCTTCAACATCGTGCTCTTCGCTCTGGTGGGCCGCTGGCTGAGCCTGCTGGCCGGGGTGGCCCTGGTGGGACTGACCTACCTGCTGGGATGCCGCGCCTACGATCAGCGGGTGGCGCTGGGGGGAGCCCTTTTCGCCGCCTGCTCTACCAACCTGATCGGGTACGCCCGCTTTGCCCTGCCCGAGATGACCATGGCCCTGCTGGCCATGGCCGCCTGCTATTGCTGGGTGGACATCGCCCAGCGGGGCCGGCGCGCCAGCTATCTGCTGGGCGGTTTGTTGGCCGGCCTGGCCATCTCGACCAAGTACAACGCCGGACTGGTGCTGGCAGGGCTGGTGGCAGCCCACGTGTTGCGCTGGCGGCAGGAGCGGGATGCGGGGGGAAAGATCCACCTGGACCTGCTGCTGGGCGGCGGTATCGCCTTGTTGGCCTTTGTGGCCGGCTCCCCGTACTGGGTGCTCTCCTTCGGGGAGTACTACCAGGCTCTCCTCAATGTCCAATCCAACACCCAGTTCACCCTCGCCCCCTCGTCCTGGCCCTGGCTGGCCCTGCTCAAGAGCCTGTGGACCAGCGAACTGGCCTGGGGAGTGGTGGGTACGGTGGGGTGCGGCTACGCTCTGTGGCGGCGCCGGTCCGCCGACCAGGTGCTGCTGGCCGTGCTGCTGCCCGGCTTTCTCTACGTGGGCTCCTGGCCCAAGACCAGCCTCCACTACCTGATCTTCCTGATGCCCCTGGCCGGGTTGCTGGGGGCGCGCCTGGTGCTGGACCAACTCCGGGGTCAGCGGGCGGTCTGGGGGCTGGTGCTGCTGGCGCTGATCTCCCTGCCCAACACCTGGAGGGCAGCGGCGCATGGACAGGCCCTCGAACAGGAGGATGTCAATCTCAGGGCCGCCCGTTGGATCGAGGGCCATATTCCCAATGGCGCGATGATCGGCGGGTACTGGCTTTCCTATCTGCCTCCCCTCAAGGGACTCAGGCAGCAGGAAAAGCTGCAGAGTCTGATGGTCGAGCACCAGGGCGATCCTCAGGTGGTGCAGACCCTGCGCGAACTGGAAGGGCAGAGCCGCTTCTACCGCTGCGTGCGCCTGCACTACTTCGCCGACGAGCCCCAGGTGCCCCCCGAGTACCAGCAGCGGGTGGACCTGCGGGATCCCAAGACCCGGCGCATCTTCACCAATGTCTGGCTCGACTACGACGAAATACGCCGCCTGGGAGTGGAATACGTGCTGCTCTCCAACGCGGCGTACGGCCGCTTCTTCACTGGAGAGATGCCGCCGGCCGGCACGCCCGCCCATTACTTCTACACCCGGAGCCGGGAGTTTGTCAGCCAGTTCTTCGAAAGATCGGCCGGCCGTTATGAATTGGTGGCGGACTTCGCCGACGGCCAGGGACAGCGCGTCAGTCTGCTCCGCGTCCTGCCCGGCGCCCAGGTGGCCGCCCGTCTGGAAACCGGCGGGGCGGACGAATTCCAGACCTTCTGACCTGGTTCCGCCTCTGAGTCCCTAGGTGCTCCAACTCATCCCCTCAGACCTCGATTCCCGCCGTGCCGCGCCTCCGGGCTGGTCTTGCCCTTTTGGGAGATTATCTTTAAGCTAACACGGTTCTCCCTGCGGGATATGAGATGAAGAGACTGCTCGCTGTCTGGTGCCTGCTGTGCTGCAGTTGCGCCCCCCTGATCCTGCCCGAATCCCAGCTGGCGCCGGCCGGCAGTCCGGCCGATACCGCAGCGGTGGACACGGCAGCGATTTCGGCCCTCGAACAATACCTTCACCGCAAACAGCTACAGGCCGACACCAGCGCGATGGCCCGGCCCTATATCGCGGTGCTCCCTTTTGCGGACGAATCGGGTTTTCGTGAGGGGGTCTGGGACGTGGAGCACGAGATGGCCCGCCTGTTGAGCGCTGAGATGGCCATCCAGCCCGAATGGCACGCCGTGCCCTATGAGGCGGTGGCCGAGGTGGTGGGCAAGTCCCGCAAGATCAAGAAGGAACAGGCACTGCTGGCAGGCAGGAGGTTGGAGGCCGATTTCGTCATCATGGGCAGGCTGCTCGACTACGATCTGCGCCGGCTCTCGGTGGGTGACCCAATGCTGGGCGGGTACAAGTCGTACGCGGGGGTGGCCGAGATGGAGCTGCGGGTGCTGCGGGTGCACGACGAGACGGAATTCGACCTGCTGCACACCCGGCGGGAGACTATCGACCGGGGCCTGGGTCTGGACCTGCTGGGCAAGCCGCGGGACCGGGATCTTCAGTTTGTCAACCTGGCCAAGATCCCTTTTGGCTCCGCAGACTTCGACTCCACCGCCATCGGCGAGGCCACCCAGGAGGCCATGGGCGAGTTAGTCAACAAGCTCATCGAGATGATCAAGCCCAGCGGCCTGCACCTGGAGGGCGAGTTGGCCCAGATCCTCTCGGTGTACGGCGACGAGATCTACATCAATGTCGGCAGCGAGAACGGCCTGCACAGCGGCTACCGTTTCGGGGTCTATCCGGCTCCGGAGCGGGCTTCGGCCGAGATGCTGGACGCCCTGAAGCGGGTCGCGCTGGTGGAAGTCAAGGAGGTCATCGGCGCCCGTCTTTCCAGCGTGGCGGTGCTGGGCGGCAAGGAGTGGATCAGGGTAGGGGACCGGTTGCAGCTGATCGAGGACGAGGAAGAGTCCACCGACCCAGAGGAGGAAAAGGCACAGTGAAAGGCGTGGTCAAGTTTTCCCGGGGCAGCGGCTTTGTGGAATTGCGCGAGGTAGAGGAGGCCCCGCCCGGACCCAATCAGGTCAAGGTGCAGGTCAAGGCCACCGGCATCTGCGGCTCGGATCTGCACATCTACCACGACACCATCAACTACAACATCCGCACGCCGGTGGTCATCGGCCACGAGTTCAGCGGAGTGGTGGTGGAGAAGGGCTCCCAGGTGGGGGAGGAGGTGGTCATCGGCGACCGGGTAACCGGCGAGCCGAGCGTGTACATCTGCGGCAAGTGCGATTACTGCCTCAGCGAGCACTACAACCTCTGCCCCGAGCGCAAGGTGATGGGCTACTGGCACGACGGCAGTTTCGCCCCGTACTGCAACGCCACCTTCATCCACAAGCTGCCCGCAAACGTCAGTTTCGAGGCCGGGGCAATCACCGAACTCCTGGCCTGCTGCGTCCACTCGGTCATCGAACAGGCCGGGGTCACGGCCGGGGACTTTGTCTCCATCACTGGCCCCGGCCCGGTGGGGCTCTTCTCGGCCCTGGTGGCCAAGGCCGAGGGCGGGACAGTGATGCTGTGCGGCACCTCCAGGGATCAGCAGCGCCTCAAGCTGGCCCAGGACCTGGGCATCGATCATGTGGTCAATATCGAAGAACACGATCCGGTGCAGCGAGTGCAGGAGCTGACCGGGGGGTACGGGGCCGACGTGGTGGTGGAGTGCGCCGGGGTGGCCCCGGCTATCGACCTGGCGCTCAAGTTGGTGCGCAAGCGGGGGAAGCTCTCGCAGATGGGCCTGCCCGGCAAGCCGGTGGCGGTGGATTTCGAGAAGGTGGCGTACAAGGAGTTGCAGGTGAGCGGCGGGGTGGGGCAGCGCCGGCCGGCCTGGAAACGGGCCCTCAAGTTGATGGAGCTGGGCCTGATCCAGAACGAGAAATTGATCTCCCACGAATTGCCCCTGGCCGAATGGCACCACGCCTTCGAGATGGCCGAGAAGCAGGAGGGGATCAAGCTCTTGCTGCGGCCCTGAGCCGGGAGGCGGCAAAAGGAGCAGGGGCTGGCCCGCGCCAGCCCCTGCTTTTGTTTGGGCTCAGTTGACCACTTCGAAGTCAGCGTTGACCGCCCCACCCTCGGCCTTTTCCGGACCGGGGGCAGCGCCGGGCGGCTGTTCCTGGTCGCCGGCCTTCTGGTAGATTTTCTCGGAGAGTTTGTGGGCCTGGGTCTGGAGGGTCTCCATGGCCTTGTCGAGGGCACTGTCGTCCTCGCCCTCCAGCGCCTGTTTCACCCCCGCCACCGCCCCCGCCACCCCCTGACGCTCCTCGGCGGGCAGCTTGTCCCCCTGCTCCTTGAGCAGCTTCTCCACACTATACACCAACGCATCCGCCGCGTTGCGCTTCTCCACCTCCGCCCGCCGGCGCTGGTCCGCCGCCGCATGCGCCTCCGCCTCCCGGCTCATCCGCTCCACCTCCTCCTTGCTCAACCCACTCGACGACTCGATGCGGATCTTCTGCTCCTTCTTCGTCCCCTGGTCCTTGGCCCACACGTGTAAGATCCCGTTGGCGTCGATGTCGAAGGTCACCTCGATCTGCGGCACCCCCCGCGGCGCCGGCGGGATCCCGTCCAGATGAAACCGCCCCAAACTCCGGTTGTCCCGCGCAAACTCCCGCTCCCCCTGCAACACGTGGATCTCCACCGAGGGCTGGCTGTCCGAGGCCGTCGAAAATACCTGGCTCTTCTTGGTCGGAATCGTCGTGTTCCGCTCGATCAGCCGCGTCATCACCCCCCCCAAGGTCTCGATCCCCAACGACAAGGGCGTCACGTCCAGCAACAACACGTCCGCCACACTGCCCGACAACACCCCCCCCTGGATCGCCGCCCCCACCGCCACCACCTCGTCCGGGTTCACCCCCCGGTGCGGCTCCCGACCGAACAACTCCTTGACCACCTGGCCCACCCGCGGCATCCGCGTCGAACCCCCCACCAGGATCACCTCGTCGATCTGCTCGGCCCGCAACCCGGCGTCCTTGAGCGCCTGCACACAGGGACCCTTGGTCCGCTCCACCAGCCCCTCCACCCAGCGCTCCAACTGCGCCCGGCTCACCACCTGCCGCAGATGCTTGGGACCACTCTGGTCGGCGCTGATGAAGGGCAGATTGAGCTCGGTCTGCGCCACACTCGACAACTCGCACTTGGCCTTCTCGCAGGCCTCCTTCAACCGCTGCAGGGCCATCGGGTCCCGCCGCAGGTCGATCCCCTCCCCCTTCCTGAACGCCTCGGCCACCTGGTCGATCAGCACCTGGTCGAAATCATCCCCCCCCAGGTGGGTGTCCCCGTTGGTCGACTTGACCTCGAACACCCCGTCCCCCAACTCCAGAATCGAGATGTCGAAGGTCCCCCCCCCAGGTCATACACCGCGATCTTCTGGCTCTGAGCCTGCTTGTCCAGCCCATAGGCCAAGGCCGCGGCGGTCGGCTCGTTGACGATGCGCAGCACCTCCAGCCCGGCGATCTGACCGGCGTCCTTGGTCGCCTGGCGCTGGGCGTCGTTGAAGTAGGCCGGCACCGTGATCACGGCCTGGCGCACCGGCTCCCCCAGGTAGTCCTCGGCCGTCTGCTTCATCTTCTGCAAGATCAACGCCGACAGCTCGGGGGGGCTGTACTCCTGATCCCCCACCTTGACCGCCGCCAACCCCCGCGAGCCCGACACCACGGTGTAGGGCACCCGCGAACGCTCCATCTCCACCTCCTCCAGCCTGCGGCCCATGAAACGCTTGATCGAGTAGACCGTCTGCTGCGGGTTGGTCACCGCCTGCCGTTTGGCGGTCTGACCCACCAAACGCTCCCCCTCGCCGGTGAAGCCCACCATCGACGGGGTGGTCCGCCCCCCTTCCGCGTTGGCGATCACCACCGGTTCCCCCCCCTCCATCACCGCCACGCACGAATTGGTCGTCCCCAAATCGATCCCGATGACCTTG